>JBBJLY010000510.1:0-2514 GCA_037720695.1 Kofleriaceae bacterium | reverse complement strand
CGCGCGGCGACCTGCTCGAAGCGGTCGGTGCCGCGCGCCTCGAGCGCCACCACGCAGCCGAGCGCGGCGAGCGCGGCACGGTCGCGTTCAGGCTGCTCGGTGCACAGCCAGGAATCGTCCGGCCGCCGCGACATGAGCACGACCGCGGAGGGATCGACATCGTGCGCGACCGCAACCGTCAGCGCGGCGAGCACGCCGTCGCGGCTCCCGCGGCGCGCTCCGCGGATCGCCTGCTCGAGCCGCTTGCGCAGCCGCTTGCGGTCGGCAGCTGCGAGCGCGAACGGGGACCCGTCGAGCGTGCCGGTGTCAATCAACGACATGGGGCCGGCCGCCGCTACGGTCGTTTCTCCTGCCGCGACTGATGGCGATCTCACCGGTGCGCATCATCTCGATCAGCCCGAACGGACGGACCATCCGCTCGAAGCCCTCGACCTTGTCGGTCGTGCCGGTGATCTCGACGATCACCGAGCGGCGCGACATCGACGACCTTGCCGCGGAAGATCTCGCAGATCTGCATGACCTCCGCGCGCTGCGGGCCTCGACGGAGATCTTGAACAGCGCGAGCTCGCGCGTAACGGTGTCGTCGGGCTCGAGGTCGCGAATCTTCAGCACGTTGATGAGCTTGTGCAGCTGCTTGGTGACCTGGTCGATCGGATGCAGCGCGCCGTCGACCGTCAGCGTGATGCGAGACGTTGTGATTCTCCGTCGGACCGACCGACAGCGTCTCGATGTTGAACGCGCGCCGCGCGAACAGCCCGGCGACCCTGGTCAGGACACCCGCCTGGTTCTCGACGAGGATCGACAGCATGTGCTTGCGCCCGGTATGCAGTCCGCCGGCAGCCTCGAGATCCTCGAGGCTCAGCAGTTCCTTCGTTCCCGGTTCTCCCATGACAGGTCTAGCCCACCATGTCGCGCGCAGGCTGACCGGGCGCGATCATCGGATACGTGTTCTCCTCGCGCGTGACGCGGACGTCGACGACCACGGGGCCCTCGGTCGCGAGCGCCCGCTTCATGTCCCCGACGAGCGTGGCCTTGTCGGTGAAGCGCATTCCGGTCGCGCCGTAGGCCTCCGCGACCTTGACGAAGTCCGGGTAGTTGCCCATGTCGACGTGCAGTAGCGCTTGTCCCAGAACAGCTCCTGCCACTGGCGCACCATGCCGAGATAGCCGTTGTTCATGATGAACACCTTGATCGGGATCTTGTCCTGGGCGCAGGTCGCGAGCTCCTGCATGTTCATCTGGATCGACCCGTCGCCGGCGATACAGACGACGGTCTGATCGGGGCAGCCGACCTGTGCGCCGAGCGCGGCCGGCAGGCCAAAGCCCATCGTTCCCAGGCCACCCGAGTTGATCCAGCGGCGCGGCCTGCTGAAGTGGTAGTACTGCGCCGCCCACATCTGGTGCTGGCCGACGTCGGAAGTCACGATCGCCTCGCCGCCGGTCGCCTCGTAGAGCGCCTCGACCATGTACTGCGGCTTGATCTCCGCGTCGGTCGAGTCGTCGTAGCGCAGCGGGTGCTTCGCGCCAGCCCTCGATCTTCGCCCACCACTCGTCCAGCCGCGAGCCCTGCACGCCATCCAGCGACCGGTACTCTTGATCAGCTTCACGAGCACGTGGCGCGCGTCGCCGACGATCGGGATGTGCGCCGGGATGTTCTTGGAGATCTCTGCCGGGTCGACGTCGATGTGGATGAACTTCGCGTGCGGGGCGAACTCGACAGCTTGCCCGTGATGCGGTCGTCGAAACGCGCACCGACGCAGATGAGGTCGGCCTCGTCCATCGCGTAGCTTGCCGCGCGCGTGCCGCATCGAGCATCCCCAGCCACTGCGGGTGCGGGGCGGGGAAGCCGCCGAGCCCCATCAGCGTGCACGTGACCGGGAAGCGGTCCGCGGTCGCGAACTCGAACAGCTCCTCGGACGCGTTGGCGTTGATGACGCCACCGCCGGCGTAGATCACCGGCCGGCGCGACGCCGCCATCGCCTTCGCCGCTTGGCGGATCTGCTTCGCGTTGCCTTCGATCGTCGGCTGGTAACCGGGCAGGTGCAGGTCGGTGACCGGCTCGTAGGCGATCTCGGCGCGGCTGAGGTCGACGGGGATGTCGACGACGACCGGGCCGGGGCGCCCGGAGCGCGCGACGTGAAAGGCCTCGTGGATCGCGCGCGGGATCTCCAGCGGCGAGCGGACCTGGTAGCTGTGCTTGACGACGGGCATCGTGATGCCGAGCGTGTCGGTCTCCTGGAAGCCGTCCGTGCCGATCAGGTCGGTGCGCACCTGCCCGGTGATCACGACCAGCGGGACCGAGTCCAGCATCGCGTCGACGATCGGAGTGACGATGTTGGTGGCGCCGGGTCCGCTCGTCGCGAACGCGACGCCGACCCTGCCGGTCGCCTTCGCGTAGCCCTCGGCCGCGTGGCCGCCGCCGGCCTCGTGGCGCACGAGGATGTGCCGGATTCCGCCGTCGTACAGCGCGTCGTAGGTGGGGATGTTGGCCCCGCCGGGGAGGCCGAACACGACG
>JBBJLY010000072.1:0-32868 GCA_037720695.1 Kofleriaceae bacterium | reverse complement strand
CCAGCGGCAACGCGAGCACGAGCGGGAGGGCGACGCGCGCCGGTCCCAGGCGCGGTGGCGGCGAACACGTAGGCGAACGCGTCGGGCGCGAGATAGCCGAACAGGCTCGGGCCGAGCAGGATCCCGGCGCACATCTCGCTGACGACCTCGGCCTGCCCGAACCGCTTGCCGACCCACGCGAGCAGTCGCGCCGCGACGATGATCACGATCAGCTGGAGCAGGATCCGCTGGACCGCCAGCTCGGAGAGGTCGCTCGACGTGACAGGTACTGCGGTCACGCCTCAGCCTAGACCATGCCCGCTGCCGATAGATCGGCCTGATCCGCGAGTGGTGGTATGTTGCAAAACGCCGATGCGCCAGGTCCTTCTCGCGATGCTCATGGTCGTCGTCTGGGTCGTCGTCTGGGTCGTCGTCACCCCGCCGGCCCACGGTCAGCCCAAGCCCGAGGGCGCCGACAAGATCGTGCAGCGGCTCGCCCCTCCGCTCGGCTGCGACCGGCTGACGATCGCCGACGGCCTGCCGAACTCGAACATGCGGGCGATCGTGCAGGACAAGCGCGGGTTCATCTGGTTTGGCACGGAGGACGGGCTCGTGCGCTTCGACGGGACCCGGATGCGGATCTACCGCCCCGCGGAAAAGGACCCCACCTCGATCTCGTCGGGCTACATCACCGCGCTCACGCTCGATGCGAGCGGCAAGCTGTGGGTCGGCACCGCCGAGAACGGCGTCAACCTTTACGACTCCGACACCGACTCGTTCACCCGCTACGGCCCGGAAGGGAGGGGCCGGGATGCACTCCCCGCCGCGACAAAGGCCAAGGGCGGCCTCAGCTCCGAGGGCATCACGGCGATCACGCGCGATCCCAAGGACCGCGTGTGGTTCGCGATGAGCGGCGGCGGGCTCAACCGCTTCGAGCCCGCCACCGGCACGTTCACCGAGTACCTGACCAAGCCGCTCGACGCGACCATCACGAAGCTCGCTGCCGACAAGGCCGGCACGCTGTGGATGGGCACCGCCGGCGAAGGCATCATCCGGTGGAATCCCGACGACGGCTCGACCGCCCTGTTTCAGCCCAAGGTAGGCGACGACACCGGCATGGTCGCCGCGCCGATCAGCGCGATGCTCGCAGCCTCGAGCGGCAAGATCTGGATCGGTAGCGACGGCGAAGGCTTGATCGCGCTCGATCCCAAGACCGGCGTGCTCACCAAGTATCGCCACGTCGCGTCCGACGCGCAGTCGATCAGCGACGATCACATCACGGTGCTGTTCGAGGACAACAAGGGCGTGATCTGGATCGGCACGCCCAACGGCCTCAACAAGATGCAGGCCTCGGGCAAGGTGCTGCGGTACCAGCACGACCCGAGCGACCCCAACGATCCGACTAAGCTATCGTTCCCCGCCGTCGAGTCGATGTATCAAGACTCGGGCGGCGTGATGTGGGTCGGCGGCTTCACCGTCGGCATCTGCAAGTTCGACGAGTACCGCCAGCAGTTCGGTCACTACCGCACGCGCACCCACGCCAACTCGTTCTTCGAAGATCCCGACGGCACGCTCTGGGTCGGCACGTACAACGGCCTCTCGAAGTTCGAGTGGGGTGCGCAGCGCCTCACCACGTACCAGAACCTCGGCAAGAACCTCGGCCAGGAGGAGAACGTGTCGCTCGAGTCGGTGTGGATCACGGCGATCCATCGCGACCGCCGCGGCACGCTGTGGCTGGCGCTCCAGCGCAACGGCCTCGTCGCGTTCGATCCCAAGACCGAGAGCTACCGTCGCTACGTCCCCGACGAGGACAACGCGAACGGACTCCCGGTCGACACGATCTGGGACATCTGGGAGGACGAGCGCGGCCACCTGTGGCTGGCGTCGTGGGGCGGTGGCCTGCTCCGCATGGATCCGCAGCTCGAGACGTTCACCGCGTTCACCACCGATGCCGCCGACGAGTCGAGCGGCCTGACGTCGAACCACCTCTACACGCTCTACCCCGATCCCACCGACAAGAAGATCCTGTGGATCGGCACGGCCAAGGGTGGCCTCGTGCGGTTCGACATCACCGCCAACAACGCGACCAGCTTCCGCCACGTGGCCGACAAGCTCGACACCCTCAGCAGCGACGACATCCTGACGGTCCACCGCGACGCCGCGGGCGTCTGGGTCGGCACGTTCGGTGGCGGCCTCAACCGGCTCGATCCCGCGTCGGGCAAGGTCGAGCGCTTCACCACGGGCAACTCGCGGCTCACCAACAACACCGTGTTCGGCATCCTCCCCGATGCCACCGGCAAGCTGTGGATGAGCACCAACGGTGGCGGGCTCGTGCAGTTCGATCCCAAGGCACGCACGTTCATGGCGTACGACGCGTCCGACGGCGTCCAGAACAGCGAGTTCAGCCAGGGCTCGTTCATGCGCAGCACCAGCGGCCGGCTGTTCTTCGGCGGTGCCGGCGGGTTCAACGCATTCGACCCGCGCCAGATCACGCGTGACACCTACGCGCCGCCGGTCGTGATGACCGCGTTCAAGGTGTTCAACCAGGAGGTCAAGCTCCCACGTCCGATCTGGACCCTGCCGTCGCTCGAGGTCTCGTACTCCGACTCGTTCGAGATCGAGTTCGCGGCGCTCGGCTTCGCCTCCCCCGGGAGGAATCGCTACACCTACAAGCTCGAGGGGTTCGATGACAAGTTCATCGAGACCGACCGTCCCTACGCGACCTACACCAAGCTCGACGGTGGCAACTACACACTTCGCGTCCGCGCCGCGAACCAGCACGGCGTGTGGAAAGAAGAGGCGATCGCACTCAAGATCAAGGTGACGCCGCCGCTCTGGCGCACCTGGCCGGCCTACGGCATCTACTTGCTCCTGATCGCTGGCGCGGCCTACCTGGTGATCCGGCTCCAGCGCCAGCGGGTGCAGCGCGCCGAGCGCGAAGGTCGGCTCGCTGTCGTCGAGCGGGACCTCGAGCTGACCGGCGCGGTCCAGATCGGCTTCCTGCCCGAGCACAACGAGATCAACACCGCCCACCTCCGGCTCTACGGTCTCTACCGCCCCGCCGATGCGTGCAGTGGCGACTGGTGGTGGCACGAGCTGTTCGCCGGCAAGCACTTCATCATGGTCGGCGACGTCACCGGCCACGGCCCCGGCCCCGCGATGGTGACCGCCGCCGTCGCGACCGCGTTCCGCGTCCTCGTCGAGGACGGGCTCCAGGACATCAACGTCGGGCTCGAGCGGCTGAACCGCGAGGTCCTCCGGGTGTCCAAGGGCAAGTACCACATGACGATGGCCGTCCTCGAGCTCGACGAGACCACGGGCCACTGGATCTTCCACAGTGCGGGCGCCCCGCCCATGCTCTCGCTCAACAACCACGGCAAGCACCGCGTCCACTTCTGTCCTGGCGCACCGCTCGGCACCGAGTTCGGGTTCGAGACCGGCCGCGTCGAGGGCCAGCTCCAGCCCAACGAGCGCCTGCTCCTCTACACGGACGGCATCCCCGAGATCTTGCTCCCCAACGGGAACGTGATGGGCATGCGCCGGTTTGCCCAGCAGTACGAGATGACGCGCGGCCAGCGCCTGCGCGACGCGGCCGCCTCCATCCTCCAGCACGCCGACCAGACCCGCGGCAACCAGCGTCAGACCGACGACTGGACGTTCGCGATCCTCGAGTGGAGCTGAGGATTCGCGTCGCCTGCAACAAGCGCTAAGCTCGACCGCATGCAGGCGCTCAAGGTGCACGTGAAGAAGGCGACTCCTCGTCGACGAGCCTACCGATTTGCCCGACGGCGCTGAGGTGGAGGTCATCGTGCTCGATGACGACCTGACGGTCGAGGAGCGAGCGGAGCTTCATGCGTCACTCGACCGAGCGCTGGATGACTCGGAAGCTGGCCGCATGACCGACGCCCGCACATATCTCGCCGAACACCGAGCACGTCGTGAAAATCGTCCTGCTCGATGAGGCTCGCCGCAGGATCAAGCGGACCAGTGGTGGCGAGAGAATCGCGAGTGCAGTGATCTCTTCCTCGAAGAGCTCGAGCAAACCCTCGAACAGCTGAGCGCCACGCCGACGATCGGACAACATTACCGTCGAGCGCGAGGCAATTTGATCCAGTGGATCCTCATGCGGAAGACCCGGTGTCACGTCTACTACTTTCATGACCGAGAGCTGGATCTCCTGGAGGTCCACTCGATCTGGGGTGCGATACGGCAGCGTGGCCCGAGTTTGTGACCTCGCCCGCGAGCCCGCCACCGGCGAGCCCGCTCACACGCTCATCTACTTCTTCGCGTTGCGCGGATCTTCGTCGGGGTTCGCGTAGGTGATGCCCCACGGCCCGACGCCCTGAACCTGGACCGTGGTCTCGCCCTTGGCCTGCACGAAGTGCTTGTGCTCGCGCGGCATGTACACGAGGCCGCCCGCCTTCACATCCTTCAGCGCCTTGTCGTCCCACTTGTCGCCCATGCCGAACCGCAGCGTGCCGGACGTGACGACGACGCGCTCGGTCACCAGGTGCGTGTGCACCGGGATCTTGTAGCCGTCGGGGAACTTCAGCCGGAACACGTACGATTTGCCACCCGGGAATGGCGGCTTGCCCTCGACCACGGCGATCTCCGCGCCGGCCGGCAGCGACGGTGGACCCGGGTTCCACTTGACGTCGGCGAGGTTCAGCGCCGTCGCCTCGATCTCCGAGTCGGTGTCGTGCGCGGCATCGGCCGGCTTCTCCGGCACCGGCTTGCGCGGGTCATCCTTCGGATCGATGTAGTGGATGCCCCACGGGCCAACACCCTGCAGCTGGACGATGACGTCGCTCTTGGTGCTCACGAAGTGCGCGTGGCCCGACGGGACGATCACGACGCCGCCCGCCTTGATCTCCTTGAGCGCGGCCTTGTCCCACTTCTCGCCGTGCCCGAAGTCGAGCGCGCCCGACAGCACGGTCACGCGCTCGGTCACGAGGTGCGTGTGCGGCGGGATCTTGTACCCCTTCGGGAACTTGAGCAGGAACGCGAAGCCCTTCCCCTCGGCGAACGGTGGGCCACCCTCGACCAGCGCCATCTGTGCGCCGGCCGGCAGCGAGGCCACCGGCTTCCACTCCTTGAACTCGGCCAGGTTCTTCATGAAGTGGGTGAGGTCGGCATCCGTGGTGTTCGCCACGTCGGCCGGCTTGGCTGCCGAGCCCGCGTCCGATCCGGACCCGGCGCTCCCCCCCGCCATCCCGCCCGCAGATCCGGAGCCCGGGTCGGGCGTCGGCGTCGGCGTCGGCGTCGGCTCGGTGACCTTGTTATCAGCGGGCTTCGCCTCCTTCTTCTTACAAGCGACGAGCGAGGTCGTCAGGGCGAGGCCGATGGGAAGCAAAAAACGTAGACGATGCATGAAGTTCCCCCTTGGAATGCGGCAAATCTAGACCACTACTGCGCGCGTTCGCAAAGCGTGGGCTGTGGTTTCCTGCGTGGGGCAGTTTGACCCGCATGTCCCTGATTGCATGGGGACCCATGCACTCACACGTCGGGCGGATCATCTCCGAACAAACTGCCAACGGCGATCGCGATCGCCTCGAACGGCTCGGCGCGAACGGCCTCGCCCCGCTCCGCGCGCAGCAAGGTGATGTAGCCTGCCTCGCTCCATCGCATCGCGGTCAAGGTGAGATCGCGCGGGTCAACGAGCCAGTAGTGCGGGATCGCGACGCGGTGATAGAGCCTTAGCTTCTTGACCGTGTCGTCGGTCGGGCGACTTGGCGAGATGATCTCGCAGGTCCAGTCCGGCCGCGTCCGCACCGGCGTACCGGTCGGGCGGTCCGGGCATCGTTCGCGACGCCACCCGAGAACATCGGGCCGGGCGATCTCGCTTCCCAGCAGGATCTCGACCTCGGTCGCGATCCACCAACCACCGGGGCCGCCACCTCCCAGCGGGCGCTGAAACGCCGGATGGACAGCACCGACGATTCCAGCCCCATGCTCGCCGGTCGGTGCCGCTTTTTCGGTCAACTCGCCAGCAATTAGCTCGTGAAACCGCTCCACCTCCGGGATCGCCCAGAAGTCGTCCAAGCTCGCATCGCGCCGTGCCTGCTCGCTCACGCTGGACTCAGCTTACGTGCCTTCGACGCAGGTGGCCACGGCGGAGACGGCCGTGACCGCCCGCCGGTCGGTTCGGGTGCGCGCTCGACGCGCGCGGGTCAGCCGGGCGCGCGTGCGACGATGGACAATGGCAACCGAGCCGGGAAGTTGCTTCTTGGCCGCGGGCTCTGCACCCTCGATCAAGCCATGAGCGAAGCGCACGCGATCGAGCACGAGCCGGTGACGGAGCTGCTGACCTGGAACCAGATCTGCGAGCGCTACCCCGACCAGTGGGTGGCGCTGGTCGAGATGGACTGGGACGACGAGACCGACGAGTGGACCGTGGCGCGCGTTGCTGGGCACGGTACCACTCGCCGCGCGCCGTTCGAGCAGATGCGCGTCGCGGGGCTGCGATACGAGACCGTCGGTCACTTCTTCACCGGGCGCATCGTGCCTCACGCCTTGAACTTCGTGCGCTGACCCGTGAACGTTCGCCGCTTCGATCCCGATGGCGATCTGATCATCGTCAAGGCGCACTTGTTCGGAAAGCACGGCGGTCGCCCGCTCTCGCTCGCGCTCGACACCGCCGCCTCACACACGCATATCTCGTCCGACATCGTCGACGATCTGGGTTACAGTCCCATCGACGGCGAGGCGATCACATCGGTGCGCTCGGCGATCGGCAATGAGCCAGGGTACACGCTGCGCGTGAAGCGCTTCCAGTCGTTGGGCTTCGGGTTCGATGACTTCTTGATTCACGTCCACGACCTCCCCGGCGGCTTCGGGATCGACGGCTTGCTCGGATTGAGTTTTCTCAAGCGCTTCAATTACGAGATCAGGTCCGCCGAGGGTCGGATACTTGTCGAGCGTGTGGCGTGATGTGCGACTTGGTCGCACGTGTTCGCCCGCTGACTGGCGAGGCCCGTGCGTGATCTCGCACTCGAGCCCGGCCTTGCGGAACGCCCCCGGCTTCCTGCCGTTGAGGATGGCCACCGCCTCGGCGGCGACCGGCCTGCACACGTTGTGTCTACGGCTTGACGACGATCGCCGCGCGACGATTGCGGCCATCGTGGCGGCCGTACTTCAGCTTGGTATCGCCGAACGAGATGACCTCGAGCCGCGCGGTGTCGATGCCGGCGCTGACCAGGAAGTCACGCACCCACTCGGCGCGCTGCTGGCCGAGCGCCAGGTTGCCCTCGGGGCTACCCGACGGATCCGCGTGGCCCTCGATCACGACATTGACGCTGCTGTTGGCGGTCAGCCACTTCGCGGCCTTGGTCAGCTTCGCGGTGCCTTCGACCTCGGCACGGCCGAGGCTGAAGAACACCTCGTCACGCACGCCGGCGCGCGCGACGACGACCTTGTCGGGCTTCGGGTCCGCGGTCCGCTTCACGACCTCCGGCTTCTCGGGCTTCTCGGGCTTCGGGTCGACGCGGGTCTCGGCCTTCGGCTCGACGCGCGTCTCGACGCGGGCAGGCGGCGTCGGCGTTGGCGTGGGCGCCACGACCGGCTCCGACGGCGGCTTCGAGGCCACCGGCTCGGGCTTGTCCTGCGCCGAGCCACCTACGCGGATTGGCGTGCGATCCTCGCTGGCGGCAACGACCGCGCGACCCGAGGCCACGGCGGTCGGACGGCGCGCGACCTGGTTCTCGACCGAGCGCATATCGGTGGAGGGATCGTTCGAGCGCACCATCACGACCGACTCGGTGAAGCTGGTGCGCGCCTCGTTCTGCTTGTCGGAGTCCGCGATGACGACCGCGTAATTCTTCTTCTTCGCGGCCGACGCGGTTGGCGCGACCTCGACCCGGTGACCGGCGGCTGCCAGGTCACGCTCGAGCCGGCGCGGTGGCCGCCCGAGGAGCAAGACCTCCGACGGATTCGACGACCGAGCCACGGCCTTGCGAGGGGCACGGCTCTTCACCGTCAGCTTGACGCCGCATGCCTCCGCGGGTGGCGGTGGCGCGACCATCTCGATCATCAGGGCAGCCAAGAGTCCGGCGATGGTCCACTTCATGTACAAGCCTCCAGTGGTTCGCATCGCTCCGAGCGACGCGAGAGCTGATCGTTAACAGAGGGTGCAGAGGTCTGCAAGTCGGCCGTGAAGGCCCACCTTCACCTACGCCGCATGGATGGACGTGAAGGACTCGTCCATCAGATCGTAGTCGTGGTCCGCCGCGAACCGGCCCTGCGCACCGTCGAGCGCCTGGACGTCCGGGAAGAACAGGTGCACGCCGAGCGTCTGCCGGCTCACCGACTTGCCCTTCCTGGACTGCACGCGCACCAGGATATCGGTCAGCCGACCCGGGATCACCGTGATCGCGATCGTCGAGGCGCTCGAGAACACGCGCCACAGCCCGAGCCCTGCCCCGCCGCGACTCTCGTCGAGCGCGACCGCGTTCGAGTTGCACCGGTTCAACACGCCGAGCAACCGCACGCGGGTCAGCGCACCGAACGGATCGCGAACACGGACGAACCCGCTCCCGTGATCGATGCCGTAGCTGATCTCGCACGCGTGCGCCGGCGGCAGCTCCACATCCTCGGTCCGCGGCACCGGCGCCTTGAAGTACTTGGCCTCGACGGGCGCGTCGTACAGCGCGTTCGTCACCAGCTCCTCCGCGACGTCACTGATCGCCGTCACGGTCCGCGTCGAGATTCCGCGCGAGCCAAAGAACTCCCGCATGCGCTCGAACCGATGCTCGCGCCGGTTGGAGCTGGTCAACAGCGCCACCCGCCCGATCGCATCCGGCCCGAGGAACACGTGCTCCGGTCCCTCCGCGATCCGGTCCTCGAACATCTTCAGGTGCGCCTTCGCGAACGGGCTCGTCAGCAAGCTGCTCGCCACGAGATGCGACAGCCAGGGATACGCCCCGAGCGCCTTGATCGTCGTCGGCAACGAGTCGTCGACGATGCCCACGATCGGCACGTTCGACGTCTCGCCCTCGACCTGGCCGAGCAGCTCGACGTCGACAAATGCGATGCCCGCTCCGCGCAACGTCGCGTTCAAGAACTCCTTGCGGTTCTTGACGCGCGTGACGGGCCCCGACAGCGCTTTGCTCAGCGCTGTCGCATTCGGCTCCCTCGCATAGACCAGTGAACGCATGGTCCGATCGCAGGGAAATATTGGTACGACCACGCGCCGAACACAACATCTTCGTGAAAAATCGCCAGAACGACAAAGCCCGCCATGAAGGCGGGCTGCGGCAGACGAATGCGGACTGCGCTACGGAACCGTGAATGGAGTCGCGTAGCACCAGATCCCGATGAAATCGATGCGACGTCCCGTTGGGCCGTTCGCATCCACGAGCTCGCGCACCGAGTGAGTCAACGTCTGGCGAGCGAGGACGCCGCCATCCGTGTGATATGCACGCGCTGCGTTAACGAGCTCGGCTGGGACAGTGATCGAGCCGTCATTGGGCTCGATGCAAACGATCGCCGGGCCCCTCGTTGGGTGCGTGAGTCCGACCAACGACAGCACCTCGAATCCCTCCGGCGGTACATCTTCCGGAGTGGTCCAGGTCATCGTGAGCGGCGTGTCAGCAACCAATGGATAGCTAGCGCATGCGCCATTGGGCAAGTTGCACAGCGGCGTATTGGTCGGGGCGAATGCCGCCGGAATGTACATCACGTCCTCAAACGTCTGAGCTGGGATCTCGCTCGAACCGGTGAACTCGACGTCGATCGTCGCCTTCTCGGCAAGGTACGTCGCGCCGTCGGGAGCTGCCATCGGTTGGAAGTGGAGATTGACTTCGCCGGCTGGATGGTCACGGCCGCCAGGATCAGTCCACGGCATGACATTCTTGCCGACGGTCAGATCCGTGGGCCCACCTCTGAAGATCACCATCCCCGGATCCAGATACGTGCGCTCGGCCTGCGGATTGACCGCTGTCGGCCAGAAGCGATTGGGCTGATCTTTGCGAACGTCGGTGCAGCCGTTCTGGTTCGCAAAGGTGAAGAAGTCGATCGACCCCGGTTCCCACAGGAACGTCGTCGAGCGAGTGCGTACCGCGCCGCTCGCGGTGTAGACGTACTCGTGGCGAACCTCGCCACCTTCGTCGGCGTTATATCCCTTGAACTCGCCTTTCGCGTCCGGCCCTCCGTCGGTCCGGTTGTTGTTGTCGTTGTCACCACAGCCGCTGGCGGCTGGAACAAGTAGTCCGTATGTCAGGCACAGAAGATGCGTGCGCATGGAAGCCTCCCTTAAGGCCGACGATGTTACGACGAAACCGATCACGCGCTCAACTATCCGCGACCAACACGATCGAACGAATTCTTCTGGCGGTAGGGGACGCTCGCACCAGCGGTGATCGCATTCACGGCAGTGGCGGAAGTTCTACAACACCTTTGTAGATCATGACCCCGTCGGTCGTGAACGCGCGGTCGAACTTGCCACCAACCGCGAACACGTTGCCCTCTGGATCGCCCCACGCTGCGTGAAACGCCTCGGTCGTGAGACCGTGGGCTTCGAGCGTCCAGCGATCTTCAGTCCGTTTGAGCACGACGCCGATGACGCCAACCACGTATTGCTGCTCGCTCGTCGGCGTCACGCCACGCCACACCGGGCCGTCGGTGGTCGGCACGTTGGTGACCCAACCCGACCCGTCATTTTCGTACAGCACGCCATTCGTCGTGTTGGTTCCCGCGGTCACACAGCTAGCCGCGTTGCAGCCGATCGAGAAAAGTGACTCGCCGGTCCCGCCGATCGTCTCGCTCGAGAGCGTTGACCCGTTCCAGTGCAGGACGATGCCACGTGAGCACGAGAACCAGACGTCGTCCGCCGCACGTCCCGTGACTTTCCACACCGTGCCGGTATCGAGCTCCGCCGGCAGTCCCGTGACGACTTCGAAGTTTGTTCCTTGGTAACGCCAGACGAATGGATTTCCGGCCGACTGACCGCCGACCGCCCACACGTCGTCGGGAGAGCTGCCCCACATGCCGAACACGGTGTTTGCTCCAGGTGTCGGCAGCTTCTCGAACGCGCCGGCGCGATAGCGCAGGATCGTGCCGTTGGATCCACCGAACAACACGTCACCTCCCGCGAAGCCGAACACCTGCCACAGATCGACATCGACCTGCCCGGTATCGAGCTTGGTCCACGCAGAGCCATCGTAGTGGTACACGAGGGACCGAGCCCGATGGCCTCTCGTCCGCCGACGACCCACACGTTGTCGAGGCCCGAGGACCAGACCGCGAGGAGCGAGGCTGGCTTGTCCTCACCCAGGAGCTGCCACTTGACCGGCTCGGTAGGTGGGGCACTTCCGCAGCTCGCGATGAGCAACAACATCGAGATCGAGATGGCTCGCATGCGATGCGAGCATAGCTCTTTCGGTGCACCGCTGGTACGCTACGGCTAATGAGGCTCACATACGTGGCCGCGATGATTCTCGTCGGTGGTTGCGAGAACAATGCGGCAGATGTTGATGCCGCGATCGACATCGACGCTCCGCCGTCAGGCCCGTGCTGGCCGGATCTCGTCCACGTGCCCAAGGGATCGGCCACCGTTGGCACGGGACGCGACGGGTTCGAGTCGATGCCAGAGGACCTTCCGCTCGACTACGGCAATCAGGACGGTTTCATGCTGATCGCCAACGCAAAGATGACCGGGTTCGACCCAGGCAATCCGAACGACAACTACGACGCACGCAACCCACGCACGCGGATCCGCGCGTACTTCGACGACACCGGTGTCCCGCTCAACTTCGACGCGCATTGTCCGTTTCGCTACCCGTACCTGCCAGCCGGCTCTAGCGAGTACGCCCTGACGCAGTCGATCGCCGTGATCTTCGAGGTGTGCTGGCGATCGACACACCTGTTCGACAAGCGCATCCGCGTCGAGATGGAGATCATGGACAACGAGGGGGGCTTCACGACCGATGTGAAGGTCGTCACAGCGCGCGCGCCTCTCGGCCCTCATGCAGTCGACGACGGTCCTGGCTGCATGCATTGAGCGATGCGGTGCGACCTGGAGTATGATGACGACGTGCGTATCGCCATAACCATCGCTTTGTTCTCCGGTGTGGTCTTCGCCTCCTGCAAGGACGACAAACCAACGCCCGACGCGGGACGCATCGTCGATGGCGGGACGTGCGCGGGCACGCTCGGCTTGACCGAGGTGTGTACGAACAGCGACGAGTGCGCGACCTGCGTGTGCCGATCGTTCGGACACGCGATGAACTGCACGCAGGCTTGCGACGCCTCGAATCCATGCCCTGCGCCGTCGAGCGGCTGCTCGAACGGCTTCTGCCGCCCGTAACGTAAAACGTTCTCGGCGTCGCGGCACGCGATACATGTTGTTGAACCCGAGTTGGCGCGACGTTGCCCGTGGGGATGACTGAGCTGAACCCGGCTTCAACCAGTGGCCTGGGATCCGCGCCGCTCCAATGCGGAGAAGTGAGCTCGATACATACTTCAGACGGCCCACGCTTCCGTACGTCGTGAAACGCAACCGACTTCGTCCACCGCAACCACTGAAGGTTATGGTCGACGGTCCTCCACCATGTCGTGCAAAGATTCTCGAATGAAGGCGTTGAGCTTGATCCTGCTGGCGGGCCTCTCCGGTTGCACCGCCCCAAATCCCAAGTCGTGCGCGGATAATTTCTGCCACGACCCTTCGCTACCTTTCTGCGACAAGGATGGGTCGATCGGCGGCACCCCGAACACGTGCATCGCCGTTGCCTGCACGCCGAATGAGTTCGCTGCCTGCCGCAGCGATGAGGTTCTGAGATGCAATTCGGCGGGCAACGAATACGACGTCATCAGCTGCGAGTTCGGCTGCAACGAGCTGAGCGGCGGATGCAATCCGTGCGTGCCCGGAGGCGCCGACTGCCAACCGCAGATCATTCCAGCCCATCTACCTGATGTCTGCAACGTCCTGGCGGAATTGCCCGCGTTCACTGTTTCGTCCTCGATGTCGCTGGATACAAGCGACGATTCCAACTGCACTGGCGGGATCATCGACCAGGCGACGGGTCCAGACATTTGCGTCCTCCGGCACGAGAGCATTGTGCTGAGGTCAGCTGGGACGCTGACTGTAAAGGGTAATCGCGCACTTGCTCTTGTGGCGGACCATGACATTGCCTTGGACGGAGTCCTAGATATAAGCGCCGACGGGGTGACAAACGGACCGGGTGGAGGCGTCGCGAAATCTGGCGGAGTAGGGATCGTACCCGCGGGCTCGGGAGGCGCCGGATTCAAGACGACTGGTGCCGACGGAGGCAACGACACTGGAAATGGAGGCGCGAACAACGGAGGTCCGGCAGCGTCGATGAATCCGGCGCTGCTTGTGGAGCTCGTCGGTGGGGCACAGAGTCAGCCGTATGCGGGCAGCTGCTCTTTCGGCGACAAGTGCGGGTATCCGGGCGGGGCTGGCGGGGCACTTGCGGTTATTTCTTGCCGCGGCGCCGTTACGATCCCAGGCATGATCGATGCCGGCGGTGGGGGCGGGATCAGTGGAACCGACATCTTCGATTCGCCGACTCCGGGGCCCGGTGGTGGCGGAGGAAGTGGCGGATACATCGTCATACAAGGAATGTCGATATCAGTGACTGGAGAGCTCTATTCGAATGGTGGTGGCGGTGGGGCGGGCCACGCATCAGGCCAATGTGAGCTCGGCTATTTCGGCTGTGGCGGCGATGGAACCCGTTCGGCAACCGAATCTGCTCGCGGTGGGCTGGGCTCGCAAGGCGGCGGCCCCGGCGGCAATGGCGGTCGGGAAGGCGCACCGCCGTCGAACGGCTGGAAACGAACAGACACGACATTCGGGACATCGGGCGGTGGCGGAGGTAGCACCGGGTTCATCCAGACCTATACCCCTTCCGTCAACCCGCCACTCTTGACTCCACGGGGCGTCTCGCCTGCGTTCGAGCCAAACCTCACCGCGCAAACGCGCTGAATCTCAGCGGGGCTGGCACCGCTTTCGATGTCCGCCGCCCTCGTTGATCGTCGACTTGAGACGGCGCGCGCGCAGGGTGTAGCGTTCGATCGCGTCCGGGGAGGGCCACGAAGCGCCCGAGCGCCCGCGCGTTGACGCCATTCACAAGGAGCTAGCGAATGACCGAGACCAGCATCGACTACGCCGCGATCAAGACCAAGCAGAAGGGTGCATGGGCGACCGGCAACTACGCGATCATCGGGGCAACGTTGCAGATCGTGGGCGAGAGCTTGTGCGAAGCGCTCGATCTGCGCGCCGGCTCGAAGGTGCTGGACGTGTGCGCCGGCAATGGCAACGCGACACTCGCGGCGGCGCACCGATGGTGTGATGTGATGTCGACCGACTACGTGCCGTCGCTGCTCGAGGCCGGGCAGAAGCGGGCGGAGGCGGAGGGCTCGACATCGGTGAAGTTTCAGGAGGCGGACGTCGAGAACCTGCCGTTTGGCGATGGCGAGTTCGACGTCGTGCTGTCGACGTTTGGCGTGATGTTCGCGCCGGATCAGGCGAAGTCGGCGCAGGAGATGCTGCGCGTGTGCAAGCCGGGCGGCAAGATCGGGCTGGCGAACTGGACGCCCGAGGGGTTCATCGGCCAGCTGTTCAAGACGCTCGGCAAGTACGTGCCGCCGGCGCCGGGGCTGAAGTCGCCCTCGCGGTGGGGGACGAAGGCCGCGCTCGAGGAGATGTTTGGGGGCGCGGCGACGGTGAAGGCGGAGAGCAAGAACTTCATGTTCCGCTACCAGTCGACGGCGCACTGGATGGAGGTGTTTCGCACGCTGTACGGACCCCTCAACAAGGCGTTCGGCGCGATCGATGCCGACAAGCAGACCGGGCTGCACAATGACCTGGTCGCGCTGATGGATGCCTTGAACCGGTCGGGCGACAGCACGCTCGTGATGCCGGGCGAGTACCTCGAGGTCGTGATCGAAAAGCGGCGCTGAGCGATGCGGTTCGCGGTGATGGGCACCGGAGGAGCCGGGGGGTACTTCGGCGCCCGGCTGGCCGAAGCGGGACACGACGTCACGTTCGTCGCGCGCGGCGCGCACCTCGCGGCGATCCGCGAGCACGGGCTGCGGGTCGAGAGCGTGAAGGGCGATGTCACCGTGAAGCCGGCGAACGCGACGGGCGATCCGGCGATGGTCGGCGTCGTCGACTACGTGCTGCTCGGGGTCAAGGCGTGGCAGGTGGCGGAGGCCGCGCGAGCGATCGCGCCGGCGGTGGGCCCCGAGACGGCGGTGTTGCCACTGCAGAACGGGATCGAGGCGCCGGATCAGATCGCCTCGGCGGTGGGGCGCGAGCACGCCCTCGGTGGGACGGCGAAGATCATCAGCTTTCTCGTCGCGCCCGGCCACATCAAGCACACCGGGGCGGACCCGACGCTCGAGATCGGGGAGCTCGATCGGACGGCGAGCGCGCGGGTCGAGCGGCTGAAGCAGGCGTTCGCGAAGGCCACGGCGGTGACGGTCGTGTTGCCGCCCGACATCCTGGTCGCGATGTGGACGAAGTTTCTGTTCATCGCCTCGGCGAGCGGATCGGCGGTGAGCCGTGTGCCGCTCGGCCCGATGCGCGAGCCGCCGGAGACCCGACAGCTGGTGACCAGCGCGATGCAGGAGATCGAACGCGTCGCGCGCGCCCGCGGCATCGAGCTCGCACCCGATGCGGTCGCCGGTGCGATGGCGTTTCTCGACAGCCTGCCGGCGACCGGCACCACGTCGATGCAACGCGATGTCGCGGAGGGCCGGCCGTCAGAGCTCGAGAGCCTGTCGGGTGCGGTCACCCGGCTTGGCATCGCGAGTGGCGTCGCGACGCCGACCCACACGTTCGTCCATCACGCGCTCCTCCCGCTCGAGCGGCGAGCGCGAGGGCTTGGATAGCAGCAGACGAGGGCTGCGGTCGGCGAGTCCTGGTAAGCTCCCTGCGTGGATCGCTCGAGCTGGCCAACTCGCAAGACTCGCCGGTCGGAGGCCCCAGAGCATGAAATCGTGCCCGGCACGCCGGGAGAGCGCATGAGCATGGTGTGGCAACTCACGCGAGATGCGTGGGCGTTCGGTGGCCTGGATGATGAACCGACATTTCAGCGAGATCTTGTCAGAACTTTCCGTCGCCGGCGTTGAGTACCTGGTCGTGGGCGCGTTCGCAGTTGCTGCGCACGGCAACCCGCGGGCGACCGGCGACATCGACATCTGGATCCGGCCGACCCGCGAGAACGCGGAGCGCGTCCTTGTGGCACTGCGCGCGTTTGGTGCGCCGCTTTACGAGCTCTCGGTCGACGATCTCACCGACGAACAAACGGTCTTCCAGATCGGCGTCGCCCCGATGCGAATCGATATCCTCGCTGGAATCGACGGCGTCACGTTCGAAGACGCCTGGCCAAGGCGCGTGATCGCGAAGCTCGGTGCGTCGAACGTGTCGGTGTTGAGCCTGTTCGATCTCGCAGCAAACAAGCGGGCGGCCGGACGTCCGAAGGATCTCGTCGACCTCGCATGGATCGAGCAACGCCTGAAGCTCGACGAATCCTGAGCCCGTGACTCAGTTCGCGAGCGCAGCGCGCGCCTCGGCGAGCCCGTCGGTGTCGGGATCGGCGGCGGCCCACTGGTTGACGAGTTGCTCGTACATGGCGCGCGCGGTCTTCGCATCGCCGGCCTTGGTCGCGGCACGCGCGGCGCCGAGCAGCGAGCGAGCGCGACCCGGGTGCGTGTTCAGCGCGCGCTGGTAGGCGGCGAGTGCGTCGGCGGGCTTGCCGAGGCGAAGCAGGGTGTCGCCGGTATCGTCATGCGCGAGGAAGCCACTCGGGTTGCTCTCGCCGCCGACCTCGAGCTGCGCTTCGGCGGCCTGCGCGCGGAGCAGGGGCAGGAGTGCGCGATCGTTGGTGGTCGCGTGGGCGAGCAGGACCTGGCGGTGGCGCGCGTGTGAGGCATCGATGCGGGCGAGTGCTTCCTTGGGCTGCGTCGCGGCGAGCGAGGGCCGGAGCTTGATGCGTAGCGCGTCGGTCTCGGCGAGCAGCGTCCGCGTCTTCGTTGCATCGTGCTGCATCGCCGCGGCACGCGCACGGGCATCGAGCACGGCGAGTTGCTCGACCAGCTCGAGCGGCGATGCGGTGCCGGGTGCGCAGTGGGAGGGTTCGCCTGCGCGGTTGGCGCCCGAGCCGGCGGCGCCTGCAGGGATGGGTTCGTCGACGGGAGGCTTCGCGAGCGGAGCCAGCAGCTCGTCGACCCGTGCCCAGTCGCCGGTGCGCATCATGAAGGAGGCGACCTCGGTCGCGTAGAGCGCGCGATGCTGGCGGCCGAGGCCGGCGTCGACGGCGTTCGCGAACGTGGCGAGCATGGCGGTCGCCTGCTTGCGCTGGCCGCGCTCGAAGTACATCTCGATCAGCCAGCCGAGGCTGTGGAAGTCGTGATGGTTGGCGGACAGCTTCTCGCGCCGGGCGGAGCCGAGCGAGGCATCCCACGCGGCGTGGCAACTCGCGATCGCGTCACTCCACATGCCGAGCCGCGAGAAGATGTGCGCCGGCATGTGCCGGGCATGGAACGCGGCAGGCGCGAGGTTCGCGTAGGCGCGCGCGTGCGGCAGCGCGAGCGAGGCGAGCTCGGGCGTGTCGTAGGCGTGGATGATGTAGTGCGCGGCACCCGGATGCTTCGGGTTGCGCGCGTAGACCTCGGCCGCGAGTGCGGCGGCACGCTTCCTGACGTCGAGCGTGTCGGGATCTTCGGGCCGCGTGGTCGACAGCAGCGCGAGCGCGAGGAAGGTCTTTGCCTCGTCGTCGGGAAACAGCGTGTGGAGCGTGGTGAGCGACTCGGCGAATCGCTTGCGGCTGGTGCGGACATCGCCGGCCTTGACGAGCTCCACTGCGGCCATCACCCAGGCTTGCTCGCGCGGGGATAGCCGGTCGGGGTTTGGCATCTTCGAGAGCGCCAGTCGCGCGGCGGTCAGATCGTCCTCGCCCCACAGCAGCTTGAGGTGGCTCATCGCGAGGCCCCAGTACGCCAGGTTCATCTCCCGATCGGCCGTGATCGCCTGCTGGAACTGACGGATCGCCTCGTCGTACCAGAACGAGTGCAGCGCGAGCAGGCCGCGCGTGAAGTGCGCGCGTGCCTCGGGCGTGCCCTCGGAGTGCTCGAACGTGAGCGCGCCGAGCGCGTCGTCCGCGTAGCGATCGTCCGCCGGCTTCGTCGCGGCATCCGGCGCGGACGGCACCGGGACCGGGACGCGCCTGGGCTCGTCGGACTTCGAGCACGCCAGGAGCCCGAGCAACAGGTACTTCGCAGCCGACATGCGTGGACTCTACTCCTCGGCGATGACGTGCGTGGCGCCGAGCGCCGGCGCGAGCACCTCGCTGCGCCGGCCCGATGGCCACTGCACGGTGATCCGCTCGACCGTGGCGGTGCCGACGCCGAACGCGGCCTCCGCCGGGCCTGCGGTGTGGACCACGCCGCCCGCGCCGACGACGCGCGTGAGCGTGCGCCCGCCCGCGAGCTGCAGCGTGACGACGGCGCCGACGCCATCCCGGTTGCTGGTGCGACCGTCGAGCGTGACGCGCAGCCAGTGCGAGGGAACCGGGCGGCCGCGGTTCTCGTAGACGAGCAGCGCACCTTCGCGTTGCGCGATGATGACCTCCGCGTCGCCGTCGCCGTCGAGATCGGTGGTGACGAGGCCGCGCGCGTCGAGACATGGGATCTCGGGCGCGAGCTCGGCGTATGGCTCCGTCGCGCCGCGCGCCAGCACCACGACCGGCGGGATGTTGCCGGGCGAGGTCTCGCCGTTGATGATCAGGATCTCGTCGTAGCCGTCGAGATCGAAGTCGGTGAAGGCGGCGCTCCACGACAGCACGAGGCAGTCCACCGAAGACGGATCCGGATCGCAGAGCGCGTTGCGCCGCGTGGTCGCCGCGACGCCGAGCTCCCGGGCGCGATCGACGAAGCCCCCGGTGGCGTCGCCGACGAACAGCTTGTTCGCGCCGAAGTCAGGGATGTAGAGATCGAGCCGGCCATCCTCGTCGAGATCGCCGAGCACCCCACCCATCGAGCTGCGCGGCGTGTCGAGCCCGAGCGGTTTCGCGAGATCGGTGAAGCGCGCCAGCCCGTCGGGGCCGATGCCGTCGTTGCGGAGCACGAGGTCCGATGGCCAGAACGCGGTCGGGCTCGCGCCTGGCTTGCCGAAGTCCGCGAGCAACGTGTCGTTGGCGACGTGCAGATCCTGATCGCCATCGCCGTCGAGGTCGAACGCGGTCGCGGTCCAGGACAGCCCGGCACCGGCGAGGCCGGCAAACTCGAACGCGAGGCTGCCGCGATTGCGATACACGCGGTTCTGGGTCGCGGCGTCGACTCGCACGTCGTAGTTGCTGAGGTAGAGGTCGAGCCGGCCATCGCCGTCGAGATCCACCGGCAGCACGTGCTCCGTGGTCCCGGTGCCCTCGAGCCGCGCGATCTCGGTCAGGCCGAGCGCGCCATCGTTGGCGATGATCCGCGTGTGACCGCCACCCGCGATGACGAGGTCGCGATCGCCATCGTTGTCGAGATCGGCCGCGGCCAGCGCCGTGACGGCGCCCTCGGAGATCGAGGTGGTGACCTCGTCGAACCGCAAGCCGCCGCGGTTGCGATACACGGCGAGCCCGCCGTCACGCCGGCCGGCGACGACCTCCGGCAGGCCATCACCGTCGAGATCGAGCACCGCGAGCCCACCGCCCTGGAAGCCGGTGGTGGTGTACGCGAAGTCGATACCGCTCTCGGCCGTGATGTCGGCGAACCGCGACATCTGGGGGCCGCGCGCGGGATCGAGGCAGCTCGGGCCGGCGGGATCAGCGGGCGCGCCGCATCCGACAAACAGGCCGACGATCCAGAACTGGCTTGCCCGCACCGTGCGCGAGCATAGCAATCACTTCGGGGGCGCGGCGAGCACCTTGCGTGCACGCTCGGCGGCGTTCTCGAGCGTCGTGAACGTGGTCACATCCGCGAGCTCCTTGCGGGCGCGCACCTGCTCGATCGCGTCGGCGAGCCGGCCGCCGAACTCCTCCGCGGTCTCCTGATGAAAGCCGAGCACGACGAATACGTCCTTCGTGGGCGTGGCGCGCAGGCGCGCGAGCGCGGCGTCGAAGATCACGATCATCTCCGCGCTGGTCGCGTAGTCGGCGAACGCGGCGATCGGCATCTCGAGCAGCTGACCTCCCGGCACCTGGATCGAGAACGGCTGGGACTGCGTATCGACCTTGGGCCAGATCGCATGGATCCGCTTGGGCAGCACCTCGTCCGCGCGCTCGTCGAGCTGGCGGTGGTCGGTCGCCGAGGAGTCGACCGTGAAGCCCTCGTCGTGGATCGCCTGCAGCACCTTGGGGGTGCCGAGATAGCCGGCCGCGCGGAACGTCTTCGAGAGCGGCAGCTTCAGCTGCTCGAGCAGCCGGCGCGAGGTCTTGACCATCGAACGCAGCTCGGCGACGCCATACGCGTCCAGATCGACATCGAAGCCGACGTCACCATCCTCGAACTCCATCAGCTTGTCGGTGCCGCTGAGGAACGACGGGGCGAGCTTGGGCTCGATCCCACTCGCCTTTGCGAGCGTGCGCCAGGCGTGGAGGTGCACGGCGAGCTCGTCGCCCTGCTGCACCGCCTCCTGGATCCACGACACCGCCTTGGGATCTTGCTCCTGCTTCGTGAAGTACGCGGCAGAGATGTAGTGGGTGAGCGGCGCACCGGCGAACCGGGTCCGCAGCTGCTCGAGCGCGTCCAGGCCTTCGGGCGACAGGTAGGCGCCTTCCCAGTCGATCGTGAGCGCCACGATCACGCGGCCGGTGGCCGGTGCCGGCGCCGACCGCGACGAGCAGGCCCCGATCGCCAGGGCCACGACAGGCATCCAGATCCGGACCGACATACGATGGCGTTCCAAAAACTCTGATAAAACGCAGAGCCAACTTAGACTGGTTACGAGGGAGAGTAAATGAGGCACACAGCCATCACCGTCGTTCTGCTCCTCGCCGCTGCCGCGGAGGCCCATGCGCAAGCATGGGTCGGCGACACCGGCGCGCTCGATCTCAGTCTCGATTACAACCTCGGGATCTCGAACAAGGTCGTGTGCGACTCGGATTGCGGCACCGGCAGCGACGAGTTTCCCGACGGCGGGACCACGACACATCAGTTCACGCTCGCCGCGGAGTACACGCCGATCCGCGCGCTCGCGGTCAACGTGTCGCTACCGATCGCGATGCTCAAGTACACCGGCGACCAGACCATCTATCCGCACACCGGTGGCGGCAGCTACGACGATGGCGACCTCCACACCACGCTGACCGATCTGCGGCTCGGTGCGCGGTACCAGGTGCTCGACGAGCCGTTCGCGCTCGCGCCGCACCTCGCGTTCTCGATCCCGGTCGCGGACTACGAGACGGTGGGCAACACGGTCGCCGGTCGGCATCTCAAGATGCTCCACGTAGGGCTCGGCGCCGGTCGCCTGATCGGCGATGCCACCTACGTTCACCTCCTCTACGAGTTCACCCTTGCGGAGAAGTATGACCGTACCGAGGAGACCGCCACCCACAGCCAGAACCGCAGTGACCTCGCGTTCACGATCGGACACAAGCTGCTGGATTACCGCCTCGATATCCACCTCGACGCGAACCTGCGCCGCACGCACGGCGGTGTGAAGTTCGGCGAGTTCGCGGACCTGTCCGCGAATGAAATCATGTACCACGACGCGATCCTCGACGAGGATGTGCTCCTCGCCGGCGGCGGCATCGGCTACCAGATCACGAACGCGCTCCAGCTCAACCTGTCGGCGAGACTTTTTCTCACGGGCGCCGAGACCCAGAACGCGAGTGTGTTCGCGCTCGGCATCGACTGGAGCCCGCTGTGATCCTGTCACGGTGATCTGGCGCTGTGATACGATGAAGCACTGTTGTCGACCCGACGCGATTTTGTAAAGCTCGCGCTGGGAACCGGCGCCTGGCTCGCCGGCACGTCCCTCGGATGTGGCAACCGGCGTGAGCCCAGGCCACAAGCGGTGGCCACGCCGTCGCAGCAACCCCGGTACTGGGTGTCGATGCTGCTCTCGGGCGGCCACGACACGCTCTACACGACAGATCCCAAGCTCGACGGCGACGTCGACCGCATCGTGACGCTGCCGAAGGAGAACACCGTGGTCTCCGCAGGCGAGCTCCGGTTCGGGCCGCACTTCGCGCCGCTCGCGCGCTGGGGCTCCGAGCTGACGGTGCTCAACGGGATCCAGGTTCGCACGGTCAACCACGACACCGGTCAGAAGCAGTTCTTCGATCTCAAGACCAACATCGTCGACTCGATGCCGAGCGCGCTCGACATCATCGCGACGCGCCGCCAGGGTCAGCCGCTCGGCGTCGCATACATCAACCTGTCGTCGCGCACGATGCACTCGCCCGCGTACTTCGGCACCGCGGACCAGTTCTACTTCGGCGGCGGTGATGTGTTCGATCAGGTCGCGCTCGCGAAGCCCGACGAGCTGAAGACGCTCGCGAAGGTGTATCGGGACAAGGCCGCCACGCTCGGTCGCACCGGCGCGGGGTGGCGCGAGGCCGAGCAGACGTCGATCCATCTCAAGGAAGCGTCGGACTTCTTCACGCGGGTCGCGGAGGTCCCGGCGATGGTGCCGACCGAGCGCTCGACCGACTACGTCGCGCAGAGCATGGGCGAGAGCATCGAGCGCGCGCTGTGGCTGATCGAGAACGATCTGTGCTGCGGCATCGTGCTCGACCTCGGGTTGCTGGGCTGGGACACGCACATCCGCAACGAGATGAAGCAGGCCGAGATGAACGGCCACTTCGTGCGGATGTTCGACGACTACATGACCGAGCTCCGCGCGCGCAAGAACCAGCACGGCGTGCTCGCCGATCGCACGGTGACGCTGGTCGGCTCCGAGCTCGGTCGGTTCCCGCATCAGAACGACATGCTCGGCAAGGATCACCTGCCGCAGACCTCGTTCATGATCACGGGTCCTGGCATCCGCCGTGGCAAGTCATTCGGCAGGACCGGCAAGCGGATGGAGGGTCTCCCGATCTCGTACCGCAACGGCGATCCGGCCGAGTCGGGACGCGTGCCGTTCCTCGATGACGTCGGCGCGACGATGCTGCACCTCGCCGGCATCGATCCCGAGCGCTACGGGTACAGCGGAAAGGTCTGCGAGTTCTTGCTGGACGGCCAGGCGTGATCCGCCACGCGGCGCTGGTGCTGCTCGCGGCCGCGTGCACGAACACGTCCGCGCCGCCCGCGCCGCCACCGATCTCGCAGGGCTCCGCCGCACCGCGTGAGCCGCAGGTGATCCCGCAGCGTACGGCGACGTTGCTCGGCGCGATGGCGACGCTGGTCGGCCATGCGAGCGACCCGACCAAGCTCGCGGCCTGGGCGACCAAGCTCGACGCGGGCGAGGCGACGATCGGGAGCTACATCGACGAGATCCTCGCGACCGAGCGATTCGGCGGCGAGGTCTTGCCGTCACTGCTGTTCGGCTCGTACGTCAACGTGCGCAACTACTACGCGCTGCCGGCGGCGTTCGTGCTGAAGCGCGATCCCGACGACGGCAGCCCGCTGTATCTGCGCGCGCCGTGTCGCGACGAGGATGCGGTCAAGGTGCACCCGTGGTGGGACCTGCGCTCGGAGGTCAAGGTGTGCCGCGACGCGTACCGGCCCGAGAAGTGGTCGATGGCCGCGGCCGAGCACAGCTACCAGACCAAGACGGTGCTGTCGTGTGACAGCCAGGTCGGCTCGCCGGAGCTCGAGACCAGGTCGCTGTGTGGCTGCGGCCCCAACCTGATCCGCTGCCTGCGCGACGACGAGCAGTACAACGAGTTCAATCGCAGCTTCATGAACGAGGTCAAGCGAACGACCGCGTACATCGTCAAGCACGACCTGCCGATGGCGACGCTGTTCACCGGCAACTCGACGTTTCGCGATCGCAACGTCGAGCTCTACTACCGGCGCCAGAAGATCGGTGCGCTCGCGATCGAGCGTCCGAAGCGCGAGATCGACGACCTCGGCACGTGGCCCGCCGCACCGACGGGCTATGACGATCCGGTCGTCGCGGATCTCGGCCGCTGGCCCGCCGCCGGCAAGTGGGCCCCGCGGCCCGAGGTCAAGCCCGGCCAGCACGCGGGCGTCCTGACCACCCCACAGATCCTGCACTGGCTTCCGGATCGCCGGCAGCGCCAGCGCGCCTACTACGAGATCATGTGGTGCAACCTCCGGAACAGCTTCGGCGCCACCACGCACAAGGTCCTCGAGCTCAACACGACCGGCAACAACTTCTTCGCGAACGACTCGTGGAAGCAGCTCGCCCACACCGAGCTGTGTACCAGCTGTCACGCGCGGCTCGACTACGGCTTCCAGTTCTTCGGCGGGTATCCGGATAGCCGCGCGAGCACGCACTACACCCCGGCGCTGCAGTCGACGGCGAAGGGTCCGCTGTACGGTCGCGACATCGACGACCTGCGCGGCCAGGCTCCGTTGACGCCGCTCGGCTTCGCGAAGCTCGCGTCCGAGCAGCCCGACTTCAAGAGCTGCATGACGTCGCAGTTCGCGAGCTACGTGCTCGGCGATCGCGCGACCGGCGAGGACCTCGCGGCGATCGAGTCCGCGGTCCAGCAGAAGCAGACGTTCAAGGCCGCGATGAAGGTCGCGCTCGAGCGCTATGCCGCGAAGTGGCGAGTCGAGCCCCGCGGCGTGGTCGCCGAACCAAAGGCGATCGCCAGTAACCCTGGCTCCGGTGGGGGCGTCCTCGTCAACGCCGCGTTGCGCGGGCGGATCGACCAGTACTGCGTCGACTGCCACGACAAGGCTGCCTACAGCGACACCGCGGATCACGACGACGTGCCGTTCGACTTCCGCAGTGGCGAGTTGCCGCGCAAGCTGCTGGTGCGGATGACCGACCAAGTCGCATTCGGCATGATGCCGAAGGACCAGACGCTCGATCCCGCGGCGCGCGAGCTGGTCGTCACGCTGCTGGTCGACACGCTGTGGACGGATCCCGCCGCGCGGCTCGAGGCGCAGCGCTACTACCTCGGCCGCGGTCGCGCGCTCCCCGCGCAGCAGTTCGACAACGCGATCCACACGATCGACAAGCTCGGCGGTGCGCCGTCGGAGATCGAGTGGGGTGCGCTCGAACGCGGGATCTGGTCGGATCAGGCGACGTTGACACCCGGCTTCCTCGCGCTCACCGGGATCGAAGCCGTCCGCGCGTGCGCGAACGCGAAAGATGCCCGGGGCATCAGCCTCGAGGACTGCGTCGCGCAGGCGACGTCACTCGACGTGCTGTCGCGCTGGCCCCCGCCACCCTCGCAATAGTCAGCTCCAGGTCAGCTGGAACACGCAGTGCTCGGCACCCTCGGCGAGACACGCCCGGTGCATCACCTTGACGTCCTGCCCGCCGGCGCGAGACACGACCCCCGCGAGCAGACCTGCCGACGACGCGCACAGGATCGAGCTCGCCAGCCCGTTCTTCAACGAGACCTCGGCATCGGTCGCGCCAGTCGAGACCTGCGCGGCGCCCCAGCTGTGATAGCAGTGCCAGAACACGTCGGTCGCGCGCAGCACCATGCCCGGGCTCACCGCCGATGGGTCCGCGCCGTAGAACTGGTTGAAGCTGGCGTCGATGCTGCTGCGCCCGAGCTGCGCCGCGATCATCCGCGACTCGCGAGGCGTCTGACCGAGCGCCTTCAACACGGACACGAACGAGCTGGTGGGATGCCACGCGAGCGACGAGCTCTGGGGACCGAGCGCGATCGCGAGCTCGGGCAGATTGCGCGACAGGTCGGCGATCCACGCGCTGCCGCGCCGTGCGCCGAGGAGCTCGTAGGCGGAGCGAAACAGCACGCCGCGCGTCGACGGTTCGGACAGCGCGGCCGCAGGACGCAGCGAGGGCATGTTGACGGAGAGCGTGCGGCGCTCGGTTACGACTGTGGGGGGCTCGATCGTCTGGCGCGGCCGCGGGCGGCGACCGCTGCGATCGGGACGCTCGAGCGCATCGGCGAGCGCCTTTGCCAGCTCGCGCGCGCTCTGGGGGCGTCGCGCCGGATCCGCGTCGAGCGTGCGCAGCAGGATGGTGTCGACCGCGCGCGGCAAGTCGGGCCGGATCTCGGTCGGTGCACGCGGGCGGTCGATCGCCTGCCGCGCCAGGATCTCGACCGCGTTGGCGCCCTCGCCGAACGGCGCCTGCAGCGTGAGCAGCATGTAGGCGAGCGCGCCGAGGCTGTAGACGTCGGTCGCCGGCGTGTCGCCACCCTCGCCGAACACCTCGGGTGCTGTGAAGCCGGGCGTGCCTGCGGGCGAGTGCTTCTCGCCACGCTTGAGCGCGATGCCGACGTCGACCAGCACGCAACGTCGGTGGTGGCGATCGACGAGCACGTTCTCCGGCTTGACGTCGCGATGCAGGATGCCGGCGCGGTGCACGGCGTCGAGCGCGTTGGTCACCTGATCGATGATCCCGATCACGTCGGGGATCGGGAGGTGGCGCTGGCGAAGGTGGGCGGTCTTGATCCGCTCGTCGAGTCCCTGCCCTTCGACCAGCTCCATCGCGAAGAACACGTTGGTGCCGTCGATCCCGAACGCGTAGACCTGGACGAGGTTCGGATTGCGGACCCGCGCCAGCGTCGCGGCCTCGATGCGAAATCGCTCGACGAACCCGACGTCTCGCGCGAGGTCGGGACGCAGGAGCTTGAGCGCGACCTGGCGACCGAGCGCCAGATCCTCGGCACGATAGACGACGCCGAACGCGCCGCGGCTGATCTCGTGGCGGATCTGATAGACGCCGCCGAGCGTGGTGCCGATCGCGAAGTCCGGCTGCGCGGGTGCGTCGGCGACCGACGAGTCCGCGACCACGATCACCTCGCCGTGGAGGCGCGCGCGCGCCCGCGCGGCCAGCGCCCGCGCGAGCGCCGCCTCGCCGGTGTCGGAGTCGCGCAGCTCGGCGATGCCGGCCGAGACCGTCAGGTTGATCGGCTTGCCTTCATGCAGCACGGGCGTGGCGTCGATCGCGCTCAGCACGGAGGTGATGACCGCCGTGGCGTCGGCGGCCGTGGTGCCCGGCATCACGATCGCGACCGAGGCACCCGCGTACCGCGCGACCGCATCCTCCGCCCGCATCTTGCGGTGGGCGACCTGCGCGACATGCGCGAGCACCGCGTCACCGGCGGGATATCCATTGCGCTCGTTGATCAGGCGCAACCCATCGACGTCGATCACCGCGACGCTGAACGACTCGCCGAGGCGCTCCGATTTCGCGACCGCCGCCGACAGCTCCTCCTGGAGCGCGCGGCGATTGGCGACCCCGAGGACGGGATCGATGCGCGACAGGTTCGCGAGCTTGTCGCGATCGATCAGCAGCCGTTCGTGCACCAGGCGCCACGACAGGTCTGCCGACAACCGGCCCGCCAGCCCGCGCAGGCGATCGAGCGCGTCGTGGCCGAACGACAGCGGTGCCTCGCGGCACAGCAGCACCAGCGCGAGTGGCGGTGCGTTGCCGAACGAGAGCGGCAGCCCGAGGAACGCGCGATACGGATGCTCGGTTCGCGGTGGCGCGATCACCGTGGCCCCGAACTGACAGATCGTCTCGCACAGCGGCAGGAGCTCGGTCATCACCTGCTCGGAGACCTCACGCGCCGTGTAACAGCTGCCCTCCTGCGGCAACATCACCATGCAGTCGTCGGCGTCGAACGCACTCGCGAGCCGCCTCGCGAGCTGTTGCAGCGTGGTCGGTAGCTCGACCCCGAACAGGCTGGTCGACACCAGCGCGTGCAGCAACCGTTCGACATCGACCGCGGGCCCCGAGCGCAGCGCGCCACGCATCGCCGCTTCATCGGGTGGCGCGCACACGACGCAGTCGGGCTGCCGGGCGGTCAGATGCGGAAACGATCGCAGGTCGCCGATCGCGACCAGTCGCACGGCCGCGGGTAGCCGGGACGCGAGCTCGCCGAGCAGCGGGCTGTCCTCGTCGTCGACCGAGACCACCACCGCATCGGGGATGAAGGTCTCGAGCTGCGCGAGCACCTCCGCTGTCGAGCGCGCCGAACGCACGCGGACGCCACGCAGGAGTGGCTCCAGCGCGGCCGAGTCCTTCCCCTGCACCACGATGACCGTGGCTTCACCCATTCCCATGGCCGACCTAGCTTACCAGCCTGCGCGCGAGATCCTCACGACATCGTCCGTGATCGCCTGATCGAGGGCTCGCTCGGTCGCCTCGCGTGCGATCGCGAGGGCCTGTCTGCCGGCATCGAGCCGGAACGGATTGACGCGCGGCAGCGCGTCGATCACCAGCGACACCAGGTCCGCGCGCGCGGGCAACGCGAGCGATGCCGAGCCGCGACGACGCCACGGCGAGCGCGACGCGATGTGATGGAACAGCACGCGCCCCGCGGGCACGCCGGCGAGCCCGGGTCGATCGAGGATTCCTCCATCCCAGTACGGCCGGCCCTCGATCCGCACCGGCTGGAACATCGCCGGCACCGCACACGAGGCGCGGATCGCATCCGCGAGGTCCCCGCGCTCGAGCACGCTGGTCTGCCGGCGCCAGATGTCGAATGCGCTGATCCGGACCGGCACGCGGCAGGCCTCGAACGTGGCGACCGGAAGGATGCCCCGCAGCAGCGCGTCGAACTTCTTGCCGGCGAGCAGCCCGGCGCCGAGCGTCGGATCCCAGAAGTCGGCGCGCTCGAGCCGGCGCAACACCTCGGCGAGCTCGTCGGGCGGCAAACCCGCGGCCCACGCCCCACCGACCAGCGCGCCGGCCGAGGATCCGGCGACGTGCGCTGGCACGAGCCCGCGGTTGATCAACGCCGACAGCATCCCCGTGTGCGCGTAGAACGCGAAGAACCCGCTCGACATCGCGAGACCGAACGGAGCCCGTGCGAGCCAGTCGTGGAGCGTGATCATCGGGCGCGCACCAGCATCTGCCAGGCCGTCGCTTCATAGTTGTTCACGGTCGCCAAATCGAGGACCGGGACCCAGCGGATCGCGTGGTATCACCAGCGACGCGATGCCTGAGAGCAAGCTCGACGACCCGCCGCGCATGCCGCGGCAGATCCGCTACATCATCGCCAACGAAGGGTGCGAGCGGTTCAGCTTCTACGGCATGAGGAACATCCTCACGCCGTTCCTGCTGACGTTCCTGCTGGTCGATATCCCCGATGGCGACGAGCGGAAGCTCGCCTCGAAGGCGGTGTTTCACACGTTCGTGATGGGCGTGTACTTCTGCCCGCTGATCGGCGGCTGGATCGCGGACCGGCTGTTCGGCAAGTACAACACGATCCTATGGTTCAGCCTGATCTACTGCGTGGGCCACGGCTGCCTCGCGATGTTCGAGGACAGCAAGGGCGGGTTCTACACCGGGTTGTTCCTGATCGCACTCGGCTCCGGCGGCATCAAACCGCTGGTCGCGGCGTTCATGGGCGATCAGTTCGACTCACGGAACAAGCACCTCGCGAAGGCGGTGTTCGACGCGTTCTACTGGATCATCAACTTCGGATCATTCTTCGCGTCGCTGCTGATGCCGGCGTTCCTGATCTCGTTCGGGCCGTCGGTTGCGTTCGGGATCCCGGGCGCCCTGATGTTCATCGCGACGGTCGCGCTGTGGATCGGCCGCAAGACCTACGTCATGGTGCCGGTCGCCCCGGCCAACCCCAACTCGTTCATGCGCGTCGTGTGGACCGCGCTGACCACACCGAACGCCCGGGGTTCCTCGCCCGGCCGGCTCATCGCGATCATCGGCTGCGTCCTCGCGGTCGCGTCGTTCGGGTTGCTGTTCTGGATCGAGATCGTGCCGGTGATCTGCCTCGCGCTCGTGATCGTGATGGCGTTCGGCGGCATCGGCACCTCGATGCAGCTCGAGAACGCGCGCGGCAAGCACAGCGACACCGCCGTCGACGGTGTGCGCGCGGTGCTCAGCATCCTGATCGTGTTCGCGCTGGTCACGCCGTTCCACTCGCTGTTCGATCAGAAGGCGACCGAGTGGGTGCACCAGGGCGGCCTGATGGACATCCCGGCCTGGGACGTCAGCCTCGGCTTCCTCGGCGAGTGGGAGACCAACTTCTCGCCCGCGCAGATGCAGGCGTTCAACCCGATGCTCGTGATGCTGCTGATCCCGTTCAACAACTTCGTGCTCTATCCGTGGCTGCGCAAGCGCGGCTGGGAGGCAACGTCGCTGCGCCGGATGACGCTCGGGATCCTGTTCGGTGGGATCGCGTGGGTCGTGATCGGAATCATCCAGCTCAAGATCGAGGCCGGCACCGACAAGATCACGATCCTGTGGCAGGTGCTGCCGTACGCCGTGCTCACGTTCGGCGAGGTCCTCGTGCTCGCGACCGGGCTCGAGTTCGCGTACAGCCAGGCGCCACTCGCGATGAAGGGCGTGATCATGAGCTTCTGGAACCTGACCACCACGGTCGGTCAGCTCTGGGTGATCCTCGGCGACCACACGATCCGCGGCAAGGCCGTGACGTCGACGCTCGACGACTACGGGATCAGCCAGACCGCGTTCTTCATGTTCTTCTTCGCGGGCTTCGCCTTTGCGGCGTGCATCGCGTTCAAGATCTACACGCGTCGCTACAAGATGCTGGACAACTATCGCGAGGCTGGACCGCCCGGTGCGGGTGGAGACCCGCTGCCAAAGGCGACCGCGCGCGACCGCTAGCCGATGTTCTCGACCCGACCATCGGCGTGCCGGGCGAACCGACCCGCATCGCGCTCGTGTACCGGCGACTCGCTCGGCCACGGCCAGCCCCCGAATTGCGTGCGCTGGTAGTCGAGGAACGCCTGCTGGATCTCGCTGCGCGATGACATCACGAACGGCCCGTGCTGGACCACGGGCTCGGCGATCGGCTGGCCCTGGAGGACGAGCAGCTCGGCGCCGTCGGGGCCGGCGACGATCGAGACCTCGAGCTCCGCACGCAGCCGTACCCCCGTGCCCTTCGCGATCGCCTGATCTGCGAGTCGCGCCGAGCCGACGAACGCGTAGAGCGCGCGGTTGGTGCCGATCCGCGCCGGTGGCAACGACCAGGTCGCACCCGGGCTCATCCGGATCGACCAGATCGCGACATCCGACTCGGCGCGCGACGCCCATGAGTGCGGCGGCGGTGACGGCGGGATGGCGCCGCGCAGCGCGCCTGCCACGACGGTGATCTCGACACCATCCGCGACCTGGCGCGGCAGCTCGTGCGACCACAGCATCGCGAAGTGCGGCTCGACCAGCTTGTCGGCGTGCGGCAGGTTGAGCCAGATCTGGAACAGCTCGAGCGGATTGGGTCCGTCGCGATCGAGCAGCGGGAACATCTCGGAATGAACGATGCCCTTGCCGGCGGTCAACCACTGGACGTCACCGTTGCCAAACCGCGCGGCCGCACCGAGCGAGTCGGCGTGATCGATCAGGCCGCGACGCACGATCGTCACGGTCTCGAAGCCGCGGTGCGGATGGCCCGGAAAGCCGGGCACCTGCTTGCCGTGGTACATGCGCCAGCCGTCCTTACCCTCGAAGTCCATCCCGAGGTCGCGGCCTGCCAGCGACGCGGCAGGACCGAGCTGGTCGTTACCAGCCGGGTAGCCGTCATCGTGATGGACGCAAAACAGGAACGGGTCGAACGTGCGCCACGGGAAGCCGAGCGGGAAGGTCTCGAGGATCGGACTCATCACGGCAAGCTAACCACGCAGCGCGTGGCCGTCACGCATCCTCGGGGGGCGCACGGCGAACGGTGCTTTCCGGCGCGGAAGGTCGACACCCTGCCAGGTGCACGGTAAGGAGGGCGTCGATGCCGGGCCCGCGCCACGAGACGACGGTCGGCTCGCTGCGCTGGATCATCACGCTCGCCGCGCTCACCGGGATCGTGGCGCTGTCGATCGACATGAGCCTGCCGGCCCAGCCGACGCTGGCGAGCTGGTTCGACGTCCCGTCCGAGACCGCCCAGCTGACGCTGTCGCTGTTCCTGATCGGCTTTGCGGGCGCCCAGCTGTTCGTCGGCTACCTGTCCGATGCGTGGGGCCGCCGGCGCGTGATGCTGGGTGGGCTCGCGGTGTTCGTCGTCGCCGGGCTCGCGTGCACGATCGCGCCGTCGATCGAGATCCTGATCGCGTGCCGTGTGCTGCAGGGCATCGGGGCGTCGGCGCCTCCGGTCGTCGCGCGCGCGATGGTGCGCGATACCCAGCCGGCCGCGCAGGCCGCACGGATCCTGTCGACCATGCTCGCCGCGCTGGCGATCGCGCCGATGCTCGGACCGGTGATCGGCGGCGTGATCCTGCGCGTGGTTGGCTGGCGCGCGATCTTCGCGACGCTCGCCGTGTGCGGCATCGCGCTGTTCGTGATCGCGCACGCGACGCTGGTCGAGACGCTGCCTGACGCGCGCCGCGCACGCCCGTCGTTCGGCGGCCTGATGCGGAGCTACGGTCGGTTCTTCGCGACCACGGGAACCAAGCTGCCGATGCTGATCGGTTGTGCCTCGTTTGCTGGCCAGTTCGCGTACATCGCCGATTCGCCGTTCGTGCTGATGGGCGGCTACGGCGTGACGTCGGACTACTTCGGCTTCTACTTCGCGCTGACCGCGCTCGCGCTGATGCTGGGCTCCCTCACCGGCGGACGGATGTTGCGGGCGGGACGGTCGCCGGGGCTGCTGACGGTGATCGGGACGTCGTGCCTGCTGATCGGCGGGATCGCGGTCGCGATCGGGACGCGTCTCGACATCGGGATCGCCGGTTTCATGCCGCCGATGATCCTGTACTTCTTCGGCACCGGCATCACGAGCCCGAGCGCGACCGCGATGGCGATGGAGCCAGTCCCGCAGATCGCCGGCACGGCATCGGCGGCGATCGGTGCGTCGACGATGATGGCCGGTGCATTCGCGGGCTACGAGACGACGCGGATCGGCGGCAGCGATACGACGATCTTCGCGCTCGTGGTCGTCACGATGGGGACCACCGCGTTCGTGCTGG
>JBBJLY010000071.1:0-32876 GCA_037720695.1 Kofleriaceae bacterium | reverse complement strand
GCGCTGACAAAGCGCCCTACTCTACCCTCAGAACGATCGCACGGGTGATCACCCGTCACGGCGAGCTTGGCCTTCGCCTTTTCCTTGGTCGCGGGAGCCATCCACGCGAGCTGGTCGATGCGGCGCGCCATCGCCGCGATCTCGTTCTTGACCATGTCCTGGACCCGCGCCTTCTCGGACGGCGGGAAGTACTTGTCGACGTAGAGCTTCCCGACGGCGTCGCCGAGCGCGCCGGTGGTGCTGTCGACCGCGCGCTTCCAGCGATCACGCGGCCGCGGGATGCCGGATAGCGTCGTGCCGTAGAACGCGAAGTTCTCGTCGACGAAGGCCTTGGACAGGAACGGCGCGGCGCTCTCGATCGTGCGGAACGCGAGGTAGTCCTTCCAGGTCGCGAGCGGCTGGCGTGCGACCAGGCCGGAGACCTTGGTGAAGGTGGCCGGCTGCCAGACGACGAACGTGTCCACCTTGTCGAGCCCCGCCCCGGCCAAGTACGCACCCCAGTCGAGCCCGGGCGCGCGCTTCGCGAGCTCCTTGCGCGGCCAGTGATTGGTCCCGCGGGTGACCTCGCCGGATTCGGTGCGCGTGGCGTGCGCCTGCGCGATCGACTTCTCGAGCGTGAAGATCCGCTTCGCGCGGGTCTCCGGTTCAGCGATGTTCGCGAGCTTCAGCACGCTGGCGATGTGGGCGATGTACTTGTCGCGGATGGCGGCCATCCGCGGTGCGGCATCGAGGTAGTAGTCGCGGTCCGGCATGCCGAGTCCGCCCTGCAGGAGGAACGGCGTGTAGCGCGCCGGATCGACGAGGTCCTGCGCGACCCACAGCCCGAACAGGTTCGAGGTGGTGAGGTTAGTGTTGTTGAACGCGTCGACATCGGCCCGCAGCTGCGTGCCGAGCACGCGTGCGAGCGCCTTGCGATCGCCGATCTTCGCGATCTCGTCGAGCCGCGGCTGGAGCGGCGTCAGGCCCTTGGCCTCGATCGCGGCCTCGTCGCGGTAGCTCGCGTAATAGTCGCCGACCTTCTTCGCCGTGGGATCCGGGTTGCTGCCCTGGGCCGCGGCCTCGATCAGCTCGGCAGTGCGCTTCGCCGTCAGCTCGGTCATGATCGCGCTCGAGCCGTAGGTGCTGCGATCGGCGGGGATCTCGGTCGTCTTGTTCCACTCGCCGTTCGCGTATGCGAAGAAGTCGCTGCCGGGGGCGACGCTGCGATCCATGCCGCTGATCTCGAGGTGCGGCGCGGGCGGCGCGGGATCCGGTGCAGGCGCAGGAGCCGGCGCCGGAGAAGTCGGATGGTCGATCGGCGTTGTTGGTGTGGTGGTAGCCGGTGCGCTACAGGCGACCAGCGCGGCGAGGAGGACGTGCTTCACGACGCGTACCCTAGCCGCGAACGCACGGGCTTCGGGCGCGAAAATCGCGCGCGACCACGTGCGACGCGTGCGACAGCTAATCGAGACCGAGCGCGACCAGATCATCCTCGTCGAGACCGAAGTAGTGCGCGGTCTCGTGCAGCACGGTGATCCGGATCTCCTCGGCGAGGTGCTCCTCATCGACCGCCGACCGCTCGAGGTTGCGCTTGAACAGATGGATGTTCGTGATCGCGGGCTGGGATGTACCGTCCTCCGGCATCGGCGTGCCCTGGAACAGCCCGAGCGAGCGTGGATCCAGGCCGTCGGCCACCATGTCCTCCGACGGTACGTCGTCGATCAAGATCGGGACGTTGGCGAGCTTCTCGCGGATGTGCGCCGGCAGCTCCTCGAGCGCGGCCTGCGCGAGGCTCTCGAGCTCGTCCTCGGTGACCTGCACCTCACCGGGCTCGGCGGCGAGATCCAACCGACGGACCTCCTGCCACGCGGTGATCATCGCGGCGCGATCGTCGGTCAGCTCGTGGACGCGACCGAGCGCGTGCAGCGCGTCGGGGCGGAGCTCCGGATCGTGCTCCGGGATCGCGAGCCAGCGCCGCGCGCCCTCGGCATCTTCTGCGGCGATCGCGAGCTCGGCGAGATCGATCGCGAGCTCGCCATCTTCGATCACGGAGGACGCCAGCTCCGCGAGCGTCTCGCGCGCGGGCCCGAGCTCGCCGCGCGCGAGGTACGCCTCGGTCTTGACGTAGATCGCCTCGATCAGATCGGCTTCCTCATCGATGAAGTCGAAGGCGGTCTCCACCGTATCGAGCGCGGAATCCGCGTCTCCGAGCTCGTGGAGCTCGATCCGCGCGAGGCAGATCCGCGGCATCGGATCGTCGGGCTGAAGCTCGACGAGCAGGCGGTATTGCGCGAGGGCTTCCTCGGTGTCACCGGCCGCGTCGGCGACGGCGGCGGCGAGCATCACGACGTCGGGGTGCTTGCGGTCGATCCGCTTGCAGCGATCCACGATCGAGGCGGCCGCGTCGAGCTCGCCAGCCTCGAGGGCCTCGAAACCGCGCTCGAGATCGGCCTGCATCCGTTCGGTACGGGACATATGCGAGCGTTCTAGCCGATTATTTCAAAAATCGCTTGGCCGGAGAACGCTTGGTCGAGATTCACTTGGATCCGGCGATTTGCAGCGCGCGACCGCGGTCGCTATCGTTCGGGGTGTCACTTCGAACCGTCGCGCTCGCAGTCCTCGTGATCGTGCTCGCGGCCTGTCCGCGCCCGACGCGCAAGACCATGGTTCCCGACGTCCCGCAGAGCGGCAACGCGGATGCGCGCGCGCGCTTCAGCGAAGCCCGCGCGAAGTTCCTCAAGGACGGGCGGGGTGGTTCCGAGTTCGCGCGCATCGTCGAGGAGTATCCCGACGATCCGATCGTGCCGTGGGCGCAGCTCTATGCGGGCATCGCGGCGGTCATGGCCCGCAAGTACGACACCGCGGCCGAGGCGCTCGGGGAGGTGATCGCCTCCGGCGCACCGCCGGGGCTCGCGCGACGCGCCGAATTGTTCCTCGGCATCACGAAGAACTACCAGGGTGACGCCGCGGGCGCGCTCAAGCTGCTGAAGCAGGGCGCGGAGGCGATCGAGAACGACGAGGAGCGCACCGAGTACCTCGCGGCGGTCGCCTACGCGACGTCGGTCACCGAACCGCTCGCCTCGTTCAAGTACTTCGACCAGCTGTACCCGCGCGTCAGCCCCGCCGAGCGCGCATTGATCGTCGCCCGGACGGAGGAGGTCGCCGCCGGGAGCCCGACCGAGGCGCTTCGCCGCATGTTCGACACCCTGGACGATCGCAAGGGACCCAGCATCGCGGCGGTGGCGAGCCGGCTCGCAGTGCTCGCCGATCAGGCCGGCAACGCGAGCGAGGCGCAACGCTTGCGCGAGGCCGCCGGACCGGCGCGCGCCGCCGTCGGGCTGCCGCGATCGATCGGCGAGGGCACGATCACGGCGTCGGGGACAGGCTCGAGCGGGCTCGTCGGGGCCGTCGTCCCACTCGGCGGCAAGTCGAACAAGGTGGCCGAGCAAGCCGTCGCCGGGCTCGGCATGGCCGCGGGTGTTGCCGATGGCAAGGGCGTCGCCGCGATCGAGGTCCGCTCCGCCCAGGACCCGGCCGCATCCGCGTTCGCCGTCGAGGAGCTCGCCCGCGCGAACGTGATCGCGATCGTCGGTCCGATCGACGGCGCCTCGGTCGATGCCGCCGGTGCCCGCGCGGAGAGCCTCGGGCTCCCGCTGCTCAGCCTGTCGCCGAATCCGGAGCGCCGCACCACCGGCCGGTTCGTGTTTCACATCGTGCACTCCGCCGAGGCCCGCGCCCGCATGCTCGCGCAGCAAGCGATCGCGAAGGGCGTCAAGACGTTCGCGGTGCTCGCGCCCGAGAGCGGCTACGGCAAGGCGGTGACCGCCGCGTTCGCTGCCGAGGTCGGAAAGCAGGGCGGTACGATCGTCACCACGGTCACGTATCCCGAGGAGACCAAGTCGTTCGCGTCGTACGCCGGCAAGCTCTCGGGCTCGTGGCAGGGCGTGTTCGTGCCGGAGAACGCGGTGAAGCTCGGACTGATCGCGCCGGCGCTGTCGACCAGCGGGCGGGTCCCCAAGCCGATCGGCACGAAGAAGGTGACGGGGGGAGGCCGCCCGGTCGTCCTGCTGTCGACCGCGGAGAACCTGACCGGCGCCTTGCTCGCCGCGGCCGAACGCCACGTCGAGGGTGCGTTGCTCGCGCCCGGCTTCTATCCGGACGATCAGGATGCGACGCAGAAGCCGTTCCTCGATCGCTTCATCTCGTCGTTTGGCCGCGCGCCCGGCCCGATCGAGGCCTATGCCTACGATGCCGCCCAGCTCGCCGCGGCGGCCGGGGCGGGTGGCCGCGCCGCGCTCGCGCAGACCCTCGCGCGCGGCTCCCTCACCGGCATCACCGGCACGATCCGGTTCGATGCCGACCACCGGCGCGCGGACCCCGGTGTCCTCTACACGGTGGTCGACAGCGGCGGGGTGATCGCGATCCGCGTCGCGAAGTGATCAGCGCACGATCCGCGTAGATCTCGGCCCGAAATTCGCGCTGAACAGCCTCCACCGGCTCCGGCGGCCGAAACCGCACGACCGGAGGCGGTTCGGTGGCGATCGAATGGTCATGCTCACCCGTGCATAACCGACCTCAGGGCGCCCTTCGGTGATACATACGCAGCGTGACAATTGACGTCGGCAACCGATTGATCGCAGCCATCGACGCACCTGATCGCACCGGGGCTGCGGCCCTCGTGTCCAGGCTTGGTGGTGTTCCCAGCTGGTACAAGATCGGCCTCGAGCTGTTCTGTGCCGAAGGGCCTGCACTGGTGAAGGCATTCGTCGAGCGCGGCCGCTCGATCATGCTGGACCTCAAGCTCCACGACATCCCCGAAACCGTGGCTCGCGCGACCGAGAGGCTCGCGAACCTCGGCGCCGGCATGCTCACCGTCCACGCAGGAGGGGGGCGCGCGATGCTCGAGGCCGCGGTGTCCGAGAAGCGTGGCCTGCAGATCCTCGCGGTCACCGTGCTGACGTCGCTTGACGAGGCTGACCTCGCCGAGATCGGCGCGCTCGGTTCGGTCGAGGAGCTGGTGCGCAAGCGGTCCGAGCTCGCGATCGCCGCCGGTTGCGATGGCGTCGTCGCCTCGCCATACGAGGTAGCTGCGATCCGCGCGATCGCGCCGCCGGGCTTCCTCGTCATCACGCCGGGCGTGCGACCGGCTGGCTCGGCACCCGACGACCAGAAGCGCGTGATGACGCCCAAGGAAGCGCGTGCCGCGGGTGCGGACATGATCGTGCTCGGACGGCCGCTCCGCGAGGCGGCGGATCCCGCTGCGGCTGCTCGAGCCGTCGTGGCCGAGCTCGCCGACTGATGACAGCGCCAGGCGAGCGTCTGGTGTTCGGTGCCGGTCCGGTGCGCGAGCTCGTGCTCCGGCGCCCGCGGGATCTCAAGATGATCTGGGTCGATCCGAAGCGTGCGGATCGCTCCACCAGCGATGCGGTCGCGGCGATCGTCGTCGCGGCGCGCGCCGCCAACGTCCCGGTCGAGGACCGCGATCGCCCGACGCTCGATCGCGCGGCGGGAGAAGACGCACGGCACCAGGGTGTCGTCGCGTGGCTCGGCCCGTTCCAGTACGCGGAGCTCGAGACGCTCGTGGCGACCGAGCGCCCGCTGATCGTCGCGCTCGACGGGATCGAGGACCCGCGCAACCTCGGCGCGATCCTGCGCTCCGCCTACCTGCTCGGTGCGCACGGCGTCATCATCCCGGGGCACCGCGCCGCGCAGGTGACGCCGCTCGTGGCCAAGGCCTCGGCCGGCGCTAGCGAGCTGCTGCCGATCGCGCAGGTCGGTAACCTCGTGCGCGCACTCGAGCAGCTGCGCGAGCTCGGCGTGTGGCGGGTCGCGATCGATGCCGCGGAGGGCGCGCAATCGATCGAGACGATCGACGGCACGCTCGGCCTTTGCCTCGTGCTCGGTGCGGAGGGCACGGGCGTGCGGCCGCTGGTCGCGAAGAACTGCGACTTCCACGCCGTGATCGCGATGGCGCGCTCCGCGATCGGCTCGTTCAACGTCTCGGTCGCCGCAGCGATCGCGTTGTACGAGGTCAATCGCCAGCGAAGCCAGGCGACCTAACGTGCTTGCCTCGCCGGATATTTCGCGCTTTTGTCAGGAACATGACGCCCACGCCGCGACGTAAAATAGCCCGCAACAACGACGAGAGGCACCATGGGACTTGCTGAACGCCGCGCATCGAAAGAATTTCAGGACACCGAGTTCCCGGGGTTCAAGGACGAGATTTTTGCCGCCGCCGGATTCAAGGTCGCGATCGAGGTCAACTGGGACCAGCTCGCGATCGAGGGTCAGAGCGCGAACTACAAGGAGGCCTGGACCGAGATCTTCTTCAAGCCGGTGATCGAGGGCCTGCGCCAGATCACGCGAGACGAGATGGGCAAGGAAGCCCTGAAGGGCGGCCTCAAGAAGATCGAGTTTCGGAACAACACGGGATCGTACTCGCCGCACAGCGCGATCACGTTCCAGAACCAGACGCTCGTCATCGATCACGAGCTGACGAACGTCGGCGATACCAAGGACCGCACGAAGTTCCTGGTCGAGATTCTCGAGAAGAACCTGTGACCACCAGCGACGACATCCTGAGCCTGCTCACCGGCGCGTCACCGCGCAAGCTGCTCGAGGACCTGGCCAGGATCGGCGTCGCGCTCGCGAAGCACGATCGGCTGCGCCCCGAGGTCGAGATCTTTCTCACCAGTGGCCAGCTGATCAAGGGACGCATCGTCTCGGTCGCCGATGACCGTGAAGGTGCGGTCGCGCTGCTACAGGTTGGCGGCAGTGCGGACGCGCCGGCGGTGACGTTCGTGCGCTGCAACCACATGGCGGCGGTCGGCGTCGTCGATGCGAGCCTGCTCGTCCGGTCTCCCATCATCGACACCCCGGTGCCGAGCAAGCTCGAGCTGAACCGCCAGGTCGCAGCGCGGGCCGAGGATCTCGCCACCGCGGTCGGCCGTGCACTCCCGCTCGAGCTCGGCGGCGCGACCGAGCTCGACGACGATGGCCGGCGCGCGATCTTCAGCGTGCTGCCGCTGGTGGTCGAGGTCCTCGCCGCGATCGCGAGCGACAAGATGGGACAGGACGCCCTGAAGCACCTCGACGGCGTCGAGCTCGGGAGCGCGCAGAGCGGCGAGGTTTACAAGACCGGCAAGAAGCTGGTGATCCGCGCGCCCAAGCTCGTGACCGAGCTCTACACGCAACAGACGCTGCGCCGCGCGATCGAGAAGTTGCTCTAGCACTCACGGGACGACGAGGCTGGCGTACGCGACGTCGCCGCCGTCGTCGCAGTCCTCGCCGTTCGGATAGACCCGCTCGTATCTCGGCTCGATCGTCGTGTCGAGGACCAGGCGCTGATCGCGGAACACCCGAAGCTCGACCGTGCTCGGCTCGGGGTCGCGGGTGCTTCCGACCCGCACCTCGAAACCCCGCGAGGTCCCCATGACGCTGACGAACGTGTCGACGCCAGATCCGTGACACGACGCCGTGTCGCAAAAGTAGCGCTCGAGTGTGATCTCGAAGCGCACGGAGAGCGTCTCGCCATTGGCCGTGGTGTCGAGCCGATAGGCTCCGTACGGGGCCGTGACGTCGATCGTCAGGCCATCCAGGACCCCGCGTTGGGTGCACCCCATGCACCCCGTGCTGACAACAGCCGGTAGGCTCGCCCACGGCGTCAGCGAGCACACCATCGCGACCAGTGCTGCGCGCAGATTCGTCATGGGACGGCGACCTCCGCGTGTGGACCTCGCCGCCATCGTCGCATCGGCTGCCGTTAGGATACACGCGCTCGTAGTCGGGAACCAGGGTGGTCTCGTTGCGGCGAGGCCGCCGATCCCATGACATCGCGATCCGATTCGTCAGCTCTCGCGCGAGGACGCGCGGATCGCGCGCCAGCCGATCGCGAGGCCGCCAATGCCGAGCACGGCGATCAGCGCGCCGAGCAGCCGCCAGCGCCACCTGGTGTCGGGTGGCGCGGCACCTGCGGTTGGAAACGTGATCACGCCGGCATCGAAGTCCTTGGCACCGATCCGGATCATCGCCGGGTGCGGGAGGCCGTCCCACGGCATCCGGTCGGCCGGAAACCAGGCATAGAACCGGTCGTCGAGGTTGCCGATCACGCTCTCGATCACGCCGCCGAGGGCACTCGCGCTCGCGACCTCGATCGCGTCGGGGATCATCTCGGAGACCACGTTCAGCGGATCCGAGAGCGCGCTGCGATGGATCACGGCGCGGGTCTCGATGTTCGCCTTGCTGGCGATCGCTCGCAGCTCGCGGAGCCGGCCCTTTGCGGCGCCGTTGTTGGTGTCGTTGCCATCCCCGATCACGATCAGGACCTTGCGTGACGCGGAGGTTCCCGACAGTGCGGTGAGGCTTGCCTCGATCCCATCGACAAGTGAGGCACCGACCTGCTTGTAGTAGTCGCGCTGCGTCCCGAACGCGCTGCCCGTGAGGCGGTCGAGCGGACCCATCGGGGCGCGCACCGCGACCCGGTCGGCGTACGAGATCAACGTGCCGGAGCTCCCTGCGGGAAACCGCTTGCCAAGCTGCAGCCGGTCGAACGTGGCAACCAGCGCCTCGAGCGCGCCGGGGTAGTAACCCGGATCGCCCGGGTCCTCGAACTTGTCGTTGCCGATCCAGATCTCCTGGCCGCTGAACACGATCGCGAGCGCGAGCGGCTCGCCGGCCGTGGCGTATGATTTCACGACCGTCGCCTTCTCCGTCACCTTCTCCGTCACCTTGCCGACCCGGAGCTCGACCCGCGCGGTCGTCGACGGCAGACCGCGGATCGTCGCGCGCGCCATCGGGCCGCCCGGCGACGGTTCGACCTCGAGCTGGATCTCGGGATCGGCGATCGCGAGCCGGGGCACGAAGGCGAGAGCCAGCAGCAACGCGCGGAACATCACGGGTTAGCGTTCCAGCAATCCCGTCGGTTGTCGATCCTTTGCTGCGGGTCGCCGCACATGCGTGCGGGGAGAGCTAGTTCTCGACTTTTTCGAGGAAGCTGGTCTTCAGCAGCTTCTCACCGTGCACCGGGAAGAACGTGTAGACGGTGTCACCGACCACGCGCACGACCTCGCCCTCGCCCCACGTGCCGTGACGGACGATGTCGCCCTTCTCGAGGGGGCCGAACACCGGGCGCTTGACCCGCTCGATCTTGAGTGCCCGACCGCGCCCGGCACCGCGATTGCGGCGGAGCGCTTCATCGAGCAGCGCCTGTCGCGTTTCCGGATCGCTGGACCGGCGCGCGGAGAGCGTCTGCGCGACCGATTCTGCGGCCTGCTGCGTGGTGGCCGACGACGACCGCATGCTGCGGATGCAGTTGTCACACGAGCCACACGGGGCAGCGTCGGTGTATCCGAAGTACGTGACGAGGAGGCGCGTCCGGCACAGGTGCGACTGCGCGTAGCGCAGCATCGAGGCGAGCCGCGCGCGATCCTGCGCGCGCTTCTGCTCGTAGCGGTTGGCGGCGCGGGCGAGGTCGTCGATCGTGGGCGGCTCCTGCGCGAGCGGTGCGAACCGCGCGCCCGGCGCCTCGGCCGCGAAGCCGACCTCCTTGAGGAACGACAGCACGACGCGCGCCTTCTTGGCCGGCGCATCGGCGCGCTCGGCGATGTCCTTGACCGGGATGAACACCTCGTCGGTGCCGTCGAGGATCTCGCCCTCGTCGTCGACCGCGGCGACCCGACCGCCCGTCATCTGGACCAGCGCCTCGGCCACCGCGCGGGTCTGCTCGGGCGTCGGATAGCGGCCGCCGAGGAAGAAGCTCTGGATGCGCTTGTCCTCGGGCTGGTAGAGCAGGACGCAATCGGCGGGGTGCCCGTCGCGACCGGCGCGGCCGGCCTCCTGGTAGTAGCTCTCGAGCGAACCAGGGAAGTTGTAGTGGATGACGAACCGGAGGTCCTGCTTGTCGACCCCGAGGCCGAACGCGTTGGTCGCCACCATCAGGCGCGGATCGCTGTCTTCCATGAACGCGGACTGCACGCGCTCGCGGTCCTTGGCCCGCATCCGGCCGTGGTAGCGACCGCACTCGACGCCCTGCGACCACAGGAAGTCGGCGAGTGCGTCGACCGTCTTGACGGTGGCGGCGTAGATGATGCCGCAGCCGGGCTGCTTCTCGATCAGCCGGAGCAGCAGTGCCTGTTTCTTGCGCTCGCTGGACGCCTTGATCACGTGATAGCGCAGGTTCGGGCGATCGAGCCCGATGTCGATCACCGAGGCATCGGGGATCTGCAGCTGGGCGAGGATGTCGTCCTTGACCTTGGGCGGCGCGGTCGCGGTCAGCGCGAGCACCGGCGGGCGACCGAGTGCGCGCACGGCCTCGCCGAGCCCGAGATAGGCGGGGCGGAAGTCGTGCCCCCATTGCGAGATGCAGTGCGCCTCGTCGACCACGAACAGCGCGACGCGCACCGAAGCGAGGCGCTCGCGGAAGCGGGGCTCACCGAGCCGCTCCGGCGTGACGTACGCGATGCACGGCCGGTTCTCCGACAGCCGCGACAGCGCGGCCTGCTCGTCCTTGGGCGACAGCGTCGAGTCGAGTCGCAGCACCTCGATGTTGAGCTCGGCGAGCTTGTCGTACTGATCCTTCATTAGCGCGATCAACGGCGACACCACGAGCGTGATGCCGTCGAGCTCGAGCGCCGGCAGCTGGTAGCACAGGCTCTTGCCCGCACCGGTCGGCATGATCGCGAGCGTGTCGATGCCGGCGAGCACGTAGCGGATCGCGAGGGCTTGTCCGGGCCGGAACGCGCTGAGGCCGAACCGCCGCTGGGCGAGCGCGATCATCCGCGCGTCGATCTTTGCTTCCTCGACCGTTGGTTCGGCATCGACCGGGTCGATCGGCTCGCCGACGTCACCGTCCGCGTCGAGCTGCTCGTGGAGGTGCAGCGATTCCGGATCGACGACGATGGTGTCCTGGTCGTCGTCGACGAGCGCGCGTGACGCCGCAGCGCTCAGCTGGTCACGCGTGCCTCGGGCGAGCTTCGCCGGGAGGTCACGCGTGCCCCGAGCCAGCTTCGGGAGCGTGGCAGGGGTCGACGCCGGCGTCGGAGCCGTGCCAGCGCGCTTGCGCCGGCGGTCTGGCTCGGAAGTTTTGGACATCAGCAGGTACGTTCCCGCAGGACGTGGTGCGAGACAAGCGAAAGGTCGCTGGCAATCGATCGACACCTGAGTGTGCGCATTCGCCCAGCCTTGCTTCCCGACGACAAGCATGCTGAATTGCTCGCCGTTCGTTACAGTCTTATAAGGAGGTGATCAACATGACGACCACCAAGCGTCCCGTTCGTTGCGCGATCGTAGGTGCAACGGGTCTTGCCGGCCAGCAGTTCATCGCAGCACTCGACGGCCACGCCGGATTCGAGATCTCCGCGCTCGCCGCCTCGAGTGCTCCGCGGGCAAGACCTACCGCGCGGCGATCCAGAACGACAACGGCATGGTGCAATGGTTCACCAGCAAGCCGCTGCCGGAACGCATCGCGGCCATGACGGTCGAGGACGCCGCGCAGCTCGATGCCTCACGGCGTCGACGTCGTGTTCACCGTGGTCGAAGCGGGTCCGGCGAAGACGCTCGAGCCGATGTACGCGAAGACAACCCCGTGCTGTCGACCGCCTCCGCGTTCCGCTACGAGGACGACGTCCCGCTGATCCTGCCCGGATCAACATGGACCACGCGAAGCTGGTCGACACCCAGCGCGAGCAGCGGGGCTGGAAGGGCTACATCCTGCCCAACCCGAACTGCACCACGGTCGGCCTCGCGTACTCGCCTGCGCCGCTGCACCGCCAGTTCGGCGTGACGCGGGTCCACATGGTGTCGATGCAGTCGGTGCGGCGCCGGCCGCTCGCCCGGCGTGATCGGGCTCGACATCATCGACAACATCGTCCCGTTCATTCCCAAGGAAGAAGCGAAGGTCGAGAAGGAGACGCTCAAGATCCTCGGCGCGCTGAAGGGTGGAGCGATCGAGCCCGCGCAGATCCCGGTCAGCTGCACCTGCACGCGGGTCGGCGTGCTCGAAGGCCACACCGAGGTCGTCCATGTCGAGCTCGGCAAGGAGACCACGGAGGCCGAGATCACGAGCGCGTGGCGCGGTTTTGGTCGCGAGTTCCTCGGTGCAGGGTATCCGTCCGCACCACCAGCGCTGATCCACGTCCACGACGACCCGTTCCGCCCGCAGCCGCGCCTCGATCGTGACATGTACGACGGGATGGCCACCGTGATCGGTCGGCTGCGTCGCGACGAGCACAGCCCGACCGGCTGGAAGTACGTGCTGGTCTCGCACAACACGAAGATGGGTGCGGCGAAGGGCTGCATCCTGCTGGCCGAGCACCTGGTCGCGACCGGTCTGATCTGACGCGGCGGACTTGCGGTCTCCCGAAGAATCGGGATGATCGCGCGCGATGCCGCTGCTCGATGGCTTACGTGTTGTTCATTCGAAGATCCATGGCTACGGCGTCGTCACGACGCGGCCATTCAAGCGCGACGAGGTCGTGTGCCACGGGGACGGCGTGCTGTACGACGCCGACGCCGAGTTCGACGACACCTACGCGCTGATCCTGCCCGGTGAAGACCCCGAGGGGGATCCGGTGTTCTGGGACCTCGCGTGCCAGACGCGCTGGTTCAATCACTCGTGCGATCCCAACAGCGAGGTGATGTCGGACTGGGACCACGAGGCCAACACGATGCGCGCGTGGTGGATCGCGCTGCGGGACATCCCGGTCGGGGAGGAGATCACCTACGACTACGCCTTCGCGGCCGAAGTTGCCGAGAAGTGTGCGTGCGGGGCACAGCAATGCCGGGGCCTGATCATCGACGACGATCCGGAGAACATCGCGCAGCTGCGGGACGAGCTGAAGCCGCACTTGCGGCAGGTCGGAACGCGCGCCGCCTCGTGAACTTTGCGATACTCGCTGCTCGATGAGCACGCGTATCGGGATCCTGACCGGCGGCGGTGATTGCCCCGGTCTCAATGGCGTCATCCGTGCGGTCACCTTGCAGGCGCGCCAGACCTACGGCTGGGAGGTCGTCGGTATCCGCAACGGGTTCGAGGGCCTCTACGAGGAGGACTACGTCGAGCTCAACGCCCAGGTCGTGCAGCACATCCTGTCGCGCGGCGGCACGATGCTCGGTTCGAGCAATCGCGCCAATCCGTTCGCGTACCCGGTCAGGCTGCCTGACGGTCGGGTCGAGATCCATGACGTGTCGGCGCGCTGCCTGTCGAACCTGGCCAAGCTCGAGCTCCACGGGCTGGTCGTGGTCGGCGGCGACGGCACGATGTCGTTCGGCCAGAAGTTCATCCAGCGGGGCGCGACCCGGATCGTGGGGGTGCCGAAGACGATCGACAACGATCTCGAGGCCACCGACTACACGGTCGGGTTCCAGACCGCGGTCGAGATCGTCGTCGAGGCGATCGAGCGCCTGCACACCACGGCAGAGAGCCACGAGCGGATCATGATCGTCGAGGTGATGGGGCGCTACGCGGGCTGGATCGCGCTGACCTCGGCGCTCGCCGGTGGTGCGCACGTGTGCCTGATCCCCGAGATCGACTACGACCCCGATCGTGTGATCGAGGCGTTCCATCGCCGGCACGGGCGCGGCGTCAGCTACTCGATCGTGGTGGTGGCGGAGGGCGCAAAGGCAAAAGGCGGCGCGCTGTCGGTCGTCACAGCGGCCGATCCGACCAAGCAGGAGAAGCTCGGCGGCGCGGGTCAGCGGCTCGCCGACCTGATCGAGGCCAGGACCGAGTACGAGGTGCGCTCGACCGTGCTCGGCCACGTCCAGCGCGGCGGCCGGCCGTGCGCGTTCGATCGCGAGCTCGCCACCCGGTTCGGCGTCAAGGCGGTGGAGCTGATCGCCGAGGGCAAGTTCGGCCACGTCGCCGCGATCGAGGGCAGCCACGTGGTCGCGAAGCCGATCGACAAGGCGGTCAAGAAGCTCAAGCTCGTGGATCCAAGCGGCGAGCTGGTTCGGGCGGCGAAGGGCATCGGGATCGAGCTCGGCGGGTAGCCTCGTGTGAGAGGCTAGCCGGCACATGGCCGACCTCGTCGACGCGAACAGCGTGGAGCCCTTGATCGCGTCGTGGGATCATCCGCTCGCGGACCCCAACATCGAAGACGCGCGCATCATCCACAAGCTGGCGCCGCTCGCACGGGTGCCCGGGCTGGCCGGCGTCGAGAGCCGCTATCGCAAGCGGTTCCGGCTCAAGAGCTGGCAGTACATGACGGCGGTGACCGACGACCTGTTCGTCGCGTTCGTCGTCGGGACCGCGGGCTTCGCGTCCAATGGCTTCATCTATGCCGCGGCGCTGCCCGGGGGCCAGGTCCACAAGAAGATGGCGATCACCCCGCTCGGGCTCGGGACCGTGCTCGCACCATCGAGCGTCGCGGGTGGGCACCGGTTCGCGACCCGCGGGATCTCGGTCGCGATCGACAACCAGCGCGAGGGCCGGCGGTTCGTCGCGCGCCTCGCCGCCCAGACGGACAGCGGCCCGCTCGAAGGCGAGCTCGTGTTCGAGACGCGTGCGGGCTGCGAGGACCAGCACCTGTCGCTATGCGTCCCGTTGCCCGGCGGGCGCTGGCACTACACGCACAAGTACGGCGGGTTCGACGTCACGGGGCAGCTCACGATCGCGGGCAAGCGGATCGCATTCGCACCCGGGCGCTCGTTCGGGACGATGGACTTCACGAAGATGTACGCGCTGCGCCACGCGGTGTGGCGGTGGATCGCGCTGTGCGGCAAGACCCGGCAGGGCGCGACGATCGGGCTCAACCTGGTCGACCCGACGCCACTGGCACCGATCAGTGAGAACGCGGCCTGGATCGATGGGCGCTACGAGCCGATCACGAACGTGCGCCTCGGCGTCGAACCGCCAGGCGAGGCGGAGAGCGGCTGGACCGCGACCGCCGACTCGATCGATCTGACGATGCGCGCGGTCGCCAACGTCGAGCAGAAGCTCGACCTGCCGCTCGTGCGCCACAAGCTGCGTCACGTGGTCGGCGCGTTCTCGGGACACGTGCGGACGGCGAGCGGGCACGTGCACGACCTCGACTCGATCGTCGGGATCGCGGAGGACTACGACACCTGGTGGTGACGCTGAACGGCAAGTACGTGCTCGATCGCCGGCTCGGCGGCGGTGGCATGGCCGAGGTCCACCTCGCGCACACCGTCGGTGCGGAGGGCTTCACGCGGACCGTCGCGATCAAGCGCGTCGTCTCGGGGTTCGCCGAGGATCCGCGGTTTGCCGCGATGTTCGTGTCGGAAGCACAGCTGACCTCGAAGCTCGCGCACTCGAACATCGTGTCCGTGCTCGACTTCGACCGCGACGAGCACGGTCGTCCATACCTGGTGATGGAGCTGGTGGATGGTCCGAGCCTCGACGAGCTACGCGACACCGGGATGCTACCGATGCCGGCGATCGTCCACCTCGCGACCGAGGTGCTGCGCGGCCTCGGGTACGCGCATGCGCTGCCCGTGACGTCGGATGGCGTGCGCGGCGTGGTGCACCGCGATATCTCGCCGCACAACGTGCTGCTGTCGTGGGAAGGCGCGGTCAAGGTCTCCGACTTCGGCATCGCGAAGGCGCGCGCGGCGAGCAGCGTGACCGCGAGTGACACGATCAAGGGCAAGCCGGCGTACATGAGCCCCGAGCAGGCGAACGGCGATTCGCTCGACGGCCGCAGCGATCTGTTCGCGGTCGGCGTGATGCTGTGGGAGCTGCTGTGTGGGCGCGAGCTGTTCTCCGGGCAGACCACGCAGGAGACGCTCGCGCGTCTGATGTTCGCGCCGATCCCATCGCCCCGCGAGCTGCGGCCCGAGGTGCCCGAGGATCTCGCGGAGCTCACGATGCGCTTGCTCGCGCGCGATCGCAGCGAGCGCCCCGCGACTGCCGGCGAAGCGATCGCGGAGCTGGTGGCGTGCAGTGAACACCCACGCAGCGGGCGCGAGCTGTTGATCGCGCTGCTCGCCGAGCGGTTCGTCGATCGTGCGCCGAAGCGCGATGCGCCATCCAGCGAGGTGCCGACGGTGACCAACCCGCGGCCGCAGACCCGGTTGCCCGGTCCCCTCGATGCGGTCCGTCCCGCACCGGCGAAGCGTGATCGCTGGCCGTGGCTCGCACTCGGCGTGGTCGCGGCGGTCGGGGGCGCCGTCGGGCTCGTGCTCGCCAACCGAGACCAGGCGACGCTGCTGCCCCCGGATGCGAGTGCGCCCGCCGTGGTCGGCGCGGTCGATCTGGCGGCGAAGCTGCGCGAGGCGAAGCCGCTCGATCTGCCGGTCGGTGACTCGAAGAGCAAGGACCAGGTGCGAGCGAACCAGCGTGCCGGCAAGGGCAACGCGTTCGCGGTTGCGCGGCCGACGGCGTTCGATCCATACGCGTACTACCAGGTCGCAAAGACGATGGCCGAGAACCTGATCGGGCGCTCACGGCTGTCGCTGATCCGGTGGCGCGGCTTCGATCGCAGCGGCCTGATCGACGTCACGATGACGGGGTCACACGCGGAGTACGTGTTCGCGGGCTACGAGACCCCGTCCGATGGCTCGTGCTTCGTGACGATCACGATCGAGCGCGGCGCCGGTGAGCTGATGATCGGGAGCACGACGGACGGGTCGCCGTGCAGCGGCGGGGTCCCGGTACCCAATTGCACCGGGGCTCAGCTGTTCGCGCGCGCGGTCGCCGGCGGCATGCCCGAGGATGCCGTGCAGGTGAGCGCGTTCCTCGTCGGCTCGGGCTGGAACGTCAGCGCCGGTGAGTTCAGCATGCAGATCTTCAACAAGACCTGCGAGTAGTCACGGCACGAGGACGATCTTGCCGTAGCTGCCGCGGCTCGCGATCAGCTCGTGCCCGGCGCGCACCTCGGCGAGCGGCAACACGTGGCCGACCTGGATCGCGAGCTCGCCGGCACGGACATGCCCGAACAGGCGCTCGAGCGACGACCGCAGCAGGCCGGGCCGGCTGAAGATCGCGCTCAGGTGGAGGCCCATCACCGCGCGCGAGCGGAACAGCAACTTCACGGTGTCGACCGACTTGGCCTCGCGCCCGGCCACGCCGAGCACGACCAGCCGCCCGAGCGAGGCCAGGATCGACAGGCTGCGCTGGAACACCTCGCCGCCGACGGACTCGAGCACGATCGCGGGACCGTCAGGCGCGAGCTCGCGGCACGCGGCCTCGAATTCGGCGTAGTCGACGGCGCGGTCGGCACCGAGCGCACGGACCTTCACGCGCTTGTCTTCCGACGACGCGGTGGCGACGACGACCAGCCCGAGCAGCTTCGCGATCTGCACCGCGGCGGTACCGACCCCGCCCGCGGCGGCGTGGATCAGCACGAGCTCGCCGGGCTCGGCGCGCGCCACCGTGACCAGGGCGTGGAACGCCGTCAGGTAGTTGACCGGGAACGCCGCGGCCTCCTCGAACGACATGTTGTCGGGGATCGGGATGCAGCTCGACGCCGGGACCGCGGCACGCTCGGCCTGCAGCCCACCGCCGGCCATCACCACGACGCGCGAGCCGACCGTGGGTGCGGTGACGCCGGGCCCGAGCGCGAGCACGACGCCAGCCGCCTCGAGCCCTGGAAAGAACGGCGGGCGAGGGCCACCGACGTAGAGCCCCTCTCGCTGCATGACGTCGGCGTACTGCATGCCGCAGGCACGCAGCTCGAGCAGCACCTCACCGGGATTCGGGATCGGTTCCGGCACCTCGACGACGTGGATCTGGGAGACGTCGCCGAAGCCTTCGATGCGGACCTGCTTCATCGCGCGCCACCATATCGTGCCGTCCCGCCCCGGCATTGATCGACGCCGGTAAAACCGCGACCATCGCGACGCATGTCCGCCGCGACGCTCACGACGACCGACGCGTTCTTCGTCGCGTATCAGGAGCGCGCCGGCATCCTCATGCACCTCGGCGCCGAGGTCGAGCTCGCGGGGACGCTCGCCCGCGCGGCCGTCGACGCCGCAGTCGCGCAGGCGGTGGCGCGCTGGCCGGCGCTCGCGTGCACGCTGGTCCGCACCGTGGGCGGGCTCGCCTGGCGGACATCGCCGCAACCGCTCGTCGTCGAGACCGCTGACCGCAGCACGCGCGAGCGCTGGCGCAACACGCCGATCGATCCGTTCCGCGAACCGCCATTCGGCGTGCTGTGGATCCGCGGGGAGGGCGTGCACGTCCTCGCATTTCGCGGCCACCACGCGGTCGCCGACGGCCAGCTGTTCCTCGCGATCTCCGCCGAGATCGTGATCGCGCTGGCCGGGGCGGTCGCCCGAGCACCCGTCGCTGCAGCACATCCGCTCGGGCTGACGCGGCTGTGGCGCGAAGTCGATGTGGTCGCCAGTCTGGCGCACGCGCGCTCGCTGGCCCGCGAGGCCCGTGCGGATCGCTCGGCGCGGATCGCCCTCCGCGAGGAGGTCCCGGGTCCGATCGCGTGCTGCGACCGCCGGATCGATGCGGCTGGTCGGCGGGCGATCGTCGAGCGCGCGGCCGCCCACGAGCTGCGCCCCCCGTGGCTGGTCGCGGCGGCGTGGATGCATGCGCTGTATGCGTGGAACGTGCGCCGCGGGGCGACCCAGCCGGTGTTCTCGCTCGAGGTCCCGGTCAGCATGCGGCGCGGGCCGCACGCGCTCGCGGGGACCGGCAACCACCTGACGGTGCTGACGCTGTTCGGCGACGCCCGGCTGCCACTCGCGGCGCTCGCGCGATCGCTGTGGGACGACCACGTCGCGGCGATCCGGCGGCGCGACCACCTCGCGATCCCGTTGCTCGGCGCGCCGGTGCGCCTGCTGCCGTGGCCGGTGTTTCGTCGCGTCGCGGTCACCACGACGTCGACCGGGTTTGCGACCAGCCACTTCACGTGGATCGAGCACGATGACTTCCGCGCCACGCTGCGCGAGCGCTCCGGTGGTGCGCTGGTCGTTCGCGATCAGGGGTTCTACACGCCGGTGTGCCTGCGCATGGGCGTCGCGCTCGCCGTGATGGCATGGCCCGACGAGCTCCAGCTTGCACTCACCCACCGGCTCACCGGGCTGACGGCGGCGGACGCGAACGAGCTCGCCGATCTGCTGGTCGCGGTGCTGCGAGACCCTACGTGACGCCGCGCGCGCGAGAGCTTTGCCTCTGGCTGCGCGATTACGCGGAGACCCGGATCGATTCGGTGATGATGGACGAGCGCCGCACGATCCCGCCGCACGTCGTGCTGGATCTCGGCAATCGTGGGCTGCTCGGCGTCACGGCCACCGCCGCGTACGGCGGGCTCGAGCTCGGCGCGCCGGAGATCCTGACGGTGTTCGAGCAGCTCGGCGCGATCGATCAGACGCTCGCGATCTTCCTCGGGATCCACAACGCGCTCGGCATCCGGCCGATCCAGCGGTTTGGCGGCGATGCGCTGAAGTCCTCGCTGCTGTCGCAGCTCGCGAGTGGCCGGATGATCGGCGCGCTGGCGATGACCGAGCGCGCCGCAGGCTCCAACGCGCGCGCGATCGAGACCGTGGCGATCCGGGACGGCGACGGGTTTCGCGTCCGCGGCTCGAAGATCTGGGTCGGTAACGGCTCGTGGGCCGGCGCGATCACCGTGTTCGCGCGACGGCCGCCGGAGGAGGGCGGGGGGATGTGCGGGTTCACCGTGCCCGCGGGGACGCCGGGCCTGCGCATGGGAGCAGAGGCGCTGACCACCGGCATGCGCGCCATCGTCCAGAACGAGCTCGCGCTCGACGTCTGGCTATCGCGCGACAACTTGCTCGGCATCGAAGGGGAGGGCTTCGCGGTCGCCGAGGATTCGTTCGGGCTGGCGCGGATCGGGATCGCGGCGATCGCCCTCGGCGGGATCCGGCGCGCGATCCAGCTCGCCGACCGCTACACACGCCGCCGCCAGATCAGCACGGGGCCGCTGCTCGCGAACGCGCGGACGCACGACGTGCTTGCCGGGCTCGTGGCGGCGGCGACCGCGGCGGGACACTTGCTTCGCGTCGTCGGCGAATGGTGCGATCCGACCGGGAGTCCGCCGCCGCATCTCGCGGCGATCTGCAAGATCGTCGTGCCCGAGTTGCTCGGACGCGCGGTCGATCGCGTGATCCAGCTGTGCGGCGGCCGCGGCTACATCGACACCAGCGGGCTGCCGCAGCTCGCCCGCGACGCGCGGCTGCTCCGGATCTTCGAGGGCCCGACCGAGACGCTCGAGATGCACCTCGGCTCGGCGGTGCTCGGCAACGCGCTCGCGATCGACACGCTGCTCGAGCCGTTCACCGCGCCGCAGGCCCGCGTACGGCTCGAGGTTGCGATCCCGCAGCTCGCCACGGCGCTCGAGGGCACCGCCGGAGAGGCGCGGATCGTGACCGGTCAGCGCGTCAAGCTCGCGATCGGGCACGTCGTCGCGTGGGGCGTGCTCGCGGCGGCGGCCGAGACAGCGGCGCAGGGTGACGACCTCGATGCCCTCGCATCGCGCTGGGCGCTCGCGAACCTCGACGCCCGCGTCGCGCGCGCGACGCTGGAGCCGGGCTGCGATCGGGAGATGCTCGCTCGTGCGATCGATCGCATGCGCGACGCGATCGGTGATGTCGAGCAAACGTTACCAGGTGCGGATCACGCGCTCGATCCGCTACTACGGAGGGACGGCTGATGGCACGCACGGCTCGTGAGATCGAGGACTGGCTGGCGCGCGTGATCGCGCGATCGTTGCGCGTCGAACAGCGCGAGATCGACGTCCACCAGCCGTTCGCCGAGCTCGGGATGGACTCGATCGCAGCGGTCGAGCTGTCGGGAGATCTCGAGCGCTGGCTTGGCCGCCGGATCGCGCCGACCGTGGTCTGGGACTACCCGTCCGTCTCGCTGCTCGCGGCGCACCTCGCGACATAGTCCGCCTTGCACGCGTGGCGCTGGACCTTGCCGCTCGACGTCTTCGGGATCGCGCCCGGCTCGACCAGCAGCACGTCATGCGGCGCGACGTCGAACGCACCGACGACCGCGGTCCGGATCGCGCGCTGGATCGCGGCGGCGTCGTGCGACCCGGGCGCGAGCTCCTGGACGATCACGAGCTGCTCGCGCCCGGAGATCTCGATCGCGAAGGCGGCCGTGCCGCCCGGACGCAGCGCCGGGTGGGCGGCGACGGCGACCTGCTCGAGATCATCCGGCGCCAGGTTGCGACCGCTGATGATGATGACGTCCTTGATCCGACCGGTGACGAACAGCTCGCCCGCATGCAGGACGCCGAGGTCTCCCGTGCGGAGCCACGTTCGGTCGTCGCCGGCGAGGCGGGCGCCAAACGCCAGCGCCGTGGCCTCGGCGTCGTCCCAGTACCCGGTGCCGACGCTCGTACCGGTGAGCCAGATCTCGCCAACCGTGCCATCGCAAGCGCGGCCGGCTGGATCGACGATCGCGATCTCCGTGCCGCGCGTCGGCTTGCCGCTCGAGACCACCATGCGCGCGTGCGGCGACGGCTCGACCTCTAGGAGTCTGCCGGCCTCGAGCGCGGCGGCGTCGGCAGTGACCACGGTCGGTCCGGCGGCGCGCGGCGTCGCGGCGGCGATCAACGTCGTCTCGGCGAGCCCGTAGCACGGCAGGAATGCGGTACGCCGGAAGCCAGCGGGCGCGAACCGCGCGGCGAACTGGTCGAGCGAGTCGGCGCGCACGACCTCCGCGCCGTCGAACGCGATCTCCCACGTCGAGAGATCGAGCGCCTCGGTTGCGGGATCGACGCGACGCACGCACAGGTCGTAGGCGAAGTTGGGCCCGCCGCTGACGTCGGCGCGATACTTCGTGATCGCGCGCAGCCAGCGCACCGGCTGCTGCAGGAAGTGGAGCGGCGACATCAGGACGCACGAGCCGCCGCCGTACAGGCTGCCGAGGATCGCGCCGACCAGACCCATGTCGTGATACGGCGGCAACCAGCTGACCGTGCGTGGCGGCCGGTCGGCGAGGCCGAATGCGTCCGTGATCGCCGCCAGGTTGGCGAGCACGGCGCGGTGGGTGAGCATCACCCCACGCGGCGCGCCGGTGGAGCCCGACGTGTACTGGAGAAATGCGATCGCATCGGGGTTGAACACGCGATCGAAGTCTCGAACGATGGCGCGGTCGGAGACTCGATCGAGGACCCGCTCCGCCTGCGTCAGCTCGTCGATCGCGAGCCAGGTCAGCGTCTCGAGCCCCGGAACTGACGCGGCGAGCGCTCGGATCGCTTCCATCGTGACGACGATGCGGGCACCCGAGGTGCGGGCGATCGCGGTCAGCCGAGGCACCGTACGTGCGAGCCGGCGCGGATCCGGCGGATACGCGGGCACGGCGATCACACCGGCATACAGGCAGCCGAAGAATGCGGCGATGTAGTCGAGGCCGGGCGCGAACACCAGCAGCGCGCTATCGCCGACGCGCATGCACGATCGCAGCTGCGCGGCGATCAAGCGCGCCCGCGCGTCGAGCTCGCGGTGCGTGATCGAGGTCGTGACGTCCTCGCCATTCTCGAGGAACGTGTAGAGGACGTCGTCCGGCCGCGCGCGCGCACGGTCCTCCAGCAGCTCGACCAGCGTGTTCACCGGCTAGAAATGTCCCGCAAGATGGCTCGCAGATTGTGGAGCAAACAGTGGCACGAAGCTCGTCGCGATGGTGCCGTCCGTGGCGGACGATGACCGCGCAAGACGCGCCAGGTCGCCCGCCTGGGCAAGGTGCGTGCGCCACTTCGCCGGCCGGTGTGGCGCACACGATTGGACGTGGGCGGACGCGAAGCTCGCTGACGACAACCCGGCCGCGTCATTCAACGGGGCGCAGCACGCGCTCGCTCGGCACTTCCGTCGTGCTGATCAGGCCATGCTTCCGCCAGCCCTGTCCGAGCAGCCAAGTCCTGGGTCTCCACACCGGTAGCAGCGGATACCCGGGCCGCAAGATCCGGACGGTCTCGAGGTCGCGCCAGCCGTCGAACGTCAGCCCGCTCGAGAACAGGTCGACCTCCCAGCCACGGCTCACGTTGGCGCGATGCTCGCCGTGCTTCCGCCAGTTATTCAGAACGTAGGCCAGCGTGCTGCGCGCCTGACGAGGCGAGCGAATGACGACCGCGTGGTAGCGATCTGGAAACACGCTGCCACGCCGGCGCTCGGACCGCCGCGCGCTGATCGCCGCATTGAGGTGCTTCGCCGCCGAGATCTGGAACGCCTTCATCCCGCGGGCGAGCGCCTCGCGATGGTCCGCCTCGACCAGGAGGTGGACATGCGTGTCCTGGATGCTGAGGTGGACGATCCGGAAGTCCTCGCGCGTGAACGTCACCACGAGTGCCTTCCGGATCGCGAGATACGTCCCCCGGGTGCGCAACGAGCGGATCTCCGCGATCGCGCGGATCACCACGTGGACCGGCTGCCCCTTGCGAAACACTTCGCGCGTCTTGTGGCGCTCGCTCGAACGCGGACCCTTGGGTGGACGGCCACCGCATGCGGACTTGTTGCGGCGCCTGGATCGCTGCGTGCGACGGCGGCGCGGGTCCCCGAAGTGGAGGGACTGCTGGGCGTGGCGCTTGCGCGAACGCGGCATGATTCTCGTGTAGCACCGTGGTTGTCGCGCTCCGATCTGGTTTCGCCGATATTTTGTCCTTTCAGCACAAATTGGCTTCAGTGGCGCATGGGAGGACGATTTCTGTTCAGGATCGCGCTCCACTCGATCGAACGCGCGACCTGCGCTATGGACGCCGTGACCATCGCGACGCGTGGTCACCGAAGTGGCCATCGGGTCGCGAAGCTCACCGCGCCCACATCGCCTGACGCCAGCGCGGGGCGCTCCGACGAAGGTTTTTGGTTTCGGTCGATACCCGGACCCGACCCGACCTGACCCGGCTCGACCCCGACCCGACCCGACCCGACCCGACCCGACCCGACCAGGCAACCCACGGGGAGGCACACCTGCAACCCCACTGGGACGCACACGAGGCCGGGCTGCGGGTCGCCGGGCGCCGGCACTCACGGCGCGGTCGCGGACTCACGTGCTGAGCGAACCACCGCGGGAGGTGCCCCGGACCACCAGTCGCCCGGTCCACGGGACCGCCGGCTCACGAGACAGCTGCTAGCCGACCTTCCATCGCGCGAGCCGCGTATCGCGTGCGGCGATCGCGGCGGGGGTCGCGCCCCCGACATGCGCGAACACGAGCTCGGCGCGGGCCCGCAGCAGGCCGCCGCGGAACACCGTGGTCTCGACCACGGTCGTCGAAGGCTCCCGCCGCGTGATCACGGCCTCGATGTGGACCGTGGTCGGCAGCTCGACCGGCGCGATGAACCGCGCGCGCTGGACCATCGCCAGCACCGCGAACCGGCCATCGCCGAGGGCTTCCTCGACGAGCGGCCCCGCGATCTGGGCCGCGAGCTCGAGGCACCAGGTACCAGGGAGCAGCGGACGGTCGGGGAAGTGATCGAGCAGGGCGGGATGATCGGCCGGCACCGCGGCGACCCCGCTCGCCCGCCCTCCCGGTGCGTCGATCTCGATCCGCTGCACCAGCTCGAACATCAGCGCGACTCGCGCTGGTGATCGACCAGGCGCGCGATCGCGGCGACCGTCGCGTAGCGCGGCAGGGTTGCGGCGTGGATCGTTGCCGGGAACACCTGCGGCGGGGTATCGGACAACAGGGCCATCAGGCGCTCGCGGCCGACCGCGGTCAGGATGCTGCGCTCGGCGAAGGCAGCGTCGTCGAGGTCGCCGCGCGCGAGTCGGTACAGCGTTCCTTCGGGGATTGCGATCGCGAACCGCTCCTCGATCCGGAACAGCAGGTCCAGCAGGTCCATCGAGGTGAACCCGAGGTCATAGAACAGCAGCTGATCGCTGCGCACCTCGTCGGTGGGGCGGAGGGCCAGTGTCTCGCGCACGAGCTCGCGAACGACGTCGAGCGTGATCATGGGTCGAATCTCCCGACGACGAGCGCCGCATTCTGGCCGCCCATGCCGAACGAGGTCTTCAGCACCGTACGCGCTCCGGCCTCGCGCGTTCGCGCCAGCACGTGGTCGGCCGCGCACGCTGGATCTGGTTCGACCAGGTTTCGCGTCGCCGGTACCAGGCCCGTCCGGCAGGTCCCGATCGCGGCGATCATCTCGAGCGCACCGGCAGCGGCCATCGCGTGACCGAGCGCGCCCTTGCAGCTCGAGACCGGGACGGCGCGATCTCCCAGCACGGCGCGGAGCGCTGCGGTCTCGGCGAGGTCCCCGATCTGGGTGCCGGTGCCATGCGCGTTGACCGCGTCGAGGGCGGAGGCCGCGAGCCCGGCGTCGGCGAGCGCCTGCTCGATGCATCGCCTGGCGCCCGCGCCGTCTCCTGGGGGACGGTTCAGGTCGTACGCATCCTGACTCACGCCGTAACCCCGCAGCTCTGCGAGCGGCTCGGCGCCGCGGCGCCGCGCACTCGCCAGCGATTCGATCACGAGCGCGCCCGCGCCATCGGACAGTGCGAAGCCGCGACGCTCGCGATCGAACGGCTTGCACGCGCGGTCGGGAGGCTCGCCTACGAGATCCGCGGCGACGGCGCGCAGCGCGTGGAACCCGATCAGGTAGAACGCGCCGAGCATCGTGCACGACCCGCCGGCGACACAGGCGTCGATCCGACCGGCGCGCACGAGCCGGAACGCCTCGCCGATCGCGGCGGTACCGGTCGCGCACGCGAGCGCGATCATCCGGCGGGGCGCAGCGAGCCGGATCGCGAGCCGATGGAACGTGGTCCCGGCCGACTGCTGGACGAGCGCACCGTCATGGTGCTCGTAGGTGTCGAGCGACGTTCCCCACACGAAGCCACAGGTCTCGATCGCGATGCCCGACTGCGCACGGCTTCGTCGATCGCACGCTCGGCGAGTCGGACGCCCCGATCGGGGCCGGGTTCGACACCGACCTCGCCGCCCGTGGTGACCTCGAGTCCGGCAGCGACGAGCCGCGGCGATCGACCGACACCACCTTGGCCGTCGACCAACCGGCGCCACAGGCTGCTCGCCGATCCGCCGAGCGGGGATACGGCACCCGTGCCGGTGACCACGACACGCGTCACGCGACCTCCACCAGGAGCTCGATCGCATCGAGTCCATCGCCATCCTGCGCCGGCACCCGGTAGCGCGCATGCCCCGGTCCGTAGCCCGCCACGGCCGCGAGCCACGCGCATCCGCCGGCCGCGGCGTGGGGCGTGATGCGTTCCGATGGTGCTCGCGTGCGCTCGACCGCGACCAGCCGGACCGTGCGGCCGAGTGGTTGTGGTGGCGCGGCCTCGCGCGCGAACCGCAACGCGATCGCGCTCGCGGCCGAGTCTTCGTGTCCTGTTTGCTGGTCACCTGCGACGACGATCACCTCCGGATCGCCGCGCTCGAGCACGAGCTCGAGTGCGGACCACAGCATGCCGGGCGCACCGCCGAGGCCCATGCCGTAGCCGCGCGCCTCGAGCCTGATCGACAGCACGGACAGCGCGAGATTATCGACCGCGTGCAGCGTGTGCGTCGGGTTCATCCGCACGCCGGGGGCACCGCTCGCGATGTCGTGCACCCAGCGGTGGAGCGCGGGCGATCCGGTCTGGCAGGGTGCAAGCGAGATCAACGCAACCTCGCTGGACGTGCGACCGACCGCGAGCCCCGCCGCGATCGCGAGCTGGATCGGCGCGTTGAAGCGGCGAACATCGCGCCACAGCGGCCCGGCGCGGAGGGCGGCAAGATCGTCGACCACGGCGGAGGCGACCAGGTACATCACGCGAGCGCCTCGAGCGCCCAGCCGACCACGTGCTCGGGACAGACCTGGAGCTCGACCAGGGTCGCGGCGCCGAGCCCGTGGACCTCGACCTGCGACGCGCCCCGCGCGCGGACCTCGGTCGCGTGCTCGCGCAGCTCCATCACCCCGAGGCGCCGCAGCTTGAGCACCGCCTCGAGCGCGGCGAACGCGGCCAGCGGCTCGCAGTCGAACTGCACGCCGAGTCGAGCCAGCAGGTCGATCACGCGTGTGGCCTTGCTGCGGGCGCACAGATCGATGCCGATCCGATACGCGCCCACGGCGATCGCGACCGCGATCCACGCGTCGTCGTGCGACAGCGAGATCGCGCACGGCGGTCCACCGACGACGAGCGGTCCAGCATCCGGCGCGATCAGGACGTCGATCGCGGCGGCCCGGGTGCCGAGTGCGGTGACCATCGCGGCGCGCACCGCGAGCCGGCCCCGGATCCACTCGTCGCGCCGGAGGCCGGATCGATCGCTGCACACCGCGCGCTCGGCGGCGGTCAGCAGCGCCGGGTCCGCGGTCAGCTCGCTCGCTCGGGTGATGGTGATCGCCGCGGCCACCGAGGCTCAGTTGTTGAAGTACACCGGGTGGATGCCGCGCCGCACCTTCGCCCAGTAGATGAGGTTCTGGGCCAGGTTGACGACCGGGTTCACCGGCTGGCGCCGCAGCAGCACGCGCCGCGCGATCGAGCCCAGCGAGTAGAAATCCTCGAGCGCGCTCCACCAGCCTGCGCGAAGCTGCGCCGGTGACATCTGCTTGGGCTCGTAGACAACGTACGGCTCGCGCAGGTGGGACAGGTTGCGATCGAACACGTTGTCCTCGCGCCAGATCTTGTCGCCCTGCGGCGTGCCGGGATACGGCGTGAGGATGAAGAACTGCGCGACCGGGACCTTCAACTGCTCGAGGTAATCGACGGTGCGCTTGAACGTCTCGCTGGTGTCCTCGGGCAGGCCGAAGATGATCAGCGCCTGCGGCGTGATGCCGGCGTCCATGATCCGGCGGAAGCCCTCGGCGAACTGATCGACCGCGTGGAACGTCTTGTCGACCTCCTCGAGGTTGCGCGCGGAGAGCGTCTCGACCCCGAGGGCCATCAGCATGCAACCCGAGCGGCGCGCGGCGGCGAGCACCTTCGGGTGTCGCGCGACGTTGATCGTGGTCTGCGTGCCCCAGCGCAGACGCATGCCGTCGAGCGCCTCGAACAGCTTGACCACCCACTTCACGTCCTCGCACAGGTTGTCGTCGCAGAAGTTGATGTTGCGACTGCCCGTGGCCACGACGTCGCGCACGATCTGGTCGATCGGCCGCTTGCGATAGCCGCCCTTGAAGATCGCCGCGATCGAGCAGTACGTGCACGTGAACGGACAACCGCGGGTCGCCTGCACCGGATAGACAACCATGCGCGCGCGTGCGTCGATCAGGTCGTATCGCGGGACTGGCAGCTGGGTCAGGTCGACGGTGCGCTCCGGCACGTACCGCGGACGCAGCGTGCCACGCTCCGCATCGGCGACCACCTGGGGCCACAGCTCGTCGCCTTCGCCGACGACGATCGCGTCGAATAGACCCTCGACGCGATCGGGCAGCATCGACGGGAGGAAGCCGCCTAGCACGGTGCGTTTGCCGCGCTTGCGAAACTCGCGCGACAGATCGACCGCGCGATCGAACTGCATGATCTGGGCGGAGATGCCGATCAGCTGGGCGTCGGTGTCGAGGTCGACGTCGCGGTGATATTCCTCGATCACCCGGACCTCGTGATGTGCCGGGGTGAGTGCGGCGATCAACGGTGGCCCCAGGTGGGGCAGGTAACCGTCGAGCCGGGACCACCACGACTTCGCCTGCACGAGCGTGCCGTCGTCGCGGTAGTGCGCCGGGTGGATCAGATCGATCTTCATGTCGACAGCTCCTCGACCATGCGCGCGAGCCGCGCCAGCGTGACCCCGCCCTCGAGCGCGCGGGCAAGGTCGGTCCTGCGCACCGTGATCGCGTAGCGGTCCTCGACCGCGATCACCGCCCCGAGCACGATCACGGAGCTGAATGGAATGATCGAGTCCAGCGGGACGTCCGCCGCACAGCTGCGCACCGGTGCGGCCTGCGCCGGGTCCGGCGCCGCGCGGACGATCAGCTCGCGGAGCTCGTCGACGATCGACATCAGCCCACGACCGGCAGGCCGCGCTTGCCGTCGGTGCGGACCGGCTCCGGCGCGACCGGCGCCGCGTCCGGGAAGAACCGCGCGTCGGCGTGGCGGTACAGGTTGTTGTACGAGCAGCCGGGCATCAACCGGCCGTCGGGCATCACGTAGTGCGTGCAGCACTTCTTGAGCCGCGCGACGTCGAGGTCCCACGCATCCATGAACGCGTGGATGAAGATCGCCTTGCAACGCGCCTCCGCACGCCGCTCGATCTCGCCGGCCGACAGCGGGTTCCGCGAGTTGAACGTGTCCTTGAGGAAGCCCTTCAGCGAGCCGAGGATGACGGCGTTGTCGTCACCGACCTTCGTGGTCGACCACAGGCCCATCATCGAGTCCATGATCAGCTTCGAGCGCGTCGTCGCTGCGGATCACGGCGCGGTTCGCCATCGCGTCGAGGTACTGGCGGACGTTGACGAACTCCGGCAGCGGCACGTGCCGACCGTCGTCCATCCGGAACAGATACGTCGCGGTGTAGCAGCTCGGGTGCGAGCACGGGACCGGGTGAAAGCTCGAGGCCCGGAGCCAGCCGGTCTGCTGTTCGATCAGCTGGTGGACCTCGGGCATGGTCAGCCGGTGGCCCGCGGGCGTGCCATGAAAGCGGTCCCCGCCGTCGCCGGTGTGCGCCATCGGCTGCAGCACGATGCTCGACACCTGCTTCCAGTTAACGCCGAAGTCGATCAGCGCGCCGAGCTCGTCGGAGTTGTCGCCCTTCGAGATCGTCGGCATCGAGGACGACCGGGATGTCGAGCTCGGTTATCACCTCGACGGCGCGCATCTTCATGTCGATCAGCTCGACCCCGCGCAGCTTCGGGTAGACGCCCGGCTTCAGCGTGTCGAACTGCAGCGACGCGTACATGCCACCGGCCTTGAAGCGCTCGGCGAACTTGCGATCGTTCGCGATGCGGCGGCCGTGCGTCGAGATCAGCAGTCGCTTGATCTTGCCCTCGTGCGGGCCGTGCAGCACGTAGTCGCAGAACTCGAAGAACTTCGGGTGCAGCGTCGGCTCGCCGCCCGACAGCAGGAGGATCGGGAGCTCGCCTTCCTTCTCGACCAGCAGGTCGACGCCACGCTTGAAGTCGTCGAACGACATCGAGTAGCGCTGCTGGTTGCGCACGATGCAGACCGGGCACGTGAGGTCGCACTTGTCGTTGATCTCGAAGATCGGCGAGCACGTGTGCTGCAGATGCTCCTCGCACAGGCCGCAGTCGAGCGGGCAGCCGTGCTCGACCCGGGTCGCGAACTCGAGCGGCATCGTGCCCGGCTTCGTGTACGACAGCGAACGCATGTAGTACTCGGCGTCCGACGAGGTCTCGACCTCGAACTTGCCGTGCTTGGGACATCGCTTTTGCATCCAAACCGCGCCGTCCCGCAGCACGATGTGGGCATCGATCACCTGCTTGCACTGCGGGCAGATCGAGCGCGTGTACGCGAGGAAGGCCGCGTCGCGATCCTGCTTCGTCGGGACCACCGGATCAAACATGCAGTCTCCTAGGCAACGGTTCCTCCGTCGAGAAACACGATCTCGCCGTTGATGTACGTGTTGCGTGACGACGCCAGCCACGCGACGAATTCGCCGCACTCGCGCGGCTGGCCGATCCGGCGCAAGGCGCACGCGTCCACGTAGCGCTTCTGGTGGTGTTCCGGGATCGTCGAACGCAAGCCGCCCTCGAAGATACCGGCCGCGACCCCGTTGACCAGCACGCCGTACGGGCCGACCTCGTGCGCGAGGCTCCGCGTCAGGCCATCGAGCGCGCCCTTCGACGCGGCGTAGTGGACCGGACCGGGATGGTGCGCGAGCCCGCGATCGAGCTGATGTTGACGATGCGACCGTACTTGCGGCGGATCATGCCGCGCGCGGCGGCCCGGCACATCCGGAACGGTGCCATCACGTTGAGCTCCATCACGTCGCGGAGCTCGGCGTCGTCGAGCACGATGAACGGCACGGCCTCGCTGACCGCCGCGTTGTTGACCAGCGCGTCGACGCCGTCCCACGCGTCCTCGACCATGCCGACCACGCGCGCGGCGGCCTCGGGCTCGCGGAGATCCGCGCGCACGACGAGCACCTCGGCACCGGCGTCGCGCACGAGCCGCTCGGTCGCATCGGCGCCGGCGCGGTTACCGGTCCAGGTGAATGCGACACGCGCGCCTTCTCGGGCGGCGACCTCGCAGATGCCTTGCCCGATCCCGCCGGAGCCCCCGGTGACGAGGACGCGCTGGCCGACGAGCAGGCGGGCGTCGGTGGCGATCAACATCGGGATCTCGAACGTACACCACGCGGGTAGCGCGGTGGTCCGACCGATCGCCGGCAGTCAGGGCGTGGTCGGCTTTGGCTCGTACACGTTCCCGCCGAAGCCGGCGGCGCGCAACGTCGCGCGCGCAACGGCGAGCTGGCTCGCGGGTACGGACATCGTGGCGCCCAGCGAGCCGACGGTCACCGGCTGGATGTGGACCACCGCGAGCGCCTGTGCCATCCGTTCCGTATCGTCCCAGGTCCCTGTGGCGAGCACCTTCCACGCGTCACCCGCTCGGCGAGCCGGGGTCACCGCGGGGGTCGCGGAGGGCTGCGTGCGGGCCGGTCCGACGGGCGTCGCGGGTGCGCCGCACGCGGCGACGAGGACGAGGAACATGAACAGGCGTTTCATCCAGCCTCCAACGCAGCTCGTCGCGTCGAGGTCTACGACCACGCCAGATCGGAGCCGTGAATCGTGATGCGATGCGCGCGCGTGTCGTCGCTGACAGGACCGATCTGGGTGATCGCCGGACCGCGATAGCCCCACGCACGCGCGATCAGCTGCGCGACGAACCCAGGGGTCAGCTCGAGCACGACGCTCGGGAGCAACCTGCCGCCGATCGCGGCATCGGGGCGGCACCAGCGGCGCATCGAGCGTGACCAGCACGAGCGCCGGCGGCGTGGCGGGCCGATGGGCCGCGGCCTCGCTCGCGATCCGCCGCAGGATCGGGATGCGCAGCGGTGGCAGCACGGATGGGGCCGACCACGCGGCGTGCGGCAGCTGGGCCCGATCGTCGTCGCCGTGGGTCAAACCCACGACCGCGCATGCACCACCGAGTGCGCGACACAGGATCAGCGCGTCGCCGCAGGTGTCGGCGATCGGTCGGTGATCGAGCGCGACCCCGGGGGCTGCGAGCTCGTGCTCGAGTGCCGCCAGCGCGACCGAGAGCAGGCCCGACGCACCGACAGTGTGGCCGTGACGGGCGAGGGCGGTCGCGATCGGGACGTGCGCCGGCAAGTGGCAGACCGCGGCGAGCTCGCGCGCATCGACGGCGGCAGGGCCGGTGCCCTGCCCGAGGATCCGCGCCACCCGCGGCGGCGAGGCGTGCGGCGCGAGCGCAGCAAGCGCGTCTCGATCGTCGAGGTCGTGCCCGAGCCACGGACCGATCAGTCGCAGCAGTCCGTCGCCGCGTGCGGCGCGCACGAGGCGCATCGCGACCGCCGCTTCACCGGGGACGAAGCCGGTCGCGCTCGCCTGCCACGGGGCAAGCTCGGGCGCCAGCACGCGCAGCGCTTCGAAGTTCGCATGTCCAGCTGGCGACAGCGTGTCGACCGCGAGCACGGTGACCTCGGCGTGCTCGCCGGCCTCGATCATGCGCCGCGCGAGCCACAGCGCGTGAAGGCCCGATGCGCAGGCCGCGCTCGCGATCGGCCCATGACCGAGCGCGAATGCCGTGCGCCACCCGGCCGGGTCATCCGCGCCCCCGCTGCACGAACCGACGACGATCGGCCCACGCGGCTGGCACTCGGCGAGCGCCGCCTCGGCGAGCGCGTGCCAGCGCGCCACGCCGCGCAACGCCGGATCGATCCCGCGCGCGAACCAGCCCACCCCACACGCGCTGCGTGCTGGCACGGGCCACGGCAACGCGGTCGGCGATCGTTGCGGCGTGCGATCGGCGACGCTGCCCTGCGCCGTGACCAAGCCGATCGAGGCGATCGCGATCACGGACGGTTCTCGTGATCGAGGATCTGGCGCGTGCCGCCGACGATGCCGAGATAGATCACGCCCACCGCGATGTGGAGATAGAACGTGAGGGCGCG
>JBBJLY010000253.1:0-11672 GCA_037720695.1 Kofleriaceae bacterium | reverse complement strand
GCTGACCGGCTTGAGGAAGTTGGCCATGATCGAGAACAGCGTCGTCTTGCCGGCATTCGACCACTTGCGCCATCGCTTGTCCGGTTTCCGGACAGTTTGCGCAAGTCGCGCACAAATTCAGTCGTACCGAGTTTCGCGCCGCCCGCGTCTCGGGCCTCGGGCGAAGCAGCTCGGGATTCGCTAGCCGACGCCGGGGATCCGGTCGGGGCGCAGCAGCAGGCCCTCGATCGAGTCGATCGTGCCGACCTCGGCGAGCGCATGGGGCGGCGTCGCGATCAGCCGGCGGCCGGTGACCTCGGTCGGGCGGCCGCCGCACAGCAGGCCGATCTCGTGGGTGCCGTTGGAGAACGTCCACACGGTCGAGCTGATGCTGTTGCTAGGCGTCAGGCCGAGCGCGATCCCGAGGTCGACGATGGTCGGCAGCTTCGGGCGATCGATCAGCGTCCACGCGGGGCCGATCACGATCGGGAACCGCAGGCCGGGCGCGCGGATCATGTGGCCGGGTGCGGTGATTGCGGGCACGGGCAGCGTGACGGTCCACGTCGTGCCGCGACCGGCGACCGAGTGCGCGTGGAGCGAGCCGCCGAGATCGGTCGCCGCGCCGCGCACGGCATCGAGCCCGACGCCGCGGCCCGAGACGTCGCTCGCCTCGCTGCGGGTCGAGAACCCGGGATGGCACATCAGATCGATCAGGCGATCGTGGTGGATCGGCGCGTGGTCGGGCAGCAGGCCGAGCTCGACGGCCTTCTGCCGAACGCGCAGGAAGTCGATGCCGCGGCCGTCGTCGTCGACGGTGAGCACGAAGCCGGCGGCAGTCATCCTGCCGTGGAGCCGGATCGTCCCGCTTGCAGGCTTGCCGGCTGCTTCGCGCACGGCGGGAGCCTCGATGCCGTGGTCGACCGCGTTCCGTACCAGGTGCAGCGTCGCGACATCGATCGCCGCGAGGATCTCCACCGTGACCTCTGCGGTCTCGATCTCGAACCGGATCTCGGTCTGCTTGCCGAGGTCGCGCGCGAGCGCCTTGATGCTGGGCGGGTACTTCGCGAGCTGGGCATCCGAGACGACCGCACGATGGATCCCGACGAGCTCGCGCAGCAGGTGCCACGAGCCGCGCAGTCGATCGCGCCGCGGACCGTGCGCAACCGCGTACTCGATGAACGCATCGACCGCGGCGGTGCCGAGGTGCTCGCGCAAGGCACGGGTCGCGCGCGCCGAGCTCGAGACCCGCAGCACGGGCGGCACGCTGCCCGGCCGGCTACGCCCGGTGTGCTCGTGGCGCTTGAGGATGTTGTCGATCTGGCGAACGAACCCCGGGAGGTCGATCGCAGTCGAGTGCGTGCCGACCTTCTTCTTGACCAGCATCGCCATGAAGCGCAGCGCCATGTGCACCGCGAGATCGAAGTCCTCGTCGATCGCGTAGCCACGCGATCGCGCGAGATCTAGCAGGTCCTCGAGCTTGTGGCAGACCATGTTGACGTCGGTGAAGCCGACGACGCGCGACTCGGCCTTGAGCGTGTGGATCTCGCGCTGGATCAGCTTCGACGCATGGTCGTCGAGCGCGGACAGCACTTGCGCCCATGCGATCGCCACGCGATCGATGCGCTCGATCGCGACCGAGCGAAACTGCTGGACCAGGTTGTCCGGCAGCATCAGGTCTCGATCTTCACCAGCTCGGTGTCGAAGCACGACAGTGCTGCGAGCCCGTGCTTCTGCCACGGAATCGACGCGTTGGTCTTCATCCGGATCCGGTAGCGCTGTGCGGGCGGCAGCTCCTGCAGGGTCTCGATCCAGGTCAAGAAGCCGGTGACGCAGGCCGCGTTCATCAGCTCCACGCCACTGATCTCGACGACGATCTCGGTGGCGTTGCGCGCAAGCAGCTCGGCGTGGAGCTCGCCGAGCAACGCGCCGAGCGGTGCGGTCACCGTCGAGTCGGCGCTGCCGTGCAACGTCAGCACGGGACCTGCCGTGAACGAGACCTCCGCGACGAAGCTCGGGTCGTCGACGTCGGGCACGCGAAGCCGCACACTCACCGCCCCCGAATATACACGTGCCGGCAACGCCGACTACCCAGACCCGTACTACTGGCTGCGCGACGACACGCGCAAAGACAAGGCCGTGCTCGCGTACCTTGAGGCCGAGACGGCGTACGCGACCGCCGTGCTGACGCCAGCGAAGCGGCTCGAGGACAAGATGTTCACCGAGATGCGCGCTCGCATCAAGGAGGATGACTCCTCGGTGCCGACGTTCGACGAAGGCTACTGGTACTAATCGCGGTTCGAGACCGGGAAACAGTACCCGGTCTACGCGCGTCGCAAGGGCACGATGCAGGATCCCGAGTCTTCACCGGCAAGGATCCGACGCTGCGGGCGGATCCGACGATTCCTTGACCATCAACGAATACGACGAGTGGGGCAATCCAGCCGACAGGGCCGCGTCCGACTATCAGCTGACGTCGCCGTATGACCAGATGTGGTTCTACGCGGTCCGCAACAGCCATTGCAGGGCATCGCCGAGCTCGGCCCGCCAGGGCTCGATGGCATGGCCTCCCCCAATACCGGTGGCAGTTCACTTCACCGCCGGCTTCCTCGAGCACCGCTCGAGCCCGTTCGACACCGGCGATCTGAGACAGGTCCTGAACCAGCCCTGTGGGCGGATGGCTGACCTGCGTGGCGGTCTCTTCGTCGCCGACGCTGAGCCAGAACCGGGTCTTCAGCGGCGGGCGCAGCCGAGCCAGCCGCGCAAAGCCATCTGGCTCGAACCAGAACGAGCCCGACTGACACAGCGCCGCGGCAAACCGCGTCGGATACCGCAGCGCGATGTGCGCGGCGGCGAGCCCGCTGAGGCTCAACCCACAGATCAGGTGCCGCTCGGCGGACAGGCTCGGGACGCGTGCCCTTGCCTGGCCCACGACATCCTCGGCGATGAACCGAGCGAACTGCGGATCATCGAGGTAGTCCGCATGGCGCGCCGCGCTCCCGCCGTGCGACACGAAGACCAGGGTCAGTGGCGGGATGCTTCCGCGCTGGATCAGCGTCGAGAAGATCGGCAGCGCTTGAATGCCGTCTCGGTAGTGCTCGCCGTCGAGCAGCACGCACAGCGAGTGGGCGGTCTGCGGCCCCTCGACGAGCCATGCGGAACGCACGTACTCGCCCGCCGCGCTCGTGATGGACAGTTCCTCCTCGATCACGCGTCCTATCCTACTGCGCGCCCCCTGGATGCTGCGCAGCTGGACGTGCGCGTTTCCGTGCCTCAGTCGCAGTCACGAACGTCGACGAGGCGGCAGCCTGCGAAGTTGTGAGCGCGCGCCGATTCGGCGTCTCGGGCTCGTCGCGCGCGCAGATGGCGGCGCTACGCGAGCGTCGCGACCCGGTCGCCGAACAGGCGCTCGAGCCGGGTCATCAGATCTTCGGTCGGGGACACCGCCCACGCGTCTGGCAGCGCGACCACGGTCTCGGACCGCTGGGCGATCTTGAGCCGCAGGAACGGCTGGCAGTTGCCGCGCGTCGCGTTGGCGAGGATGGTCTTCAGCTCGGCGACCTGGTCGTGGGTGAGCTGGTCGGCATCGAGGTGGATCTCGACGCGCGTGGTCTTCTGCTGGCGCATCTCGGACAGGGGTGCCGCCGACTCGAGCAACATCTTCCACTCGGGCGCTTCCGCGTTGCCCTCGTTCTTGACCTGGCCGGTGCACAGGATCGGCTCGTCGCTGACCAGCACGTGGCGCACCTTCTCGAACGTCTTCGGGAACGCGATCACCTCGAGCGTGCCCTCCGAGTCCTCGAGCATGAAGCGCGCCATCTTGTCGCCCTTCTTCGTGATCATCTCGCGGTACTGGCTGACGATGCCGCCGATCGATGCGTCGCCGACGCCCCGCTTGCCGGCCGCGAAGTCGCTGGTGGTCGCGCTCGCGTAGCGCTGGAGATCACCGCGGTAGCGATCGAGCGGATGCCCCGAGACGTAGAACCCGAGCGCCTCCTTTTCGAACGCGAGCAGCTGCTTGGGGCCCCAGATCTCGAGCTCGGGATAGGTCTCGCCCTGGACCGAGCCGACGGCTGGCTTTATCGGCTCGGACGCGGCGAACAGCCCGAACAACGAGGTCTGGCCGCTGCGGCGATCTCGCTGCTCGGCGGCCCCGCGCTCGAGCGCGCCGTCGAGCGCGGCGAGCAGCTGCGCGCGGTGATGCGCGCCCGACAGCCCGTCGAGCCCGCCCGCCTTGATCAGCTGCTCGAGCACACGGCGGTTGCACTTCTGCGTGTCGACGCGGCGGCAGATCTCGAACACGCTCTTGAACGTGCCTCCGGTGGCGCGGGCCTCGAGGATCGCCTCGACCGCATTGCCGCCGACGCCCTTCACCGCCCCGAGGCCGAACCGGATCACCTTGCCGGTGGCGACGTCGGCATTCTTGGTCACCGTGAAGTCGAGGTGCGACTCGTTGATGTCCGGTCGCTCGACGACGAGGCCCATCGCGCGTGCCTCGGCGATGAACTTGACGATGTTGTCGATGTTGTCCGCATCGCACGACATCAACCCGGCCATGAACTCGTGCGGGTAGTGCGCCTTGAGATATGCGGTCTGGTACGTGATCCAGCCGTACGCGGCCGAGTGCGACCGGTTGAACCCGTAGCCGGCGAAGAACGCCATCAGTTCGAACACCGTGTCGGCGATCCGGCTGTCGATGCCCTTGGCCTTGGCACCGTCGAGGAACAGCTGCTTCTGCTTCGCCATCTCCTCGGGCTTCTTCTTGCCCATCGCGCGCCGCAGCAGATCTGCGCCGCCGAGCGAGTAGCCACCGAGGACCTGGGCGATCTGCATCACCTGCTCCTGGTACACGATGACGCCGTAGGTATCCGCGAGCACCTCCTCGAGCGATGGGTGCGGATACTCGACCTTCTTGCGGCCGTGCTTGCGATCGATGAAGTCATCGACCATGCCGCCTTCGAGCGGGCCGGGTCGGTACAGCGCGACCGCCGCGACGATGTCCTCGAGGCAGTCCGGCTTGAGCTTCTTCAGGATCTCGCGGAACCCGCTGGATTCGAGCTGGAACACGCCCGTCGTGTCGCCGCGCGCGATCATCTTGAACACGTCAGCGTCGGTCTTCGCGATGGTGTCGATGTCCAGCGGATCGTCTGGCGCGCGCTGCTCGTTGATCAGACGAAGCGCGGTCTGGATCACGGTCAGCGTCTTGAGGCCGAGGAAGTCGAACTTGACGAGGCCGACCTTCTCGACCTCCTTCATCGCGAACTGGGTGACGATCTCGTCGTTCTGGCCGCGGAAGCACGGCACGTACTCCCATAGCGGTCGCTCGGCGATGACGATGCCCGCCGCGTGCATCCCGGCGTTGCGGTTCAGGCCCTCGAGCGCTGCCGCGAGATCGAGCAGCTCGCGGTGGAGCGGGCTCTCGTTGTAGAGCTGCTTGAGCTCGGGCGTCTGCTCGATTGCCTCGCGCACCGGCGGTGACTTGCCCTGGACCGGCTCGGGGACAAGCTTCGCCAGCTTGTCGGCCTCGCCGAACGGGATCTCCATCGCGCGCGCGATGTCGCGGATCACGCCGCGTGCCTTGAGCTGGTGGAACGTCGCGATCTGGCCGACCTGCTCGCGCCCGTACTTGTCCTGAACGTACTTGATGACCTCGCCACGCCGGTTCATGCAGAAGTCGACGTCGAAGTCTGGCATCGACACGCGCTCGGGATTCAAGAACCGCTCGAACAGGAGCTTGAACTCGAGCGGGTCGATGTCGGTGATCCGCAGCGCCCACGCGACCGCCGAACCGGCGCCGGAGCCGCGGCCCGGCCCGACCGGGATGCCATGTTCCTTGGCCCAGTTGATGAAGTCCCAGACGATCAGGAAGTAGCCCGAGAACCCCATCTTCTGGATCACCGCCAGCTCGGTCTTGCAGCGCTCGCGATAGCGATCCGGGTCGAACGGGATCTTGCGCCCGGCCATCTCGCGGAACCGGCGATCGAGCCCGGCCGCGATCAGCTTGGAGATGTAGGAGTCGAGGGTCTCGCCCTCGGGGACCTTGTAGTTGGGGAGGTGGGTCTCGTCGAGCTTGAGCTTGACGTTGCAGCGCGCGGCGATCGCGGCGGCGTTCTCGATCGCCTCCGGGACTTCCTTGAAGTGGGCATCCATCTCGGACGGCGACTTCATGTAGTAGCTGTCGACGACGTGCTTGAGCCGCTTCTCGTCCTTGAGGCTCTTGCCGGTCTGGATCGCCATCAGCACGTCGTGCGCCTGCGCGTCCGAGCGATTGACGTAGTGGCAGTCGTTGGTGGCGACCAGCGGGATGCCGAGCTTCTTGCCCATCCGCACGAGCTCGCCGTTCAGCGTGTTCTGCTCCGGCGTCGCCGTTGGCATCAGCTCGAGGAAGAAGTCCCCGGGCGCGAACATGCTCGCGTACTCTTTAGCGGTCTCCTCGGCCGCGGCGACGCCGTGCTTCTCGAGCGTCTGCGCGATCTCGCCGCCGAGGCACGCCGACATGCCGATCAGGCCATCGCTGTGATCGCGCAGCAGCTGCTTGTCGATCCGCGGGTTGTAATAGAACCCCTCGAGGTAGCCCTTCGAGTTCAGGAACGACAGGTTCTTGTAGCCGACCTCATTCTGGGCGAGCAGGATCAGGTGGTAGTTGCGGCGGTTGGTGCGATCGTGCCGGTCGCTCGACGCGACGTACGTCTCGCATCCAAAGATCAGCTTGATGTCCTTGGCCTTGGCCTCGGTATACAGATCGATCGCGCCGAACATGTTGCCGTGGTCGGTGACCGCGACCGAGTTCATGCCGAGCTCGTGGACCTTGGTGAACAGGTCCTTGACCCGGATCGCACCGTCGAGCAGGCTGTACTGCGAGTGCAGGTGGAGATGGCTGAACTGCGACATGACGTGCGTGGATTCTCCGACGACGATCGATTTCCCCAGATCTTGGCTTCGAGACCTGGCGCCCAGATCTAGCGCATCTGACCGATACTCCCGACCCGCGAGGGACGCGAAATGCTTACAGCGTGGGCTCGTGCGCCAGCGGCCCGGATCGCACGCGCCGCATGGCCTCGCCCGCGAGCCACCACAGCCATAGCACGGGGAGCGCGAGCGCGAGCCCCGCGAGCCGGAGCACCTTGCTCGCCATGCCGCCGCGGCCGTAGTCGATCCACCAGTCCGCACACTCGAGCCACAGCCGTGCGAGGTACACCGGCTGGAGGAGCCAGTACCGCCACGGGAAGTAGTGCCCGACGATCCGGTGCAGGAACAGGAAGTGCTTGCGCGCGTGCGCGATCGGCCCCTGGTAGCGCTTGTCCATGCCGCCCGGGACGTCGAGCCGGCGCTGCATCACGCACGCAGGATCGAACAGGATGTACTCACCCGGCCGCAACCGTGCGCGTAACCGGTACGCGAACGACACCTCGTCCTCGACCGGCGTGCACTCGTCCCACAGCCCTGCCCGCTCGAGCGCCTCGCGCCGCATCGAGGCGTTGCCGCCGACCACGGAGTCGACCCGCTTCTTGACGTTGACCTTGCTGTAGGGGCGCTGCCAGCCGAGCCACGACAGGCTCATCACGTTGCGCTCGGCGCGCGCCATGTTGCGGTACGGAGGATCCCGATCCCCCTCGACGAGCGCGCGGCCGTTGACGGCGAGGCACAGCGGATCGGCATAGTTCGCGGCGTGCGACGCGACCCAGCGGTCGCCGACCGGTAGATCGTCATCGTCCATCAGCAGCACGACCTCGCCACGCGCGGCCCGCACGCCCTCGTTACGCGCGCGCGGCCCGCCGAGCGGTGGAAATGCGAGCAGCGTGATGCGCGGATCGGCAGCCAGCTCCTGGATCCGTGCCCGGGCTTCGGGCGTCGCCTGGGTCGTCTGGTCGACGACGATCACTTCGAGCTCGGCGTCCTGCTGGCGCAGCACCGACTCGAGTAGCTCCGCGAGCGCGGGATAGCGGTTGTACGACCGCACGACCACGGAGACGAGCATGCGCGCTAGGCCGGCACCTTCAGGCACCACAGGTAGTGGTACGGATTTTCCTGGAGGAAGCCGCGCTCGACGACCTCGAAGTGGCGCGCCAGCACGCGCGTCACCTTGCGTGCCGACATCCCTTTACCGAGCTCCCAGTGGTGCTCCGGGATCGGCTTGTCCTTCCACGGCAACATGAACTTGTGACCGAGCGACAGGTGGTGATCCCCCCACCAGAACGACCACCGGATGCGGAGCCCGCGATACGGCAGCGAGATGAACACATGCGGCGATGCGCGGCGCGCGATGTTCTGCAGGCACGCCTCGAAGTCGGCCCACGGCAGGTGCTCGAGCACCTGGAACGCGCAGATCGCGTCGAACGTGACTCCGGCGGGCAGGGTCTGGTCGAGCCGGGTGATGTCCGCGACGTAATCGACGTCGCGGCTGGCGTCGATGTCGAGCGTCTTGACCTCGACGCCCTGCGAGCGCAGGTAGTTGCGGAACACGCCCGACCCCGGGCCGATCTCGAGCACGCGGCGCGGCCGGGCGCGCAGCACGACGCGGATCTGGTGCCAGTACGACATCCAGCGCTCGGCGTCGTCGTAGCGCTCGAAGTCGTAGTGATCCGGCGTGACCTGGACGGGTCGCGTCACCAGTTCTTCGGACACGCCGTTGGGTACCGCGGATCGCCGATGCCAGCAAGATCGGCATCCGGTCCCGGCTGGCGAACAGGTGATCCATCGTGGCACCCTGTGGCGCTCGTGCCGCGCGTTGCCGTTTGTCTGCTGGTCCTCGGGTGCTCGCGAGTCGATGCGCCCACGGTGACCCCGGCGACGCCGCTGCCCGCGGATCCGGAGATCCAGCTCGAGTCGATGCAGATCGAGTGTGACGGCATGGTCGGCGCGCTCGCGGCGTTTCGGCAGTGCGTGAACCTCGAGGATGAGGACCGCGAGAATCTCGACGACTGGCTCGAGCGGGCGAATCGCGACTTCGCCGCGAGTCGCAAGGCGAACCCGGAGCCGAATGCGCAGAAGACGATCGCGGCGGCGTGTCGGAAGGCGACGGTGACGGTCAAGGCTGCGGCGGAGCGGTGTGAGGCCGGGCCGCGGCCAAAGGTCGACTAGCTTGGTCCGGAACCGGAACCGGACCGGAACCGGGGACGTTAGCCGTTAACCGAACCAAAGCCGGAACCGGAACCGGAAGCCGATCCGAGACCGGATTTGAACCCGAACCCGGATCCCCGGTTCCGAGCCCGGATCTGCACCCGCGATTTTGGGCGGCGGTCGCAACGGCGGTGGCGGCAGCGGGTTGCGCGTTCCGCGCAGCACGGGTTGCGGCGTTCGCGCGTAGCGCGGCCAGGCGCTCGTCTCGCTGGGTGCTAGCTGGTCGCGGCGCGCAGCGCCTTGACCTGATCGGGCGAGCCGAGGACGACGAGCGTCGTGCCCGGTCCGATCGGCTGCTGGCGGCAGGGTTGTAGATCCACGTGGTGAGGTCCTTCGCGCGCACCGCGAGCACGGTCATCCCGAACCGCTCCCGCACGTTCGCTGCACGCAGCGTGGCGCCGAGCGCGGCGGCGGTGTCACCGAGCAGGATCTCCTCGATCCGGAACGCGGCGCGCTTGTCGCGCACCATCTCGTCGAGGAACCGGACCACGGCGGGGCGCAGCATCTCGGACACCAGGCGCATGCCGCCGATGAAGTTCGGCGACACCACGGCGTCGGCGCCCGAGCGCTTGATCTTGTCGACGTGCGAGAGCTCCGCGCACCGCGCGACGATCCGGCAGGTCGCGTTGACCTGGCGTGCGGACACCGTCAGGTAGAGGTTGTCCTTGTCGTCGCTGAGGGCGGCGACCAGGCCGCGCGCGGCGCCGAGGTTGACCTGAGCCAGGATGTCGTCGTCGGTGGCGTCGCCGGCGATGTATGCGAACTCGGCCTTCGGGAACTTGGTGGCGATGTCGCGCAGCTCGGCCTCGTTGACGTCGATCGCGATCACCGGGGTGTCAGTCTTGAGCAGCTCCTCGATCACGTTGCGTCCGGTCGAGCCGGCGCCACACACGATGATGTGGTCCTTCATCCGCTTCATCCGCTTCTTCAGTCTCGAGGCGAACAGCACGTCCTTGAGATCACCCTCGATGATGAACGCGGTGATGGTCGACGCGAAGAACACGAGGGTGCCGGTGCCGAACACGAGCAGCGCGACGGTGAACGCGCGCGCGTACTCGACCTTGTCCATCCCCTCGAGCGTCTCGCCGTACCCGACCGTCGTCAGGGTGATGATGGTCATGTATAGGCAGTCGAAGAACGGCCACCGGCCGTCTCCGATGATCCAGTAGCCGCTTGCGCCGCCGAACACGACGATGAGCAGCATGACGAACCCGGTGAGCAGACGCTTCCCCACGCGACGACCCACGATAGCGTATTTGCGGTAGAAACTGCGCCATGCAGCTTCTCGCCAGTTACCTGTCGGGGTCGTGGTCGCAGGGCTCGGGTTCGCGCGCGAGCCTGGTCAACCCGGCGACCGAAGCGGCGATCGCGGAGGTCGCGACCCAGGGCCACGACCTGGCGGCCGCGTTCGACCATGCCCGTAGCGTCGGCTGGCGAGAGCTCGCGCAGCTGACGTTCGCGCAGCGCGGCGCGTTGCTCGGCCAGCTGGCCAAGGCGATCCACGGTGCGCGCGAGGAGCTGATCGCGCTCGCGGTCGCCAACGGTGGCAACACGCGCGGCGATGCCAAGTTCGACGTCGATGGTGGCGGGGTGACGTTGTCGCACTACGCCGAGCTCGGGGCCAAGCTCGGCAGCGCACGGCTGCTGGGCGATGGCGATCCGATCCAGATCGGTCGGACGGCGCGGTTGGTCGGCCAACACGTGTGGTCGACCCGGCATGGCGTCGCGGTCCATCTCCACGCGTTCAACTTTCCGGGCTGGGGCCTGTGCGAGAAGCTCGGCCCTGCCCTGCTCGCGGGCATGCCCGTGATCACGAAGCCAGCCACCGCGACCGCGCTGGTCGCGCATCGCATGGTCGAGCTGTTCGCGCCGCTGCTCCCGCCGGGCGCACTGCAGCTGCTCGTCGGCCCCGCCGGCACGCTGCTCGACAACGTCCGCACAGGCGACGTCGTCGCGTTCACCGGCGGCAGCACCACCGCACGCACGCTGCGGACGCACCCCAAGATCGTCGCGCACTCGGTGCGGCTCAACATCGAGGCCGACAGCCTGAACGCGGCCGTGCTCGGTCCCGATGTCGATCTCGCGAGCGAGACCGGCGGCCTGTTCCTCGCCGACGTCGTCCGCGACATGACGCAGAAGACCGGGCAGAAGTGCACCGCGATCCGCCGCGTGCTCGTGCCGGCGGGTACCGAGCCAGCGGTGCACGACATCCTGCGCGAGCGCCTCGCGGGCATCGTCGTCGGCGATCCAGCCCACGATGGCGTGCGGATGGGACCGCTCGCGACCGCGCAGCAGCTGCGCGACGTCAAGGAGGGCATCGCGCGCCTCGCTGCCGAGACCGAGGCCGTGTTCGGCGGCACGGGCGAGGTCACGCCGGTCGGAGCCCCGGAGGGCAAGGGCTACTTCGTCGGGCCGGTCGTGCGCGCCAGCGCGCAGCCGCTGACCAGTGGTGCGCTCAACGACCACGAGGTGTTCGGTCCGGTCATCACGGTCGGGCCGTACGCGAACGAGGCGGCGCTCGCCGGGCAGTTCGTCGCCCGCGGCGAGGGCTGCCTCGTCAGCTCGGCGTACTCCGA
>JBBJLY010000070.1:0-32910 GCA_037720695.1 Kofleriaceae bacterium | reverse complement strand
AGAGGCCACCACAGCACTCGTTGTCGGCGGTGCAGGTATCGCCGATCTGCGTGCAGAACGAGACGGCGATGTTGCAGAGGCCTTCCTTGCAGAAGCCGCCGCAGCACTCGCCGTTCGCGCCGCACGCGTTACCGGCGGTCTTGCACGATGGGTTCAGCGCCGCGCACGCGCCGCTGCTGCACAACCCGCCGCAGCACTCGCCGTCCTTGTCACACGCGGCACCGTCGGAGGTGCACTGGTCGCCTTGGCACTCGCCGTCGACGCACGCGAGCGAGCAGCAGTCGGGACCCGACTCGCATTGATCGCCGCCGGCGGCACACGTGCCGGGGACGCGCGAGCAGATGCCCGCGGCCGGATCGCAGTTGCTCGAGCAGCATGCCGCGCTATCGGTGCACGTGGCACCGAGCAGCGTGCATTCGCCACCCGCCTTGTTGCTGCCGCCGCAGGCGGCGAGCAGCACGACGATGAATGTGACGAGGACGTTCTTCATGTTCACTCCAAGCTAGAGAATCGTTCCGATGCAACAGCCCGCCGAACAGTAGGTTCCGGCCGGGCACTACCGCCCGCGCCACACCGGTCCGCCGCCCGGACAGACCTGCATGTTGCACTCGGGCGGTAGCGTCGTCTGGCCCGGGCACAGGATGCAGCTCGTGCCACCGCACGTGGTGTTGCCGCAATCGGTCACCTTCTGGCACGTGGGCACTTCGTCGGATCGGCGAGCGTCTCGGTCGTGCAGTTCGGCGACGTGTTCGGGTTCGTCGCGATGTCGTAGCACTGCGTCGGATTCGCCGGGTCGCAGAGCGTGCAGCAGCCGAAGCAGTCGCAGCCCGGAGGCGCGAGCTTGCCGCAGGTGTCCTTGCACTGCGAGATCGTGCCGGTGCCGATCGGCGGCGGGCACTCGTTCGGGTTGTACTGGTTCGCGCCGATCGGGCACGCGGCCTTCGTGGGCGCACCGAGGAGGCAGCCACGTGGACGTTGCAGCCGTCGTTGCCGGCGCCGGAGTCACCGTCGAAGAAGCAATCCTGGTTGACCGCGTCCTTGTTGTCGCCGGGAATGCCGGTCGCGAACGTTGCTTCATCATTGTCGAGCGGGCCGGTGCACTGGATGTCGAAGCCGTCGATCCTGCCGTCGCCGTCGTCATCGATGCAGTTCGAGCACTGCGGTGCGCCGGGTTCAGGTTGCACGTGCCCGCGAACGGCGCATCGTGGATGCCGCCGTCGAAGCCACTGGGCTCCCCGTCGTTGGCGTCCGCGTCGTCGCCCGTGTCGTTGCTGCTGCTCTTGCTGCCACAAGCGATGGCGAACACGGCGAGGCAAGTGATCAGAATCTTCATCAAGGTGCTCCCTTTGATCGGTCGAGTAGTTTGCGCGTCATCTGCGTTCGCGCGCGCGGAAAGCGGCGCAGGTACATTTCGAGGAGAGTCTTCGCGCGCGGTTCGCCACGGTCGGCGGCGAGTCGCGCGGCGGCGAACAAGCTGATCTCGGCCCACCGGCTCGTGCCGCGCGAGATCTCGAGATAGCCGGCGAGCGCCGCCTTTGGATCTTTCGTTTCGAGCGACGTGTAGTGCTCGTACTTCGAGCGCTCGTCGTCGGAGGCGGCCTGCGTCGGGGCGGTCTTCGCGACGTGCTTCGACTTGCGTGGTAGGCCGGGCTCGCTCGGCACCAGAGCCGGCTCGAGCGCCGGCTCGGGCGCCGGCTCGAGCGCAATCGCCGTCTTCACGCCGACGGTCTGCGGCGCATCCGAGCTCCACGTCTGACCGCCGGCGACCTTGACCGTCGCGCCGTGGAACGTGACATCGACGAGCCCACGCTCGACTTCGACGGTCGCGTGCTCCTCGAAGCGCGCCACGCGGAACTTCGTGCCGATCACGCGCACGACCGTGTCGCCCGCGACGACGACGAACTGATGGCCGGTGCGCGGTGCGATCGCGAACCACGCGGAACCACGCTCGATCACGGTGGTCGATGTGCCATCGATCGTGCGGGGCATGACGACCGCGGTCTCGGCATCGAGCGTGACGTGCGCATCACCGACGGTGATCGTCGACGGCGAGCCGCCGGTCACGATCCGTGTCGGAGCTTCCTCGGAGGTCGCGACCGGCTTGCTCGGCAGCGCCGGCGTGTTGATGAAGAACGCGAAGGCAGCTGCGGCTGCGGCGGCGACGGCGAGCGACGGCACCGCGATCCACAGCCAGCGACGCGAGCGCGGCGTGGCGATCTGCGTCGTCGCCGTTCCATCGAGGCGCGCCCACAGGCCACGCTCGACGCGCGCCCACGACAGATCAGACATCGGTTCGACCGCCGGCCGCACGTCGCTCATGACGCACCTCCGAGGTCCTCGATGTAGCTGCGCAGGACTTCGTCCTTCGCGGCGCGCTTCATCAGATCTTTACGCGCGCGCCACACGCGGGTCTTCACGGCGACGATCGAGCTCTCGGTCAGCGCGGCAACTTCGGCCATCGAGAGGCCGTCGATCGTCGCGAGCGCGAACGCGATGCGCTGCTTCGGATCGAGGCGATCGAGCGCGGCGTAGAGCCGGCGTGCGGCTTCGCGGATGTGCGTCTCGCGGCGGGTGTCGACGTTATCGCTGAGCGTGTCTTCGACGAGCGCGAGGTCGATCGCGAGCGGACGCTTGCGGCTGATCGCCAGGTACGCGACGCGTGTCGCGATCGTCTGACACCAGCGGGTCAGCGTGCTGTCGCCGCGAAACGACGGCAGCGCGCGGAAGATCTCGAAGAACGCATCCTGCACGAGATCCTCGAGCTCGCGATTCGCGCCGAGAATACGGAACAGGGTGTGGTGGACAGCCGAGCGCTGCGCGAGGAACAAGTCCCGCTGCGCCGCGCGATCACCGGCGGCGGCGCGGCGAGCGAGGGCAAGGCCCTCTGCCCGCACAGCTTCGATAGCAATCCCCACGAAACACTAGTGGGCCAGACACTGGGAATAGTCGCAACCAATTCAATTTCCGAGATCCGCGGCTGCCATGAAGCCGAGCGTGAGCGCGAAAGGTGGGACCTCGAAAACTTTGGTGCCGCTCGGGCTCTTCGTGTAGGTGGGTGTGCCGATCGTTGCATCGACCCCCAAAGTGCCGCCGATGCTGTAGCGGCCCGTTCGAACGCGTACGAACACCCCACCGCGAACGACACCGAGCGTCGCGCGCTCGTGCCGCGACATCATCCCTTCTGCACCGTCGAGGATCGAACGTTCGGCACCCGCGCCGACATACGGTTCGATCTCCCACCGGGGTGAGAGCGTGAACGCGTAGCTCACGATGCCGACCACACTCCAGTCGCTCCAGGTCCCGCGAAAGCCCGAGCGCTGCACGTCGATCGAGCTGCCGAGATCGCCGGCGACTCCGAGCCGCAGCGGGATCGCGGTCGGCTTCACGAACACCGCGAGGTTCGCGCGCCCGCCGAATCATTCTGCTCGCCGCGCGTCATCCGCGTCGCCACGCCGGCCTGCACGCGCAGCTCGACGCCATCGTTGGCTTCGGGCGTCACGACCGCGACGCGATCCGCAGGCTCGGCGGGCACCGGCGCTTCGGCGACTTGATCGGGCGGCGGCAACCGCATCAGCGTCTTGACGGTGAGCGCTGCGGCGGCGGCACTCGCGGGATCGAGCCTACCGACCGGCGCTGCGCGCTGCTCGACCGCACCCCGGTCGCGATCGTAAACGACGAGCTCGCCGCGCACACGCCACACGACGAACCGCGCCGTCTGGGTCTCGCCGATCATCTGCGCCTGCTTGGCATCGGCGGGCACCGTGGTTTCGACCACGACCTCGAGCCGCCACGGCGCGAGCGTCGCTCTGACGGCGCCAGGCTCGGGATCCGCATCGGCGAGCAGCACGCGTCGGCCCGTCCGCGAACGCGTGGTGGCCGCGAACATCACGGCGAGCATCGCGCGGATCAATGCGGGCACGGGTCGATCGCCCCTTCGAGCGAGAACGAGACCGAGCGCAACAGCGGCACGTGTTTCAAGAGCGCGTCGTCGAGCTCGCTCGTGCGTGCACCATACGGATACGCGAACGACGTGACGGTGTAGCCGTCGTCGCGCAGCACCTGGATCGACGGCAGCGCTTCGTCGGCCATGTACGCATCGAGCCCGTTCTCCTCGACGTACGTCAGCGCGCGCAGTGCTTCACGCTATGCGCAGGCTGTCGTGGCCGTCGTCGGCGAGATCGCGCACCATCACGCGCGCTTCGGGCTTCGCCGCGCGCGGCAGAGTAGAACATCACGTGCGCGCCGTACTCCTGGAACATCGCGCGCAGCTCGTTTCCGCATCGACGCATCGTCGAACGACAGCGCGACGCCCGCGCCGGCAACGCCTGCGAGGTCGGCATACGTCACGAGCGGCAGCCCGCGATCGCGCCGGCGAGCACGTGCTCGATATCGGCGACCTCGACCGTCACGCCGGGCTTGTGCGCGTACAGCTCGAGCACCTCGCCGCGATCGCGCGCACGATCGCGTCGTCGATCGTGCCCATGTTGCCCGCCTTGCCATCGAGGTTGACGGCGCAGCACCTTGCGGCCGTCGCCATCGTAGAACACGTTGTCCATCGTGCTGGCGTCAGTGCGGCAGCCCGCAGCCAGCACGATCGCCCATGCTAGGTTCGCGGCGTGCGTGCCGCGCTCGCGCTGCTGTTGCTGGTCGCGGCTGCCTCGCGTCGGCGCGCAGAACAACGATCTCGTCACGCGATCGCTCGTGCTCGATCACCACCAGATCCTCGGCAAGCTCTCCCTCGAGTACAGCCTCTACGAGCGCAGCGTCAGGACGCCATCGCCATCGCCCCGACGCGTGGGTCGGGATCACGAAACAGCTGACCGTCGGCGTGATTCACAGCAGCCAGAGCGTAGATCGAATCGGGTCACGAGCGAGCTTTTGCCTGCGTCAGAGCGAGCTGCTGTGTGACCGCGCCTACCAAGGATCGGGCGTCGACGCACGTTACCTCGTCCGCGACGGTGACCTCGACGTCGCGCCCCGCGTGGCTGCAACAACGCGGGACGTCGATCCGTGGAAGCCGGCGGTAACGATCGGCACACACGCCCGGTAGTCGCGCGGCCGGGTTTCGATCGCGTGACCCGTTTCTGCAGTTTGGCCTCGCGAACCGTGACAAAGGCAACCGCGCCGCGTTTTCGATCCCGATCTGGTTCGGCGTGCAGCCGACCTGCCGCTGGCTGATCGAGCTCCACACAGGCGTCGACGGTGACCTCGCCGTCCTGCGCGACGGCTGGCACGTGCCATTCGCGATCGTCGTGACCGCGCGCGCGACCCAGTCGATCGACATCGGCGTCGAGGCCGGATTCACGCAGCTCTACGGTCCGCAGACGGATCTCAAGCAGCGCGCCGTGATGTTCAGCGTTTCGTATCGAACGCCGAACTAAGTACAGCGCCCCGCAAGTTAGTGATCAGCAAGGCCCGAAGGCGTTGATCGTGTACTTACTGGCTGCACAGATCACCTCTTCACTTGCGAGTTAATACCTGCACTTGCTCCTAATCAGCAAACAGCGGGCTCTGCGTGGTCGAGACGACCGCGATGCCCGATCACCAACGCCTTCGCGTTTACCAGCTCCGTTCTGTTCGCCGAGCGCGGTCCAGTGCGATCTTCCTCACAAGTGCAAGTGGAGGTGGCGCGCAAGTGGAAGTGGAAGTTGAAGACCGGTATTCACCTGCTTCCGGTGTGGTGCACTAAGCCGAGGCTTGCATCAGCGGCGATTGTTCGCGCGTCTGTAAGAAGCGGAGCTGCGGGAAATCCGTCTTCGCGCGGTTGAGCTGCCACTCGTTGCGCGCGAGGAACACGGTCGCACCCGAGTGGTCCTCCGCGATGTTGTCGCGGTTGGCGTCGGCGAACTTCTTGATCTGTCGCGGGTCGTCGGCGTCGACCCAGCGCGCGACCTCGAACGAGGTGGCCTCGAAGTGGCAGGGCAGGTCGTACTCCGAGCGGATGCGGTCGGCGAGCACGTCGAACTGGAGCGAGCCGACGACGCCGACCACGAAGTCCGAGCCGAGGAACAGCTTGAACACCTGGGCGGCGCCCTCCTCGGCGATCTGCTCGAGTGCGCGGCCGAGGTGCTTGGCCTTCATCGGATCGTCGGGGCGCACGCGGCGCAGGAACTCCGGCGCGAAGCTCGGGATGCCGGTGAAGTGCAGCGGCTCGCCTTCGGTGAGCGCGTCGCCGATTCGCAGCGTGCCGTGGTTGGGAATGCCGATGATGTCGCCGGCCCACGCTTCTTCGGCGAGCTCTCGTTCGTTGGCCTGGAACAGCATGGCGTTGTGCACGCCGAGCGACTTGCCGGTGCGCGAAACGATCAGCTTCATGCCGCGCGTGAAGTGGCCCGACGCGAGTCGGACGAAGGCGATCCGATCGCGATGCTTGGGATCCATGTTCGCCTGGATCTTGAACACGAAGCCCGCGACCTTGGGCTCGCTCGGGGCGACGGCGCGCTCGCGCGCGGGTTGCTTGCGCGGTGGCGGCGCGAGCTTCGCGAGGCCGGCGAGCAGCTCGCGGACGCCGAAGTTGTTGACCGCGCTGCCGAAGAACACCGGCGTCATGTGGCCCTCGCGGTAGGACTCGAGATCGAACTTCGGGCACAGCCCGCGCACCATCTCGACGTCCTCGCGGAGCTTGGCCACCGCGCTCTCGGGCAGCAGCTGGTCGAGCCGCGGATCCGACAGCCCGGCGACGGTGATGCCCTCCTGCATGTACTCGCCCTTGGACCGCTCCATCAGGATGAGCTGATCGCGGAACAGGTCGTAGCAGCCGCGGAACTCGCGGCCCATGCCGATCGGCCAGCTTGCTGGCACGACGTCGAGCTGGAGGTCGTGCGCGATCTCGTCGAGTAGCTCGAACGGGTCGCGGCCTTCGCGATCCATCTTGTTGATGAACGTCGCGATCGGGACGTCGCGCAGGCGGCAGACCTCGAACAGCTTGCGGGTCTGGGACTCGATGCCCTTCGCGGCGTCGATCACCATGACGGCGGAGTCGACGGCGGTCAGCGTGCGGTAGGTGTCCTCGCTGAAGTCCTCGTGGCCCGGCGTATCCAGCAGGTTGAACATGCAGTCGAGGTAGTCGAACGTCATCACCGACGTCGTCACGCTGATGCCGCGCTCGCGCTCCACTTTCATCCAGTCACTGCGCGCGCGCCGCCGATCGCCGCGTGCCTTGACCGCACCGGCGAGCTGGATCGCGCCGCCGAACAGCAGCAGCTTCTCGGTCAGCGTGGTCTTGCCGGCGTCGGGATGCGCGATGATGGCGAACGTCCGCCGCTTCGCGATCGCAGCGGGCAGCTCGGCTTCCGACATGACGGCGCAATCTACGGGGCCCGCCCCGTCGACGCAACTACTCCAAATTCAAACCGCAGTCGGAGCAGCAACCGTCGATCAGCGGCGCGGCGGTCCCGCACGCAGGGCACGGCAGCTCGTCGCCGCTGAAGTCGAGCTGGATCGGGTCGACGCCCTCGAGCGAGAGCTGATCGAGCCAGTCACCGCGCGTCAACGCGCCGAGCTTGTCGAGGTCTGCCTCCTGGACCAGGAGGTGCGTCTTGGTCCCTCAACCCTTGCCGGCGCCGGGCGGACACCCGACGAGCGCGGGGATGCCCGCGTCGAGACACTTCTCGCGCAGCGACTTCATCTGCGTGATCGAGCCTGACATCGCAGGCACCAGCTCCTGCCCGGCGAGCAAGCGTTCGGCAGTGGCGGGCGTCAGCGGGTCTGGTGTCAAACGGTCCATCCCGGGAACCGTAGCGCGAAACCTGTGCGATGATCGACGGCCCAAAGGGGAGGGGTATCTCGTGAAGCTCATCAAGCTGTTGATCCTCGGTTTTGGCCTGCTCGGCATCGTGGGATTCGCGATCCCGCTCGAAAACCTGACGGCCGGGTTCGAGACCAACCTCCTGTGGACAGTGTTGATCCTCGCCGGGTTCGCGGTGCCAGTGCTGGTCGGCCTGATCTCGATGTCGAAGCAGTGGCAGGTCTGGATGGGCGCACTCGCGCTGGTCGGCTTCGGCTTCGTCGCGGTCAAGACCAAGGTCTGGGACGGGTTCTCCAAATTCGGCGAGAGCTCGCTCGGCGGCAAGCTGATGCTGATCGCGATCCTCGGCGGCGTCGCGGTCTCGATCTTTTCGCTGACCAAGCGCGAGGAGAACTGGTAGCCGACGGCTATTTCTTGAAGAACTTGTCGAACGCGCGACGCATCGAGCCCGGCTTCTTCTGCGAGCCCGCGTAGCCGTCGTTCGAGTACGCGATCCGCGCCGACGGGTCGATGCCGAACTGGATGTAGAGCGACAGCAGGTCGTGGACCATCGCGGAGATGCCCGTGGTGCGGAGGTCGTACGACAGGCAGTAGCTGTCGGGCTTGTTCCGGATCATCGCCTTGGCAATGATCATCATGATCGTGGGATCGATCAGCTCACCGTTGCCGTCGAGGTAGTGCTTGTAGCTGAAGAATCGATCCTCGGGCGCGAGCTCCGGGGCGCCCTGGCCCTCGGCCTTGGGTGCGCGCATGTTCGTGATCGTGCGGTACTCGTGCTCGATGTACGCGGCGATCGAGTTGTTCTCGTCGCGCTTCTCGTACTCGACGAACTTCCTGAACGCGTCGAACAGGTTCTTCGGGTTCGCGTAGGCACCGCTGATCAGATAGTAGAAGACGGCGCCGAGCGAGTAGATGTCGGCGGGGCGACCGACCGACTTGACGACGCGACCGCGGACGTTGATCTCGCTCTGCTCCGCGAACGGGCGGTTGAGCAGGATCTTCTTGCGCGTGCGATCCGCCGCGGCGATCGAGTACATCTCGTTGCGGTTGAACAGGCAGAACGAGTCGTTCTCGTAGATGTCGATGTAGAAGTCCTCGAAGAACTCCACCTCGGGCGAGCCCTGGGTGCAGTTGACGAGCAGCTCGAACGTGTTGGTCTCCTGTTCGGGACTCTGGAAGTACAGCGTGCCGGGCACGGCCTGGAACCGCGTCATCGAGACGTCCATCTCGGCGTCCGCGACCTTGCCGACGTTGAAGTCGGCGAGCTTGATCTTCATCTGCGAGCCGCGCAGGTTGGGATCCGGCAGCTTGACCAGGATGTTGGCCGGCTTGATGTCGCGATGGCAGGTGTCGCGCACGAGGTGCGCGAACTCGACCGCCGTGGCGACCGGGACGATGTACTCGAGCACGCGGAAGATCCGCTCGCGCAGCGGGACCGCGAGCAGATCATCGCGACGGCGCTTCTGGCGTGCACCCTTCAGCCGCTCCTCGAGCGACATGTCGAGGAGCTCCAGGATCATGAAGTCGTTCTCGACGCGCTCGCGCACGGCGGGCGGGATGAAGCCCGCGCTGTCACCTTCACCGGAGCCGAGCAGCTCGACGATGTTCGGGTGACCCTGGACGCGCTCCAGGATCTCCTTCTCCATCTGGAACCGCATCTGGTCCTCGGCGTCGACACCCTTCTGCAGGCACTTGAGCGCGACCGGACGGCGGAGCGTGGTCTTGGACTCGACCCAGCGCTCCTCGCCGAGATACGCCTTGGCAAACCGGCCCGAGCCGAGCTCGATCGGGTTGCCGGTCTCGTCGACGACGAACGCGTAGATCCGCGAGCGCGAGACGTAGGGCGTGGGCTGCGCGATGACGCCCGAGACCTGCGACATCGGCGGGCCGATCTGGGTCATGTTGGCGCCGGGCTGCGGATGCATCCCGGGCTGGGCACCGGGGTTGGTGTACGGCAGTGCCCCAGCGCCGTACGGCTGGGGCTGCGCGGGCTGGAGCGGCGCGCCGAGGTGCGACAGCGTCGGCGAGGCGGCCGCGAACTGCTGCGGCGGCGGCGGCATGCTGGGGTGGTGCGCGCGTGGCGTGCCCTGACCTGGAACGCCGTGCTGCGGCGGCGTCTGATGCGGGTGGTGCTGCGGCTGCGGCTGCACGCCCTGCTGCGGCGTGTGGCCGGGGTGCGGGATCTGATTGATGTTGGTGGGATCGCCTTCGAACTCGCCGTAGTCCTCGTTGATCGGACGCACCGACGGTGCTGGCTTACCTGTTCCCCGGGGTGGCTGCGGCGGTGTCTGTGCCATGACGGTTAGCGACGACGCGGGTGCTGTGGATGCAACTTTGGCACCGGTCGCCCGCGAGTGTAGACGAAGTATGCGTCGGAACCGGGCCCGAAGTCGAACAAGATTGGGTCGATGCAGTCGTCGGTACCGACCGCCACCAGCTCGTAACCGATCGGAAACGTCAGCAGCCCGGTGGTCTGGATCCCGACGGCGACGCGGATATGTCCGATCTCCTGCGCGCGCGGCGTGACCAGCGCGACATCGGCGGGTTGCTCGAGCTGAACCGCCGGCGAGGGTCGTCCCCCGAGCGGCGCGATGAAGCACGACATGCCCTTCAGGTGGATCAACAGCCCCCCGGTCGGCGAGATCAGGAACGTGACGCGGACCTTGGCCTGGCCCCCGACCAGATCGGCGTAGCTCGACGTGTGCACGAAGTGAACGCGGCGGTCGCTCACCGGCTGCGGCGCATCCATCACCTGTAACCGTCGCGGCGCACCGGCCGGCGTCGGCGCCTGCGCCATCCACGGCAGCTGCATCGTCGGCGGCCGCCACGCGGGGCTGTCGTGCGGTACGTACGGCGTCGGCGCCTGATACGGCGGCGGCGTCGACTCGACGGCGCGCACCGCAGGCACGCCAGATGTCGATGGCGCCGGCGCGGCAGCCGCCGGGATCGGCGGTGGGGTCGACGGCCTGGCTTCCCGCCGGGGCTCGGGCTCGACGCGCGGCATTCCCGCCGGCGGTGTGATCGCGGAGTGGGGCACCGTCGGGGTCACCGGCTGGACGGGCGCGGTGAGCTCCTGTTGCTCCTGCATCCGCTTCTTGGTCTCGTCGGATGGCTCGAGCGCGGCGAGCAGGCCTTGCTGCAGCTGCTCGACGTTCTCGAGCCGGCGCTTCGGATCGAATGCGAGCGCCTTGGTGATCAGGGTGATCGCCGCCTTCGGCACCCGGAGCGGTAGCAGTGCTTCCTTCACCAGCTCGTCGGCGTGGCGGCGCTTCTTGTAGCCGGCGTAGACATCCTCGTCGGCGAAGATCGCCTTGCCCGACAGCATGTACACCGCGACCACGGCGAGCGAGTAGATATCGGTCTGTGCGTTGACCGGCTGACCGGCGAGCTGCTCCGGTGCGGCCCAGCTCGGCGAGTACATCGCGAGCTTCTGGCCGGCGACGATCGCGGTGTCCTCCGCGCGGTTGGAGTCTTCCTTGTCCGAGTCAGCCTCGTCTGCGCTCCACTTCGCGATCCCGAAGTCGGCGAGCTTGGGCAGCTTGCTGCCACCGACGGCGCCGAACAGGATGTTCTGCGGCTTGATATCGCGATGCACGATGCCGAGTGCGTGCGCCTCCGACAGCGCCGCGCACATCGCGCCGATCACGCGCGTCGTCTCGGCGAGCGACTGCTTGCCGTGCTCGCGGACGATCTGCGACAGCGTCCCGCCGTTCATGTACTCGCAGACCTGGAGCGGCATCCCCTCGAGGTCCTTGGCTCCGAGGTGGCCGAAGTCGTAGATCCGCAGTGTGTTGGGATGCGTCAGTCGCGACAGCGCGAACGCCTCCTGAACGAAGTGCTCGTAGCTGGTGCGCCCGAGGCCGGACTTGCCGCCGAGCCCGGAGAACACCTTGATGCAGACCGGCCGCGACAGCCGCTCGTCGGTGCCGCGAAACACGACCGAGTGACCGCCGGACGCGATCTGTTCGACGACGCGATAGCGCTCGAGGACCATGTCGCCGACCTTCACGGTTGGCTCCGGTGGCTTCGAGGCCGCACCCATCTACAGGTGAATGTACCCAGGCGAAACCGCCCGCCTGGTCGTCCGGCGGGCGTCGACTCACAGTCGCTGAGGTCTACTTAAGGTGCCGGGGTCAGCTTGCGAGACGACCCGGGCACGACGAACTCGCTGAAGGCGCCCACGCCGAATCCGAACGTGCCGCCGAGTGCCTGGATGCCGCTCGCGCCGCTGGTGCCCGGGGCGGTCGTGCCGGGACCCCAGACGAATTCGATCGAGTCATCCGACGCGTCGAGGATGGCCTGGAGCTCGACCTGGTCGCCATTGCTGAAGTCCTCGCCGGTCCACTGGATGGTCTGACGCGTGCCGACGGTCCGCGCGCAGATCGTGACGAACCACAGGTCCTCCCACAGTGGGGCGATGCTGGTCTCGCCGATGCCATCGGGGAGCGGGTTGGGACGGTAGTTGGAGTCGGCGATCCCGGGATCGAAGCTGAGGAAGCCGTTGGTCGAGACGATGAATTGCGACGCAGCCGGGGCACCGAAGAAGTCGAAGCCGGCGACCGTCGGGACGGGATCGGTCAGGCCCTCGTCGCCGATCCCGCCGCCCGCGGGGAGCACCACGCCGGTCGCACAGATGTCGACGAACGCCGTCGCGGTCGACGTCAGGGCGTACGTCGGCGGATCGATCGTCACGGTCACGGTGAACGCCTGCGGCGTCACGACGGGCAGCGCCTGGGCGACGACGAACGCGGTGAACCCGGCGCCCGGCTGCGTGTACGAGTAGGTCTCGTCCTGGTTCGCGATCCCGTCGTCGACCTCGATGCGCGCCTGCTCGTCGACGTCGACCAAGGACAGCACCGGGTTCAGCGTCGCGGTGTCCGGGTGGACGGTGATCGTCACCGTGCTGTTCGGCGGCGCCTCGAAGAAGAACCGGCGCTGCGGGTTCGCGGTGGTGAGCGGCTGGTCGGTGACCGTGCTGGTCGAGCCCGACGCGAGATCGCCGAAGTCGTGGAACGTCTGCGGCCCGAAGTCGAGCGTGAACTGGCGGGTGCCGCCGGTCTTGCGGACCGGGTTGACCTTGACGAACAGGGTGGTCAGGTCCTCGGGGACGACCGGGTCCTGGACGATCCGGCCGAGCGGGCGCGAGCCGTTCTGTGCGAACGCGTGCTGGACCAACGGGATCGCCGTGCTCTCCGCGTTGACCGGCGTGCCTGCGCCCGTGCCCACCCTGACGGCGAGCGTGTCGAGCCGGCCAATCGCCGCGGCGGGATCGTAGAACGAGGTCACCAGGTCACCGGTCGCGGTGCCACGCGCGTTCCACAGCTGCCACGGCACCTCGCCGGCGTTGTAGAGGAACGGGTTCGAGTTGAACGCGTTCGGCATCTGCGGCGCCGTCTCGACGTCAAACGTTACCGGCGTCTCCTCGAGCGTGGTGACCGTGCTCTTCACCGTGAACGGCGTGCCGACCGCGCTGCGCGGCGCGTAGAGCACGAGGTAGTAGATACCGGGCGCCCGGGTGCGGACGAGCCCGGTGTAGCGGGTGAACGTCTCGGTGATGTCGCTCGTCGGGCCGCCGTTCAGCGCCGCGGTGTTCGTGCTCGCGAACGGCGAGAGGATCGCCAGGTTGCGGTCGGCGATCACGCCGGACATCGGGATCGAGAACGTCAGATCCATGCCGTCCGTGGTGTCGGACTCCGTGACCTCCCAGTGGAACAGGTTGAAGTCCTGGAGCACGCCGAACTCCTGGCCCGCCGACAGCTGCGGCGTCGAGGTCGCGCCATCGCGAGGCAGCGGGGTGGACACCATCATGAAGTCGACGGCGACCGAGTACGCCGCGGCCGCGAGGCCGTAGTTGACGATCGGATCGAGCACGAACGTGACCTGATCAGCCGATGTCACGCCGCCGAACACCGCGGTGCCGCCATCGACGAGCCCGGTGACCTGGAGCAGCTGGTCGTTGCTGATCACGACGAGCGAGGCCCGGGCGTGTGCCGAATTGATGTTCGCGGTCACGCTGTTGAACCCGTTCGCGAACGCGCCCGTGAGCACGGCGACGTCCTCGCCGATCGTCCCGGTGACCGGGGTGCCCGCGACGAGCGGCGTCGCGGCCGGCAGCGTCTGGGTCTCGGCGTGGATCAGGTAGCAGCTGCTCGTGCCATCGGGGTTGCCAGCGGCCGGCATCGGCTCGCCCTCGAGCCGCGGGATCAGCGTGCGCGTGTCGCTGACGACGAGGTCGTAGACGCCGGCCTTCGGCAGGTAGACCTGGCGGCGCGACATGTCGCTGGCGACGCTGACGCCGTAGCGCTCGAAGGTCGCGAGCGTCGGGTCCGGATCTGCCGCGACCACGTAGAACCCACCGACCATGCCGCCGCGGCCATCGACCGTCAGCTTGATCAGCGTCGGCTCGGTGACCGTGACCTGATAGCGATCGAAGTCCGGATCGTCGTTGGCCGCCGTCGGCTGGTTGTTCATGCAGCCGCTGACCGTGAACAGGTCAGGCCCGGGCGCGAGCAGGATCTCGCCCGCGGGGTTGGCTCCGAGCTCGGTGCCATTGGGCTCCGCTCCCTCGGTCGCGTCGACCTGGACGCAGTTGCCCTCGATCGCGGTCTCGCCGGCCTCGCACGCCTCGGCCGCAGGGACGCAGGTCCCGTTCTGCTCGACGGTGCCCTCCCCGCAGTTGTTGCCGCCCCCCATCCCGAGGCACTCGCCGTCAACATCCGTGGTGCCGGTCCCACACTGCTTGGAGTTGTCTCCGCACCCGGCGGCCAGTACGACAAAGCTCGCGACGACCAGGATACATCTCATCGGCGCACTATCCTCGTCGAGGTTCGTGCTCGTCAAGCTGACATGCTATGTGGAAAGGCGTGAGCGCCCGGCACCTTGCCCTCGCTGCCGCCGCGCTCCTGGTGATCGGCCTGGGCGTGAAGCTGTTCTACGAGGTCAGGGCCAGCCCGACGATCGAGCCTGCGGCGCCCACGTCCGAACCGACAACGCGCGGGGACCGTCCCGCGCAGGACAGCTCGACCGACCAGGCGCGAGATCGGCTGATGGGCACGGTCAAGGACCGCGGCACTGCGAGTCCTCCGCGCCGGGACCAAGGCAAGACCGGCGACGTCGCGCAGCGGCTGGACGAGGAGACCGACCCGGCGCCGACCACCCGGATGCAAGCCGCGATGGATGAGGCCAACCGGGCCTACGACCGGCAGGACTATGACGAAGCCAAGGAGCTCGCGAACCGACTGCTCGCGAAGGATCCTGGCAATGTGCGGATGCGCCGGGTCCTGGTCTCGACCGCCTGCATGCAGGGCGATCCGACCGAAGCGCAGAAGCATTTCGACCTGTTGCCTGCCGATGGTGACGCACGTCAAGTGATGCAGATTCGCTGCAAGCGCGAGAACATCGTGTTGGCGAACCCTGCGCCCGCCGTGAAGTGACGGTCGTCGCTGGACGGATTTCGGGTCCGGCATTAGAGTCCGGCCGATGTCGAACCTCGTCGAGACCCTGGGTAAAGAGCCACTTCGTCCTGCCGTGATCGCCGACTGCGTCGAGCTGATCGACGCGCAGGTCAAGCAGAAGGGGTTCGTGGTGAAGAGCGCCTACGCGATGATCAAGGGGATCAAGAAGAAGTTCGTTCCCGAGGTCGTCGATGCGCTGCTGGACGACTGGCTCACCCGCATCCAGCCGCACTTCGACAAGTGGGAGGCGGCGAAGTCGAGCTCGCTCACCGACTTCCTGGTCGCGCGGTCGGAAGACGTCGCCGAGGACCTGCTGGGTGTGACCGACGCGCGGGCCGAGAAGACGTCTCACACGACGGCGAAGAAGATGTACAAGCGCATGCGTCCGGGCGCGAAGAAGGACGTCATCGAGGGCATCCCGTCGCTGGCGCACATGATCGAGAAGCACCTCGCCGCACAGTCCGCACAGCCCGCCGCGACCGCGTAACCGCAAACGTTGGGGGATCGGTCGGGCGGCGCGACCCCGACGCCAACGCGTGTCGCTCGCCTCGGCACTCACGATGTCGAAGACGACGTTTACGTTTACGTTTACGTTCGCGTTTACGTTTACGTTTCTACTGCTGGTCGAGCAGGTAGACCATCAGATAGCCCTCTGCCGTCCGGCGAGGACCCGGCGCGCTGGCCATCATCCGGAAGTCGGCCGCGAGCTGGCGCCGCTGATAGCTGCGGTAGAGCGCCATCGGATCGATCTCGTGTGAGTGCTCGAGCTCGTCGAGCTGGCGGCCGAGGATCTGGGCGGCCCAGGCCGGGCTGGCGGCAGACAGGTGCTGCTGCTGCATGGCGCGGCGGAGCGTGGCGAGCTCCTCGCTGGTCATGTTGAACAGGAACTCCTCGAACGCGGCGCTCTCGTCGGCGCTCATCCCGTCACGGCCGAAGAACTCGATGACGTCCGGGCTGCAGTCCTCGGTGACGAGGCGGAACGTCTCGGTCGCGCCGAGCAGCGTGCCGTAGGCGCTGGTGATCCGGTTGCGGGCGTGCCACGCCGACTCGAGGAGCGGTGAGAAGTCGTCGATCTCGAGCGACGCGTCGTCCCACACCGTGATCAGCTGGTCCGCCGCCCGCTGCTTGGTGCGGCGGGTCACATCGGGCTTGCGGAGCAGCGCGAGGAACAGCTCCTCGGCAAGCAAGGTGTAGATCGACTGGGCGAGCTCCTCGCGCAGGTCGTGCGTCATCCGCGACGCGCCGGGGACGTCGCTGTGTGCGGACGTCGCCTTCACGAACCCGCGCAGGAAGTTGATCTTGGTCAGGAGATACGTGCGCGACAGCGTCGCCTTGAGCGGCAGCGCGAGGTCACCCGACAGGCCGTCGATGCTGCACAGGTGATCCATCAGCGTCTGCTCGTCGCGGGCCTCGCCACCGAGCGCGGTGGGGCGGCGGAGTGGGCGCTGGCGGTCGAGCAGCTCGGAGGTCGCGTGCAGCTCCTCGATCAACTTCTTGAGGATCTCCGCGTCTGCCGGCGAGCGCGATTCCACGGCAGCGAGAGCTTGCTCGACGAGCTCGCTCTCGTGACGGTCGAGGACGCTGACCGTGTAGGCCGGTGCACCCAACGTCATGCTGCTTGAAGCTAGCACGGTCGCGGACGTGGACGTGGAAGAGGACGTCACGGGGGGGTCTGCTTCCGATTCTGTGCGGGTACGTGCGGGCACCGGGAGGTACTACTTGTCCTGGACGGCCACGGCAGCGTCGGAAGAAATCTGGCGCTCCCTGCGGCGACGTACCACGAAGCGAATCGTGATGGCGAGAATCACTAGCACGATCACCACGGCGACGACGAGGTCGACCTTCTTCGCCAGCTTGGCCCACGAGTTCCCGATCGTGTAGCCGAGCACCATCAGGCCGCCGCCCCAGATCGCGGAGCCGAGGAAGGTCTGCAGGATGAAGCTCTTGAGCGGCATCCGCGCGATGCCGGCAGGAATCGAGATCAAATGTCGAACGACCGGGAGGAATCGCGCGATCAGGACCGTATAGCCGCGCTTGGCAAAGAACTGCTCGGTCTTCTCGATGTCCTTCGGCCGGACCATCACCCACTTGCCATACTTGAGCAGCAGGGGTTTCCCACCCGCGGCACCGAGCCAGTACGACAGCAGCGAGCCGGTCAGCGCGGCGGTCGAGTTGATGATCAGGATCACGGGCAGGGAGTAGATCCCCTGCGCCGCGAGGAAGCCGGCGAACGGCATCACCAGCAGCGATGGGATCGGGACCATCGTGCTCTCGAGCACGATCATCAGGAACAGGCCCGGGTATCCCAGGCTCTCGATGACTCCTTGGACCCAGGCGGCGAAAGCTTCCACCGGGGGGTCTTACACCGATAAGAACGAGAAGTAACGCTCGGGAAAGTCGTTGAACGCCATCGCATTGCCGCATTCGGGGCAGGTCATCAGCGGCGGATCGAGCTGGCGGAGGCGGTCCGCATTGGCCAGCGCGTCGACCAGCAGCGACTCCTCGCGGCCGCAGGCATCGCACGCGTATGGCGCATAGAATGAGGTCACGATCGCGTTGCCGCGGGTCGCGATGATCATGTTGAGCTGGTGGACCAGCGGCTCGGCGACGCGGCGCAGCTCGACGACGAGCCCGTGCTGCTGGGCGACCGCCTGCATGCGGATCCAGTCCCGCACGCCGAGCGAGTTGATGAACGTGATCCCGGCGAGGTCGAGTGCGAGCCGGCCACCGCGCGCCCGGCCGAGCAGCTCGTGCAGCGCCGCGGTCTCGTCGATCGAACCGGCGAGCACGAGGCCGTCGCCGGCGTCGGTGATCGTCATCCGGCCGCGGGTCTCCATCATCGTTGCGCCTTGTCCGGAGTCTTCTCGACGAACACGTTGTACGACGACGCGCTGCTGCGCTCGGTCGGTGGATAGCGGACGTCTATCAAGGCGATGATCTCCGTGCGCACGCCGGGCGCCAGGTTGAATACCAGGTGGTCGCACGAACGGTAGGCCAGCGCGATGCCCATGCCCGCGCCGCCCCCATGGTCGCGGACGTCGTTCTTGGCCAGCGCGGCCAGGATGGTGCCGCGGTCGAGGCTGCCGAATCCGTCGGTGACCTCGATCGCGAGGTAGCGCGCGTCACAGCCCCAGCGCAGCCGGATCTGGTGGCGTTCGTCGAGCTCGAGCTCCTGCTCTCGCGGCAGGTCCTTGCGGTAGTGGTCGCCGGCCGCGTCGACCGGCGCGTTGTGGACGGCATTCGAGATCAACTCGTCGGCGACCAGCATCGCCATCGACGCGACCCGGGCGCTCTGGCCGCGGGTGCGGACGCGCTCGGCGAGGTCGCCGACGAGGTCCGCGCGCTGGCTACCGCGCGTGATCAAGGTCTCGTGCAGCTCGGTGCCCCACAGCAGATACTTCTCGACCCCGAACAGGTCGCCGCGCATCAGCTTCTGGACCGTGATCGTCAGCTCCTCGGCGAGCACCGGCATCGGATGGACGAGCACGTTCGTGATCGCGCCGAGCCCGAGGATCGCCGGCAGCTGGATCGCCGCGGTGCCACCGAGCAGCGTCATGCAGGCCTCGGCCCCGCGCGCCTTCGCCGCCTCGATCAGCTCCGTGACACCGGAGGTGACCAGCGCACCATCGATCACGACCAGCACGGGCTGGATGTTCGCGAGCAGGCGGATCGCCTGCTCGAGATCGTCGGCGACGTCGACCGGGTGGCCGGTCACGCCGAGGATGCGCTGCACGATCCGCTGGGTCTTGCGGTCCGGGTGCACGATGAGGATCGACGACGCGCGCACGTGCGGCAATCGTAACTCAGATCCCTTTGCCACCGCGCCGGTTGCGCCACACCAGGATCGCGCAGAACAGCGTGGCCATCGTCGCCGACAGGAACAGCAGCAGGAACACCACGCCGAGGTCTCCCGACTTCTCGGCCGCCTTCGCGTCGTAGACGCGGGGAATCACGACCTCCTGGACGACGGGGCCGAGGCTCCCGAACCCGGAGATCATCGCGGTCGCGAACGTCGCCTTGCGGCCGCCGATGTCGATCGCGCCGGCACCGGTCAGCAGCGCGTCAGGCCCGTACAGCGTGAAGCCGACCGCCGCGAGCAGCACGATGAACACCACGACATCGGCCTCGGCGAACGCCATCAGGAGGCCGGTCGACGCCATCATCCCGAACATCATCAGCAGCGACACGCCGGCGCGCCGGCTCGCGAAGTACTTGTCGGACAGGTAGCCGGTGGCGAGCACGCCGAAGATGCCGGCGACGTCGAACGCGGTCGCGTAGAAGTTTGCCTGGCTGCTCGACAGCCCGTAGCTCTTCTTCAGGAGGTACGCCGACCACGACCACACGGCGTAGCGCACGAACTTCGAGAAGAAGTAGAAGCCGCCGACCAGCAGCAGATTGGTCCACGCCTCGCGTGACAGCCCGAGGCCGGGTGGCTCGGGCGCGGTCGACTCGTGGCGCGGTGTCGGATCGTCGATCGGCGGGAGCCCGACGTCCTCGGGGCGATTGCGCTGCAGCAGGTAGAACTGAAGCCAGACCACCGACAGCACGATCGCGCCGCCGAAGAAGCACCACTGCCAGCCGCTCTCGTAGCTCGCCCCGATCGCGAGGATACCGGCCATCGCATAGGTCGACGACAGCGAGCCGACGGTGAAGTTGGTCGACCACGCACCCATCACCTTGCCGCGCTCGTGCTTGTAGAACCACGAGGCCATCGTGCCGACGCTGCCCGACCAGCCGGTCGCCTGCGCGAGCCCGAGGATCGCCGCGAGCACCTTGAGCAGCGCGACGTCGAGCGTCGAGCCCATGCCGACCGCGGCGACGACCGAGCGCCATCCCGATCAGCACGTTGCGGCGTGGCCCGAGGCGCTGGCCCATGTACGACGCGAGGAACTGTCCGACCGCATACGACACCAGGTAGAACGCCCAGATGTCGCCGACGACGATGCCCGCAGTCCAGCCGGCATCGACCTCCATCTCGGCCTTTGCGGCCGAGAACGGCCGGCGGCAGAAGTAGAACCCGACGTAGCCGAGCCATGTCGTGATGAAGATGCGCCTCCGCCACAGCTTGTGTGCTTCGGTCAAGACGGTGGCCACGAGCCGACGCTACCTCGGGTCGGAACGCGGTAGCCTCACAGCGTGGAACGATCGTTCTGGGAAGATAGCTGGCGCGCCGGTCGCATCAATTTTCACGAAGGTGAAGCCAACAAGTACCTGTCCCGTCACGCGGCGCGCTTGCAAGGCCGCGCCGTGCTGGTGCCGATGTGCGGCAAGAGCGAGGACCTCGCGTACCTCGCCTACCTCGGTCACGAGGTGATCGGGATCGAGCTGGTCGAGGATGCCGTGACGGCGTTCTTCGCGGAGCACGGGATCAATCCGATCCGTACGCCGCGCGGGCCCGTCGTCGAGTACCGCGATGGCCCGATCAAGATCCTCGCCGGCGACCTGTTCGCGGTCACGCCCGAGCACGTCGGCACGGTCGACGCGCTGTACGACCGCGCGGCGCTGATCGCCTTGCCGCCCGAGATGCGCGGCCGCTATGTCGACCATCTCCGCCTGCTGGCGCCAGGCGCGAACGGCCTGTGCATCACGCTCGAGTATTCGCAGGAGCAGATGGCGGGCCCGCCGTTCTCCGTGCTGGAGTCCGAGCTGCGCGCCCACTACCGCGATCGCGTGGAGCTGGTCGACGAGGCTGTGGCTGACCGCCTGCCACCGCGAGCCAAGGACATCGGGCTGGCGGCGCAGGAGCGCTGCTTCGCCGTCACGCTCTGACGATCACGTGTGCCGGATCTGGGTCAGCGCTTCGCCGAGCGCCGCGACCACGTATTCGAGATCGGCCGCGCCGTCGTCGCCGTTCGGCTCCCCGACCGCCAGCACCCACGGCACCGCCTCGGCGACGACGACCGGTGCCGCGATCGGCGTGCGCGATCCGAGCACGCGGGCGAGCCGATCCTGGATCGCACCCGCGTCGGGCGGCGGCTGGATCGCGAGCCGCCGGGTGTCATGCGCGAGCTTGACGATCGTCGCCGTCGCGAGCGGGATCGCGACGGCCTGCACGGCGTCGTCGGTCAGCGCCGGCCCGTGACCGCGATGGCCGAGCGCCGCGCCGTCGCGGATCACGAACAGCAGCGCCGCGGCCCAGCGACCGCGGACGTACCGCATCGCGAGGTCGACCGCGTCCTCGCTGGTGACCGCGCTGGTCATCCCGAGCAGTGCCTGCTCGAGCGTCAGCGCGCGGATCGGGCCCGAGGACACGTGGCCGATCACCGGGATCGCCATCGCGTTCTGGCTGCGATGCTGGGTCGCGGTGTGCGTCGGCTGCGGCGTGATCGGGCGTGGGATGCTCGGCTTCGGGGGCCGAACGGTGGACGCGATCTGCAACGGATCCCGGGTGACGCGGATGTCGTCGAGCCCGACCAAGGAGTACTCGCCGATCTCGCCGGGCAGCGATTCGCCGATCACCGCGATCGGGCCGGTGGTGAGGTCGACATCGAATCCGTCCTCCGAGGTCGGCTCGTAGGTCTGATCGACCAGTGACTCGAGCTGCGAGGCCGGGGCGACCGCGAGGATGACCCGGGTCCGGGCGGCGGCCTGGATCGTTGCCTGGAGCTCGGAGAGCGGGTCGCGCACGCCGACGATCAGATCGCCGGTACGCGAGCGGCCGATCGGCAGCGCGCAGAGCCCGCGTGCGAGCGCACCGGGGATCATCGCAACGACGGCGCGATCGCGCTGTTCGAGGTGACGCTGGAGCACGGCCGCGACGCCGTGCTGCTCGCCGAGCGCGCGCGACGCGTGGTCCGGATCGATCATCCCCCGCGCGATCAGGAGCGAGCACAGCCGCTTGCCGGTGTGGCGCTGTTCGGCGATCGCGCGCTGCAGGCTGGTGGGATCGACCCAGCCGTGGTGGAGCAAGATTTCGCCGACGCGCATGCTGCTCCCTCGCGAGACGGTAGCAAAGTTCACGGGCTCGCGTGATCTGGTAGCGTGCCCGACGTGAGCTGGCGGCTGCTGTTTGCGATCTCGTGTGCGTGCTCCGCGCGAGAGGAAGTGAAGCCTGCGACCGCGCCGCCCCGGCCTGCGGATCCGGTCACGCAGGCACCCCGTACGCCCGATGCGAGCATCCTCGCCGACGCGGCGGCCGATGCCAGCACCCGGGCCGCGCGGATCGAGCTCACGTTCACCGGCGACGTCATGTTCGGCGGCTACTTCGAGGATGTCTACGGCCCGCTGCTGTCGGAGGTCCACGACCCGCTGGTCGAGGTCGCGCCACTGCTGGCGTCGGACTTCGCGGTCGCGAACCTCGAGACCACGATCGCGCGCAAGCTCGACCTCGCCGCCAAGGGCCACAAGCGGTTCGTCACGATCGCAGAGCGCGTCGCGCCGCTGGTCAAGCACGGCATCCACGCGGTGACGCTCGCGAACAACCACCTGTACGACAACCAGGCGCGCGGGCTCGCCGAGACCCCCGTGCTCGCGAGCGAGCTCGGGCTGGTCGTGTTCGGAGCCACGCGAGCCGAGCCGCCGGGGATCCGGGTCGAGACCGCAATGGTCAAAGGCTGGCGCGTCGCGATCCTCTCGGTGACCACGCGGCTGAACACGCGACCGCGCAAGGGCGAGCCGATCCCGCCGTTTGTCGAGGAGCGCAAGGCGGCCGCCGAGCTCGCGCCGCTGGTGACTGCCGCGCGCGCCGACCACGATCTCGTGATCGTCGCGATCCACTGGGGCAACGAGTACCAGGACACGCCCGCACGCTGGCAGGTCGACACCGCGCACGCGCTGGTCGACGCGGGTGCCGACGCGATCATCGGGCACCACGTGCACGTCCTGCAGGGCATCGAGCGCTACAAGGGCGCCGTGATCGCGTACTCGCTCGGCAACTTCATCTTCCAGAACGGGAAGGAGATCATCCGCCAGGCCGGCATCCTGCGCCTCGGCTTCCGCGAGCGTTGCCTCGAGCTGGTGGCGTTCCATCCGACGGTGCAGCGCCGCACGCCCGACTACCACCCCGTGCCCGCCGTCGGCCCCGAGCTCCAGACCGCCGCGCAGCGGCTGATCTCGCTGTCCCGCGCGAAGCCACTCGGCACCACCTGGCGGATCGACGACGAGCGCTTCGTGACCGATCCAGCGTGCCCGTGACGCGGGGCAGGCAGGGCGCCTCACTGTGCATTGATGTCTCGACCGAGCTGTTCGGCCACGCGACGTTTCGCCTCCGAAGGTTGTTCGGAGCGTGTGACCGGTGACGCATCAGGAAGCGGCAGCGCCTCCAGACTGCGGCACCTCACAATCCGAATTCCTTGTCGTCTACCCGGCGCACGGTCGTCATGCGCGCCCACGCCCGGCGTGCTCCGTCGCCGCGATGCGGGCGAGCCTGATGAGATGGCTCGACTATCGCTACACCAGCGAGCGTGAACATCGGCGCCCATGTCGGCCAGTACCGTATCGTCCGCAAGATCGGGGCGGGCGGGATGGGCACCGTGTATCTCGCCGAGCACGTGCTGCTTGGCCGGCGCGCGGCGATCAAGACCCTGCTGCCCGCGCTCTCGATGCAGCGCGAGATCGTCGATCGGTTCTTCAACGAGGCGCGTGCGACCTCCGCGATTTCGGACCCCGGCGTCGTCCAGATCTTCGACTTCGGGTACCACGTCGATGGCGCCGCTTACATCGTGATGGAGCTACTCGAAGGCGAGGCGCTCGCAGATCGACTGGATCGGCTGCACAAGCTACCGGTGTCCGAGGCGCTGCGGATCGCGCGTCAGGTCGCGGGCTCGCTCGCTGCGGCGCACGCGTGCGACATCGTGCATCGCGACCTCAAACCCGAGAACGTGTTCCTGATTCGCGACGCGGAGGCGCAGGGTGGTGAACGCACCAAGATCCTCGACTTCGGGATCTGCAAGCTCGGCGATGACCACGCAACGCAGACCGGGACCATGCTCGGCACGCCGGTCTATATGTCGCCCGAGCAGTGCCAGGGCGCCGGGCACGTCGACCAGCGCTCCGACCTCTACGCGCTCGGCTGCGTGCTGTTCCAGATGCTCACCGGTCGCACGCCGTTCGAGGGCGACGGCGCTGGCGAGTACATCGTCGCGCACATGCGCGAGCCCGCGCCCGCACCGACCACGTTCGCTCCGGAGCTGCCCAATGGGCTCGACGCGCTGATCGCGAAGTGCCTCGAGAAATCGCCACAAGATCGGTTCCAGACCATGGCCGAGCTCCAGGCCGCGATCGAGCGCATCCTCGCGCAGCTGAGCGCGCCGGGGACCGAGAAGATCGCGGTGCCCTCGGCGCTCGCCCTCGCCCCGGGCTTCAAGTCGGTCTACGACGGCAACTTCGGGACCGGGCTCCGCACCCACGATGGGCCGGGCACGGCATCGCGCCGCGGCGTCAGCACGCTCGGTGCTGCGAACGGCGAGCTGCTGCGACCGCGGCGGACCGGCCTGCGCGCGATGTTCGCGATCGTGTTCGGTGGGGTGATCGCAGGCATGATCGCGTTCAGCGTCAACCGGCATGACGAGGCCGACGCTTCGACCGGAGCTGTCCCGGAGGCGAGCGTTCCGGCGCCGGCAGCAGCACCGGCGGCTCCGCCGGTCGAACCGCCGATCGCCGACGTCGCACCGACCGTCGACACGGTCAGCGCCGCCGCTGCGATCGCGAAGCCCGTCGAGACCACGGTGCGTCCGAAATTGAAGCCAACGGCGAGGCCCAAGACGATCCGGCCGCGTGCGCGCGTCGTGGAGCGCCGGCCGACCCCCGTTGCGAAACCGCCGATCGAGGACCTGTATGAAACTCGCTAGACCTCGTGTGATCGCCACGCTCGTGGCGATCGGCCTCGCTGCGTCCGTCACCCCCGCGCTCGCGCAATCCGCCGAAGCCGAGGTGCTGTTTCGTGACGGCCGCAAGCTGATCAAGGCAGGCAAGCTCGCCGCCGGCTGCGCCAAGCTCGAGGCCAGCGAGCGGCTCGAGAGCAGTGTCGGCGCGCTGCTGAACCTCGGCGATTGCCGCGAGAAGCTCGGCAGGCTGGCCAGTGCGTGGTCCGCGTTCCGCAAGGCCACCGCGATGGCGAAGCGCTCGGGCGGCGATACCAAGCGCGAGCTCGAGGCGTCGCGCCGCGCGAGCCAGCTCGAGCCCAGGCTGCCGAACCTGGTGATCCAGGTCACCGCCCAGATTGCCGGGCTCGTGGTCAAGCGCGACGGCGAGCTCGTCGATCCCGCGCTGTGGAGCACGGCGGTCCCGGTCGATCCTGATCGCTACGAGATCGTCGCCGAGGCCCCGGGGTACGTGACCTGGCGGACCGAGGTCGCGATCGATAACCGCTCCAAGCGCAAGCTGGTGAGCATCCCGCAGCTCCAGCGCGCGCCGACGCCGAGCGAGCCCAGGGTCGAAGCGCCGGTCGCGCGGCCGCTGGTGCAATCCCCGACCGTCATCGCACCCGCGGCCCGGATGGTGGGCCGTGAGCCTGGTGCGTGGACGACGACGCGCAAGGTCTCGGCGGTGCTCGCCGCGGCGGGCCTCGGCGCGATCGGTGGCGGCGTGTACTTCGGCATGCGCTCGAAGGATCTCGAGGACCAGGCCAACGAACGCTGCCCGACGGTGCTGTGTGTCGACGCGGAGGCGGTGCGCCTGAACGACCGCGCGCAGGACAACGCGCTGCGCGCGAACATTCTCTACGCCGCGGGCGGCGCGAGCGTCGTCGTGGCGACCGTGATGTGGTTCGTCGGAAAACCGGACAGCGAGACCGTGGTCTCGCCGAGCGTCGGCAGCGACCGCACCGGGGTCTCGCTGATGGGGAGATTCTAGGATGCGCAGGTTCCTGCTCGCCGTGACGAGCTGCGCGCTCGCCGCCTGCTCGGTCCCAGACAAGACGCTCGCGTCCAGCGATGCGGGTCCCGAGGATGCGGCGCTACCGGACGTGATCGAGGACGACGAAGCACCGGACACGATGCTGACATCGGCGCCCGACCCGTTCAGCCGCGAGGCCAACGCGGGCTTTTCGTTCAGCTCCGACGAGTCGAACGTCACGTTCGAGTGCAGCGTCGACGGTGGTGAGCCGTTCGCGTGCACCTCGCCGTATTCGCGAGGGCTCGGCAACGGTAATCACGCGTTCTCGGTCCGCGCGATCGACGAGGCCGGCAACGCCGACGATACGCCCGCCGAGCACGTGTGGACGATCGACATGATCGCGCCCGACACGCTGTTGCTGACGCGGCCGCCAGCCGCCGACAACAGCGTGATGGTGACGTTCACGTTCGGCTCCGGCGAGCGCAACGTGATGTTCGATTGCTCGCTCGACAGCGGTGGCTTCACCACCTGCGTGAGTGGCGCGACGTTCGGCCCGGTCTCCGACGGCGCGCACTCGTTCGCGGTGCGAGCTCGTGATCGCGCCGGCAACATCGACACGTCGCCCGCGGGCTATGCGTGGACCGTCGACACCAGCACGCCCGACACCCAGCTGGTCAGCGGCCCGACGGGCGCGACCAGCAGCACCAGCGCGAGCTTCACGTTCGTCTCGCCCGACGCCGGTGCCGGCGCGACGTTCCAGTGTGCGATCGATGGTGCCGCGTTTGCCACCTGCACCTCGCCGCGCAACTACGCGAGCCTCGCCATGGGCGCTCATACGTTCTCGGTGCGCGTGCGCGACGCCGTCGGCAACTTCGACCCGACGCCCGCGACCCGGACGTGGACGGTCGATCTCGCGGCGCCGAACACCACGATCCTGACCGGGCCGAATGGTCTCGAGTCGAGCGCGAGCGCGGCGTTCACGTTCTCCGCGAACGAGGCCGACGTGACGTTCGCGTGCAGCCTCGACAACGCGCCGTTCGTCGCCTGCACGTCGCCGGCAAACTTCACGGCGCTCGCGCAGGGCGAGCACACGTTCGCGGTGGGCGCGACCGACTCGGCGGGTCACCCCGATGCGACGCCCGCCACCCGCACGTGGACGGTCGACACGGTCGCGCCCGACCTCACGATCACCGGCGGACCCGCACCGGGCGGCACCTCGGGTCCGCTCGTCACGTTCACGTTCACGTCGAGTGACGGCACCGTCGAGTGCAGCATCGACAGTGGCCCGTACGCCGCGTGCACCAGCCCGCTCGAGCTCAGCCTGCCAGCGGGCTCGCACAGCATCCGGTTGCGCGCGACCGACGCGGCCGGCAACACCGGGGCCACCACCCGTTCGTTCATCGTCGCGTGTGCGGCTCCCGATGGCGCCGGCGCGTCGGCCCTCTTGCACCTCGATGTCAGCGATCAGAGCCAGCCCAACGCGGTGATCGGCGGCGCGACCGCCACGCTCGGGACCGACGCCACGGTCGAGCTCGCGGATCCCTCGTTCGTGGTCGCGGCTCGGTTTGGCGGTGGCCTCGACTTCACCGCGCTCGACGGCGACCACGTGACGTGGCCGGTCGCGCTCGGCGCCAGCGGCACGCTCTCGCTCGAGCTGTGGGCGCGGCCCGATTCCGCGGCGGGGACGCGCGCGCTGTTCGAGAGTGGCGATGGCCGCGTGATGGTCCGGATCACCGCGGTGAGCCCGACGACGGTGCGGTTCTCGTTCACCGTGCTCGAGGCGGACGCGACGGTGCGAACCGTCAGCTCGGCGGTCGTCGCGGCGGCGCAATGGCATCACGTGGTCGCGTCCCTCCAGGAGCCCACCCTGCGGCTGTGGGTGGACGGCGAGCGCACCGAGCTCGCGGGCGTCACGCTGGGGCTGCGCCGCTGCTCGACTCGATCCGGCTCGGCGGTGATGCCGGCGCGGCGTACAGTGGGTCGCTCGACGAGGTCTGGCTGGCCCCGACCGCGATCACGAACGATACCGCGGCACGCGCCCGCTACTGCCCGCTGTAGTCAGCAGCAGCGTATGATCGGCGCATCCCGACCAAGGATGCCATCGCGTGGCTCGAGACCGTCGCCCCGGACATCCTGGCGACGATCGGCGACACGCTGCGTTCGACGATCATCCCGCCGCTCTCGCACGGCACGGGCGGCGGGCGGGCGATGGCGGTGCTCGCGCAGCTGTCCGCTGGCTCTACCACCGAGCTCGAGACGGGTGAGGTGATCGGGGAAGGTGGGATGGGCGTCATCCGCGCCGCGACCCAGGTCGCGCTCGGTCGCGCCGTGGCGGTGAAGACGCTGAAGCCAATGCAACGCGAGCCTTCCGCCGCGCTCGACCTGCTGCGCGAGGCCTGGGTCACGGGCTCGCTCGAACATCCGAACATCGTCCCGATCCACTACGTCGAGCTCGACGACCAGGGCTCGCCCGTCATCGTGATGAAGAAGATCGCGGGCGTCGAGTGGAGCAAGCTGCTCCGCGATGCGGCGGAGGTCGAGCGCCGGTTCGGTGCGACCGACCTGGTGGCCTGGAACCTCGGCATCCTGATCTCGGTGTTGAACGCGATCAGATTCGCGCACAGCCGCGGCATCGTGCATCGCGACCTCAAGCCGAGCAACGTGATGATCGGTGACTTCGGCGAGGTCTACTTGCTCGACTGGGGGATCGCGGTCAGCCTGCGCGACGACGGCAGCGGCCGCTTGCCACTTGCGGTCCATGCGAAGCAGCTCGCCGGCACGCCGAGCTACATGGCTCCCGAGATGCTCGGACTCGAGGACGGCACACCGATCTCGGTGCGCACCGACGTCTATCTCGCCGGCTCGATCCTGTTCGAGCTGATCACCGGCCGGCCGCCGCACGACGGCCCGACGGCGCACGTCGTGTTTGCGAGCGTCATCGAGTCGAGCCCGGTGCTGCCGGCGAGCGCGCCGCCCGAGCTGGTGCGGGTCTGCCTGCGGGCGATGCAGCTCGACCCCGGCGCTCGCTTCGAGTCCGCAGAGGCGATGCGGCTCGCGATCCAGGGCTACCTCGAGCATCGCGGGTCCGCGAACCTGTCGGAGCGCGCGGCAGTACGACTCGGCGAGCTGCTCGCGGTCCTCGCCGAACGCCCGGGGGATGGCGCGGAGGCGGAGGCGACCCATCGCGAGGCGATCTATCGGCTGTTCGGCGCGTGCCGGTTTGGCGTCCTCGAAGCGCTTGCGGTGTGGGCCGACAACGCCGCGGCGCGCGCCGGGCTCGCGCACGCGACCACGGCCGTCGCGGAGTACGAGCTGGCGACCGGCAATCCGAAGGCGGCGGTCGCACTGCTCGGCGATCTCGCGGAGGCTCCACCCGAGCTCGTCGCGCGGGCCCGCGCCGCGGCGCAGGCTGACGCGCGCCGCCTGCACGAGCTCGAGACCCTCCGCAAGGAGCACGACACCGCGGTCGGTAGGCGCACGCGCGCGTTCATCGCGGGCATGGTCGGCGCCACGTTCACCGTCCTGCCGCTCGCGAATGCGATCGCACCTGAACGCTTCGCGCTCCGTACGCATGCCGACAACGCGTTACTCGCGCTCGGCGTGCTCGTCGTGCTGAGCGGTGTCGGCCTGTGGGCTCGCGACTCGATGTTCAAGACCTCGTTCAACCGCCGGATCGCCGTGACCGGGTTGTTCCTGTTCGTCGCCCAGGCGATCCTGTCGCTCGGCTCGTGGGCCGCCGGGCTCTCGGTAGAGTCGTCGCAGGTCCTGATGCTGTTCCTGTGGGGGACCCTGACGGCGACGCTGGCGCTCAACCTCGACCCCTGGCTGTGGCCGTCCGCGATCGCCGCCTACGCCGCGTTCGTGGTCGCGGCGTTTCGGCCAGACCTCCGCCACCTCCTGATGAGTGCGGCGAACCTCGTGTTCACGATCAACGTGATCGTCCGGTGGCACCCGGGGAGCCGACGACGGTTGATGGTTGACACAGTCAAGTAACTGGTTGACTCTGTCATAGATGTCGCGAGCCCAGGAGATCGCGACCCGGGTCGCCGAGGTCCGTGCCTTCAACCGGTTCTACACCCGCCTGATCGGCATCCTCGACGACTCGCACCTCGGCAGCCCGTTCTCGCTCGCCCAGGTCCGCGTGCTGTACGAGCTCGCCCAGCGCGACGCGCCGACGGCAAGCACGCTGTGCAGCGAGCTGGCGCTCGATCCCGGCTACCTGAGCCGGATGCTCTCCGAGCTCGAGCGCAAGCAGTTGGTGACCCGGCGTCGCTCGCCAGACGACGGTCGCCAGCACCAGCTGGAGCTGACCGCGCAGGGCCGGCGCGTGATCCGCGAGCTCGACGGCAAGGCCAGCGACACGATCGCGGCCGTGCTCGCGCGCCTCCCGCCCGAGCGCCAGGACCACGTGACGCGCGCGATGCAGGACATCCGGACTGCGTTCGAGCCTCCGGCCACCGTCGGATATCTGCTCCGCGACCATCGTCCCGGGGACATGGGCTGGATCGTCCATCGCCACGGCGTGCTGTACGCCGCCGAGTATGGCTGGGACGAACGGTTCGAGGCGCTGGTCGGCCGGATCACGGCGGACTTCATCACCAAGCTCGACCCCGCACGCGAGCGGTGCTGGATCGCCGAGCGCGCGGGCCACGTCGTCGGCTCCGTGTTCCTGGTGTCGCGGGCCAAGACGGTCGCGCAGCTGCGGCTGCTCTACGTCGAGCCATCGGCGCGCGGTCTCGGGATCGGACGGCGGCTGGTCGCGGAGTGCACGCGGTTCGCGCGCGATGCGGGCTATCGCAAGGTCATGCTGTGGACCAACGACGTGCTGGTCTCGGCGCGCAAGATCTACGAGGCCGAGGGCTACCGGCTGGTCGAGGAGGAGCCCCACCAGGAGTTTGGCGACCGGCTGGTCGGTCAGACCTGGGAGCTCGCGCTCCGCTAGTGCGAGTCGACGCTGCCCGCGTGGATGAAGTGCTGGACGTGGGGATCCGTCGACGCGCGGACCTCGGCCGGCGTGCCGTAGGCCGCGATCTCACCTTGGTTGAGCAGCGCGATCATGTGCGCGATCCGGAACGTCGACGCCATGTCGTGGCTGATCACGATGCTCGTGATGTCGAACTGCTCCTGCGTCGACTGGATCATGTCGTCGATGTCGCGCGTCCGCAGCGGGTCCTGGCCGGTGGTCGGCTCGTCGTAGATCATGATGTCGGGCTTCATGATGATCGCGCGCGCGAGGCCGACGCGCTTCTTCTGACCCTCGGAGATCTCGCCCGGCATGCGGTGCATGATGTCCGCGATCTGGAGCCGCTCCAGGATCTCCTGCACGCGCTGGCGGATCTCCTGCTTGCTGGCATCGGTGCGCTCGCGCAGCGGGAACGCGACGTTGCCGAACACGTCGAGCCAGTCGAGCAGCGCCGCATGCTGGAACAGCAGGCCGAAGTGCGTGCGGACGTCGTTGAGCTCGCGCTCGTCCATGCCGACGATGTTCTTGCCGAACACCCGGATCTCGCCGGAGTCGGGTTTGAACAACCCCATGATGTGCTTGATGATGACGGACTTGCCGGAGCCGCTGGCGCCGATCAGCACCGTCGTCTTCTTGGGATGGATCGCGAGGTCGACGCCGCGCAGCACCTGCTTGCCGCTGAAGCTCTTGCGCAGGTCGACGAGCTCGACCGCTGGCAACTCTGCCGGCGCGCTCGCGCGCTCGGGGCTAGCCTCGATCACGGGAGCTGTCGGATCGTCCTTGGTCAGGCGCGAGGTCTGGGCACCGTCGATGAACGCGCGGATCGGCGGCAGCTCGGTCTCGAGGAACTCGTTGTAGGTGCCGTAGAAGATGATCTTGCCGTCGTGCAGGAACGCGACGAAGTCGGCGAGCCGCTTCGTGCTCGCCATGTCGTGGCTGATGATCGCCGAGGTGATCTGGTACTGCTCGTTCGCGAGCGCGATCATCTCGTCGACCTTCTCGATCATGATCGGATCGAGGCCGGTGGTCGGCTCGTCGAACAGCACGACCTCCGGGTTTGCCACCAGCGCGCGCGCCAGGCTGACGCGCTTCTTCATGCCGCCCGAGAGCTCGGAAGGCAGCAGGCGCTCGCTGCCCTCGAGGCCGAGGATCCGGATCAGCTCGTTCGAGAGCTGGACGACGTCGCGTCGCGGCAGCTCGGAGTTCTCGGTCAGCGTGAACCCGACGTTCTCCTCGACGGTGAGCGCGTCGAACAGGGCGTAGTTCTGAAACAGCATGCCCATCCGCTTGCGCAGCTCGATCATCTCGACCGGCCCCAGGCTGGCCATGTCGCGCCCGAACAAGATCACCTTGCCCGTGTCGGGCTTGATGAGGCCCATCATCAGCTTCAGCAGCACCGACTTGCCGGAGCCGCTGCGCCCGACGACGACCGTGGTCTTGCCCGGGACGATCTGGAGATTCATCCCGTTCAGCACCTGCTTGTCACCGAACGAGATCGAGATGTCGACCAGCTCGATGACAGGCTTTTCGGGATCGAGCGGCCAGCGCTCGACGCCGGGCAACAGCAGATTTTGGCGGGCCGACAACGCCGCTAGCGTAGCGCGATCAGCGGAAGAAGAACCGGTCCAGCGCGCGCCGCATGCGTCCCGGCTCCTTCCGCGGCTGGTAGTGCGCGATCGACCTCGCGTGGCGCGCGTTGGGATCGACCCCGTACTGGACGTAGAGCGCCAGCAGATCGTTGACCAGCGACGAGATCCCGGTCGACTTCAGGTCCCACGAGTTGCAGTAGCTGTCCGCCTTGTTGCGGATCATGGCCTTCGCGATGATGGTCATGATCTGCGGATCGATCAGCTCGCCGTTGCCGTCGAGGAAGTGCTTGTAGCTGAAGAACTTGTCCTCGTACGCGACCTGGCCCTGCAGCTACTCGCGAAGAAGCGCCGCGCGCAGCCGAGCTCGTCGTCGGCATCAATGTC
>JBBJLY010000509.1:0-2535 GCA_037720695.1 Kofleriaceae bacterium | reverse complement strand
CCGCCTCGGCGACGGTGGCCTCGCCGAGCCGCTTGGCCGCGCGACCGGTGGGCGCACCGAGCCCGACCTTGCGGTGCACCAGCTTCGCGAGGTGGACGATCGCCTTCACGATCGTGGTCTTGCCGACGCCGGGCCCGCCGGTGATCACGACGCACTTGTCGACCAGCGCGGCCTCGACCGCCTTGCGCTGCTGGTTCGCGAGCGTCACGCCGGTGACCGACTCGAACGCGTGGATCGCGGCGTGGAGATCGAGCCCGAGTCCACGGGCCGGCGTGCGCGAGAGCTCGGCGAGCCGGATCGCGGCCTCGACCTCGGCGGTGTGGGCCCACGGCAACGCCGTGCACGGTCCGCGGTCACCGAGCAGCTCGCGCACGACGAGTCGCCGGTCCTCGAGCGCGGCGAGCCGGGGCGGGAGTGGATCGCGCGCGACCCCGAGCAGCTCGGCCGCGGCGGCAAGCAGCTCGTCGTCGGGAACGTGCATGTGGCCGTCGTCGATGCTGGTCCCGAGCGCGTGAAGCAGGCCGGCCTCGAGGCGCTCGGGCGCGTCGCGCGCCATCCCGATCTGCATCGCGATCGAGTCCGCGGTGCGAAACCCGATGCCCCACACGTCGTGGGCGAGCCGGTACGGGTTGGCGCGCACGATGTTGATCGCGTCCTTGCCGTACCGCTTGACGATCCGCGCTGCGAACGCGGCGGACACGCCGTGGCCGCGGAGGAACACCATGACGTCCTGGACGTGGCGCTGGGCCGCGAACGCCGCGGCGATCTTGGCCGCGCGCGACGCGCCGATGCCCGAGACCTCGACCAGCCTCTCGGGCTGGCGATCGATCACCTCGAGCGTGTCCATCCCGAACTTCTCGACCATCCGGCGTGCGATCTCGGCGCCGATGCCCGGGATGATGCCAGACCCCAAGAAGCGCTCGATCCCGACGAGCGTCTCGGGCGACCGCATCTGGTAGGTGCCGATCTTGAACTGCTTGCCCCACTTGCGATCCTCGACCCATTGGCCGCGGAGACGCAGCGGCAGCCCCTCCTGGACGCCGACCAGCTCGCCGACGATCGTCACCGACTCGTTCGCGGGCGTCATGAAGCGCGCGACGGCGAAGCTCGTGTCCTCGGAACGAAACACGAAGCGCTCGACCGTACCGTCGAGGGTGACCTCGGGAAGCTCCGCCACGCCCGCCACTATATGTCACGCCGGTCCTGCGTCAGCGCGGCTTCGTGTCGGCGCGTTTCGGTGCGCGCCCGTCGACGTACTCCACCGCGTCCTTGCACCGGAGGCTCTCGTACGCCATCAGCGAGTCGCGATCACTGAATACGTCCGGGCACTCGGTGTCGCACCGCGTGCGATCCTGGTCGGAGTCGCCGGGCTTGCAGTCGGTGTAGTGGGTGCACGCGCCGTCGCATGTCCCGGTCAACCGTGGCCCCATCAGCCGCTTGACCACGCAGCTCGACATCGCGATCGCCAGCACGAGCCCCAGCACGAGCCCACGGATCACGCGTTGCTCCGTGGCGCCCGACGCCGGCCGCGAACCGCCCCGCGCCCTCGAACGCCTCGGCCAGCGCGCGCGAGCCAAGAGCGAGCTCCTGCGCGAGCGCATCCTCGAGCGACAGGTCGTGCTGCAGATAGGCACTCGTGCGATCGGCGCGCAGCGCGGCCTGCGGGAGCTCGGCGAGCTGGTGGGCGAGCTGCTTTGCCGCCGCGAGCGCCTCGCCCTTCGGCACGACGCGGTTGACGAGGCCGAACGCGAGGGCCTCGTCCGCGCCGACGGCACGGCCGGTCAGGATCAGATCGAGCGCGCGCGACAGCCCGATCAGGCGCGGCAGCCGGATCGTCCCGCCGTCGATCAGCGGCACACCGAACCGCCGGCAGAACACGCCGAGCACGGCGTCGGCCTCGGCGATCCGGAGGTCGCACCACAGCGCGAGCTCGAGTCCGCCGGCGACCGCATGTCCTGCGATCGCGGCGATCACCGGCTTGCCGAGCACCATGCGCGATGGCCCCATCGGGCCATCGCCGTCGGGCGCGATCCGATTTGGCGTCCCCGCCACCATCGCCTTGAGATCGGCGCCCGCGCAGAACGTGTGCTCGCCGTACAGGATGCCGACCCGCGCGTCGGGGTCGGCATCGAACGCGCGGAACGCCTCCGCGAGCGCCTCGGCGGTGAGGCGGTCGACGGCATTGCGGGCGGCCGGCCGGTCGAGGGTCACGATCGTGATCGGACCCTCGCGCTCGATGCGAACCATCGAGGCAGTGTAGCTCAGACTTCGTTACAGTCAGGTGATGGCTGGCAAACGGATCGCGATCCTGACGAGCGGCGGCGACGCACCGGGGATGAACTCGGCGATCCGCGCGGCGACCCTCGTCGGTCGCTCGCTGGGCGCGGACATGTTCGGCATCGAACGCGGGTATCGCGGGCTGCTCGAGGGCGCGCTCGTCGAGCTCCAGCCGAGCGACGTCGCGGCGATCCTGCGAGAGGGCGGCACGATCCTCGGCTCGGCGCGCTGCAAGGATTTTCACCAGCGCGAGGTTCG
>JBBJLY010000069.1:0-32972 GCA_037720695.1 Kofleriaceae bacterium | reverse complement strand
GCTCTTGGCGTCGCTCTTGGCGTCGCTCTTGGCGTCGCTCTTGGCGTCGCTCTTGGCGTCGCTCTTGTCGACGATCTTCGGCGCGGACTTCCGGTTCTCGCCCGACGGGATCACGGTGACCTTCTCGAGCTCGGGCCGCTTGTTCGACGTGGTGACGACCGTGGCCGTCGCCGAGCCCTCGCCGATCCGCATGCCGTAGAACGACCGGTGCGCGAAGAACAGCGAGATGAAGAAGCTGATCCCGGCGACCGCGTACTTGATGTAGTCGTACGTCATGTCGCCCTTGACGAGCACGCCGTCGACCAGGTGATCGATCGCCTTGGTGTGGAGCTGGATCGCGAGTCCGACCGCGAGCACGCCGAACAGGGTCGTGAACTTGATGACCGGGTTCAGCGCGACCGACGAGGTGTCCTTGAACGGGTCGCCGACCGTGTCGCCGACGATCGTCGCGGCGTGGAGGTCGGTGCCCTTCGCGCGGAGCTCGGTCTCGACGACCTTCTTCGCGTTGTCCCAGGCGCCACCGGCATTCGCCATGAAGATCGCCTGATAGAGGCCGAACAGCGCCATCGAGATCAGGTAGCCGATGAAGAAGTACGGGTCGATGCAGGCGAACGATAGCGTCGTGAAGAAGATGACGAGGAAGATGTTCACCATCCCCTTCTGCGCGTACAGCGTGCAGATCTCGACGATCTTGTTCGAGTCTTCGACCGACGCCTTGGTGGACGTACCGTCGAGCTTGATGTTCGCCTTGATGTACTCCACCGCGCGATACGCGCCGGTCGAGACCGCCTGGGTCGACGCACCGGTGAACCAGTAGATGATGGCACCACCGACGACGAGCCCGAGCAGGAACGGCGGGTGGATCATCGACAGCTTGCCGACCTCGCTGGCCTGGAGGCCACCGGTCACCAGCATGATGAGCGCGAAGATCATGGTCGCCGCGCCGACGACGGCGGTGCCGATCAAGACCGGCTTCGCGGTCGCCTTGAACGTGTTGCCCGCGCCGTCATTCTCCTCGAGGAACATCTTGGCCTGCTCGAAGTCGGGCTTGAAGCCGAAGTCCTTCTCGACCTCCGCCTCGATGTTCGGGAGGGTCTCGATCATCGACAGCTCGTAGACCGACTGCGCGTTGTCCGTCACCGGACCGTACGAGTCGACCGCGATCGTCACCGGACCCATGCCGAGGAAGCCGAACGCGACCAGGCCGAACGCGAACACGGTGCCCGCGGCCTTGTAGGCGAAGTCGGTGGCGTCATTCATCTCGCCCATCGGCAACCCTGCGGCCTCGTTCAGGCCCTCGAGCAGGTTGGTGAGACCGGTGGTCTGCGACACCAGGTAGGCGACCGCCATCAGCGCGGCGATCGTGAGCCCGGTCCAGTAGGCCGAGAAGTTGCCGGCGGTGAGGCCGGCGAGGATGTTGAGCGACGGGCCGCCCTCCTTGGAAGCGGTGACGGTCTCGCGGACGTGGCCGGAGTTCACCGACGTGAACACCTTCACGAGCTCGGGGATGATCGCGCCGGCGAGCGTGCCGCACGAGATGATCAGCGAGAGCTTCCACCACAGGCCCCACCTGAGGGCCGACTCGCCCTGGCCGATCAGCGCGTAGGAGACGACGAACGTGAGGATGACCGACACGATCGACGTCAGCCACACGAGGCTGGTCAGCGGGTGCTCGAAGTTCATCGACTTCGCGTTCAGGTAGCGCGCCTTGGTGACCGCCTCGTTCAGCAGGTAGCTGCCGACCGACGCGAGGATCATCACGATGCGCATCGCGAACAGCCACACGAGCAGGACGCTCTGGGTCCACTCGCCGAGGTCGCTCGGGATGACCTGGCCATCGGCGCCGAGGATCGGCGGGTTGTCGAAGATCGCGGTGCCGAAGATGTTGGGCAGCGCGACCAGGATGAAGGTGATGAGCGCAACGCCGGTGACGCCGTAGGTCTCGAAGCCGTCGGCCGTGGGGCCGACCGAGTCGCCGGCGTTGTCGCCCGTGCAGTCGGCGATGACGCCCGGGTTCCGGGCGTCGTCTTCCTTGATGTTGAACACGATCTTCATGAGGTCCGACCCGATGTCGGCGATCTTCGTGAAGATGCCGCCCGCGATCCGGAGCGCGGCGGCGCCGAGCGACTCACCGACCGCGAAGCCGATGAAGCACGGGCCGGCGTAATCGCCGGGGAGGAACAGCATGATGCCGAGCATCAGGATGAGCTCGGTCGAGATCAGCACCGTGCCGATGCTCATGCCGGCCTCGATCGGGATGGCGTAGACGCCGTACGGCTTGCCGCGGAGCGACGCGAACGCCGCGCGCGAGTTCGCGAAGCAGTTGACGCGGATGCCGAAGAACGCGACCAGCGAGCTTCCGAGGATACCGACCACCGAGAACGCGGCGATCGCGACCACCTTCGGCAGCGGCACCTTCTCGAGCACGGCGAAGTACACGACAATGATCGTCGCGATCGGTAGCCAGATCAGGGCGATGAACTTGCCCTGCGTCTTCAGGTACGTCTTGCACGTGCTGTAGATCAGCTCGCTGATCTCGAGCATCGACTTGTGGACCGGAAGGTTCTTGAGCTTCTGGTACTTGAGGAGGCCGAACAGCAGGCCGATCGCGCACACGGCGAGGCCGATCGCGAGGATCTGCCATCCGGTGATCCCGAGGAACTTCACCGCATGGAAGTCAGGAAGCGCGAGCTGGGCTTCGACGACGCCGGTGGTCGTGTAGCGCTCGCGCGCGTCGCGTGCCTTCGCGAGTCGGTCGGCAACCGCGCTGGCTCCACCGTAGAGCTTCGCCACGAGCGCTGCATCATGGATCCAGGGGGCGACCATCGCCACGCTGCCGACTCCGCAGCTCGCCGGCGTCGCATGCTGAAACGCGAGGGCCGTGTAGCTGGCGCTGGCGCAGATCGCCAGGATGCCGATGCGCGCCGGGTCGACTTCGGGGCGCGTCCGCATGAACGCGACCGCGTTCCGGATGTCCTCCGCCTTGCTGCGCGCAGACTCGACGTCGCGCGGTCCGCCCTCGCTCGCGCCGAAGCCACGGTGATCGAAGGTGAGGGTTGCGAAGCCAGCGGCCGCGAGCACGCGCGCATACCGCGCCGCCATCTGCTCCTTCACCGTCGTCCACGAGCCCATGATCACGATCCCCGGCTGTCCGGTCCCATGGGCGTTCAGCTCGGCAGTCAGGGCGCTGCCGGCACTCTGGAAGTTCTGGGTTGGCATCCACCGACCCTAGGAATTCAGCGGGCGGCGGGCTTGAACGAATGTGCGCGAACCTGCCGTGCGTAGGCGCCCGGCGGCATGCCGAGGGTCTTGCCAAACGCGCGGGTGAAGTGCGCCTGGTCGGCGAACCCCAGCTCGCCTGCGACGCGGATGATCTCCTGACCGCGTGCCAGTCGGTCCCGCGCCCGCTCGATGCGGAGTTGCATGATGTACGCGCGCGGCGAGATCCCGTAGGCCCGTCGGAACGCGCGCGCGAGCGCGAATCGGCTGGTGTCGAGCAGGGCCGCGAGCTCGACGATCGAGGGAGGATCGTGAAGGCGGGCATCGATCACATCGCGAGCGCCGCGGGCCGTGCGCTCCGGGGCTCGTTCGCGCAGCTCCTCGGCGGTAAACGCCCCTGCGTGTTCCAGCGCGAGGACGAGCTCGCAGACGATCTCCGCCGCGGTGGCAGCGGATGCGCTCCGCAACACGCGCGCGTGGCGTCGAAAGTCGAGCACACCCGCTGGGATGAACGTCATGGCGGCGGCCCGAGGTCGCGCCGGTAGAAGCGACGGATCTAGATCGAGCGAGAAGAACGCGACTGGCCCGGTGCCTTCCGTGCCCCAGACGCATCCTGCGGGGCGCACACATATCGTGTCGTCGGGAAACCGCAGCTCGCGTCCGTCGGCGAGCACCGCGTGATCGGGTCCCGATTTCCAGCACACCCCGAATCGCTGAGTGATGCGGGGAGGGAAACTTCGATGGGCGGGGGGAGCCTGGGCGACCTCGACGAGTCCCTGTGCCACCCGCTCGACGGTGCAGCCCGCGAGCGCGACGCTGGAAGTGGCCAGGTTCTGCGACGACACGTCGGCATCGACCGTAGCACTGGCATCGAACGGTGACGACCGGGGCCCCGGCGTCATCGATAATCATCGTGCACGATTGACTTGTGTACGATTTTACGTATGGTGCGGCCATGACGACCTCGCCCCGCATCCTCGAACAGCGTCTCTACACCGCCAGCGCCCTGTCGACCGGAGGCCGCGATGGCCGGGTCAAGACGGACGACGGCACGCTCGATCTCGCGATCTCGCCGCCCAAGGCCCTCGGTGGGAGCAGCGCGCCGGGTACCAACCCGGAGCAGCTGTTCGCCGCGGGGTACTCGGCCTGCTTCGGCAGCGCGGTGTCGCACGTCGCGCGCGCGCGGAAGCTCACCACGGGCCCGTTCACGATCGCTGCGAACGTCGCGTTAGGTCCGGTCGCCGGCGCATTCGGCCTCGCGGTCGAGCTGGTCGCCACGTTCCCCGAGCTCGCACGCGACCAGGCCGAGGTGCTGGTCCAGGCGGCACATCAGGTCTGTCCGTACTCGAACGCGACCCGCGGCAACATCGTGGTCGACGTCCGGGTAGCCTAGCGAGCGATGGCCGATCAGCTGCACCTCGACGACCAGCTGTGCTTCGCGCTGCATGCCGCCTCGCGCGCGATGACCGCGGCTTACGCACCGCTGCTCGCCGAGCTCGAGCTGACGTATCCGCAGTACATCGTGATGCTCGTGCTGTGGGAGCAGGACGGCAGCCGGGTGTCGCAGATCGGCGACCGCGTATATCTCGATTCCGCCACGCTGACCCCGCTGCTCAAGCGGCTCGAGGCGCGCGGGCTGGTCACGCGCAAGCGCAGTCGCGAGGACGAGCGGGTGGTCGAGGTGTTCCTCACCGCCGCAGGCAAGCGGTTGCAGCGTAAGGCTGCGCAGATTCCCGCGTGCATGCTCGACAAGGCGGAGCTCTCGCTGCCCGAGCTCCGCGCCTTGCGCGCGCAGCTGCAGGCGTTGACCGCGCGACTGCGGTCGCTCCAGGATGAGGAAGCACCATGACCGAGCTCGAAGGCGGCTGTCATTGCGGTGCCGTGACCGTTCGGTTCGCGACCACGCGCGCACCTGCCGAGCTGCCGGTGCGGACGTGCGGGTGCACGTTCTGTCGCAAGCACCGCCCGCACTACACCTCGGATCCGGCGGGGCACGTGACCGTCCGCGCGCGCCGCGACAGGCTCGCCCGGTATCGGTTCGGACTCGCGCTCGCCGACTTCTTGATCTGCCAGACGTGTGGCGTGTTCGTCGCGGCACTCGAGCCCGGCGCTCCGGGACGCGCGGTCGTCAACCTCGTGGTGCTCGTCGCGAGCGAGCGAGCTGATCGGCGAGGCGCAACAGTTCACGGGCTACGATGCGGAAGATGCGGCGGCGCCAACAGATCGACGCGCGCGCAACTGGACACCGGCGACGCTCGTGCTCGACTGAGCGGGCGTCGGAGCCCGGGCCGATTGCGCTTGCTCGCGAAACTGAAACTGTGGGATCTGCTCCTTCCGTCATGCGCGTCCTGATCGTCGACGACCACCCCGATACTGCGGACATGCTGCAGTTGCTGCTGCGAGCGGCCGGGCATGACGTGCGGGTCGCGTATCGCGGCGCCGAGGCGATCGAGATCGCGCTCGAACAGATCCCGGAGCTCGCGTTCGTCGATCTCCAGTTGCCAGACATGACCGGGTACGCGGTGGCCAAGCAGCTGCGCAAGCAGTGCGGGCGCCGCGTCAACATCGTCGGGTTCACTGGAGGGGACGCGCGCCAGCTTCCGTTCTCGGGCACGTTCGATCAGCATGCGATCAAGCCGGTGACCGCGGCGCGGCTCTATCAGCTGATCGATGTCGCGCGCGAAGCGATCAAGGTCGCGTAGAACTTGACCGGATCGCCGCCGCTGCGTTGTGCAGCGAGGTGCGCGACGGCAGTTGCCATGGGATTCGACGTGAGGGGTGGGGCTCCCAGCCCACCCGCAAACCCCGATGGGCGGTCGCGTAAGTTGCCGTTGCTGCGCGAATTGTGTCGGGCACATCGCTTGCGAAGTACCCATCCCATGAAGTTCACCACGAGCCTCTGGCTGGCCATTGCAGTAGCCACCTCCGCCTGTGTTGTCGGCGACGAGACGCTGCCGACACCGGAAGATCTTCCCCCCGAAGGATCCGAAGCGGCGCTGACCAATGCGCAACGCACCGCCTTCAACTTCTTCGTGTCGAAGGGGCTGACGAGGACCCAGTCCGCGGGCGTGGTCGGCAACCTGATGCAGGAGTCGAGCGTGCGGCCGACCGCGACCGAGTACGGCGGCGGACCGGGACGCGGGATCGCGCAGTGGTCGGTCGGCGGTCGCTGGAACACGGATCGCGCCGGCAACGTGGTGGCGTTCGCCGCGGCGCGCGGGCTCGATCGCTGGGCGCTGAGCACGCAGCTCGACTTCATCTGGCACGAGCTCAGCGTGGTCGGTGGCTACGGGCTCGCGGAGCTCCGGGCTTCGACCTCGCTGTCGGGTGCCGTGACGGTGTTCCAGAACAAGTACGAGCGCTGTGGAGCGTGCGCGCAGGGCAAGCGGATGACGTACGCGCAGGAGACGTTGACCGCGTACGGCAACACGCCAACGGGCGGCGGCAACACCGGCGGCACGGGTGGTGGCACGACGACCCCGGCGTTGACCTGTTACTCGGGCACGCTCGCGCAGGACGTCCCCGCGAACACGTGTGTCCAGAGCGTCTACGACGACCTGTGGTACCAGTGCGTCGACGGCCAGTGGATCGATCGCTGGTCGTACCCCGAGGCGTGCGTCAGCGAACATCCACTCTGACCGCGCTGACCAGCCGCACGATCGTGCGCGGCGCGACTTGTCGGCGCGCCGGCTGCTGCGATGCTGCCCGGGAATGCGCGCGCTGTCCCCGGTCCGTCGGTTCGGCCTCGCGCTGGCGCTCGGCACCCTCGGGCTCGCGATCATCGCCACCCAGTGGCCGTTTCGTTATCGGTTCGCGGAGGCATCGGTGGCGCGGAGGTGGTCGCGCATCGACTGGTCCTGGGTCCATCGCACCGAAGCCGGCAGCATCATCTTCGATCGCGACTTCGCGCTGAACCTCATGATGCTGGTGCCACTGGGGATCGGGTTCGGCCTGTGGCGCCGCGCCGGTCGGGGCCGCGTGCTGCTCGAGGCGGTCGCCCTCGGGACCGCGACCAGCGTCATCCTGGAGCTCGGCCAGCTGGTGACGTGGCGCCGGTACACCGCGCTCCCCGACGTGTGGCGGAACGCGCTCGGCTGCATGGTCGGCGCGATGCTGGCGATCTGGATCCTGTCCCGGTCTACGAACGACTCGGAGCAAGATCGTCAACTGGCGTGACCCACGCCGGTTGAGATCGCGGCGGGGCGGTCGATTCACCCGGCGTGGGACCGCCAGAGACCAGCGAACCAAACTTCGGGCCGTTCGTGCTGCGGGAGGAGCTCGGGCGCGGCGCGATGGCGATCGTGTATCGCGCGGAATCGCGCAAGGTCGACTCGTACGGCCGCACGGTCGCGCTCAAGCGCCTGCATCCCGACAACGACTTCGAGGTCGACTTCGACCTCGTGCGGGCGTTCATCGAGGAAGCGCACCTCGCGACCCGATTCGACCACCCCAACATCGCGAAGACGCACTCGCTGGGCAAGGCGGACGGCTCGTACTTCATCGAGATGGAGTACGTGAACGGTCCGACGCTGCATCAGCTCGCGCGCCAGTGCCGGATCGCCGGCGCGATGCCGATCGGCGTCGTGATCCGGATTCTGGTCCAGATCTGCGACGCACTCGAGCATGTCCACAACCTGTGCGACAACGCGGGCAAGCCGATGGATCTCGTCCATCGCGATGTCTCGCTGACCAACATCATCGTCGGCGATGACGGCGTCGTGAAGCTGATCGACTTCGGGATCGTCAAGGGCCACAGCCAGGCGCGCACGGAAGCGGGTCTGATCAAGGGAAAGCTCGCCTACGTCGCCCCCGAATATCTGGCCGGTGCGCTCGATCGCCGCGCGGATCTGTTCGCGGTCGGCGTGATCGCGCACGAGCTGTTGACCAGCAACCGGCTGTTCTACGGCAAGAACGATCTCGATACGCTGACGCGGCTCCGCCAGCTACGCATCCCGTGCCCGTCACGAAGCCGGAGGGACGTGCCGCCGGCACTCGACGACATCGTGATGCGCGCGCTCGAGCGCGCTCCGGATCAGCGGTGGCAGACCGCGGCCGAGCTCCGCGCCGCACTGGTCGCGCTCGACACCCCGCTCGACCCGGCGACGATCCACGAGTGGATCAGCTGGGCGTTCGCGTGCGAGGCGCCCAAGGTCAGCCAGATGCTGCGCGTGCTCGATTCCCTCGACGTGCCGGTGTCGCGTGCGCCGACCTCGATCGAGGTCGATCTCGAGACCCAGCTGATCGACAGCGAGCCAGTCGCGGCGCTGCCCACGCTGCCGCCGGCGCCGCGGTCCCGGCTCCGCGCCGCGCTCTCGGCCATCGTCGACGTGTTCCGCCGTCGCGTTGCCGTGATCTGAATCAGCTGGCGCGCGCTGGTTCGAGCAGGTGATCGCGGGCCGCGACCAGCGTCTCACGGCGACCGGCGAGCTCGTCGCGACGCGCAAGGATGGGGGCGAGCTGATGCCGAAGCCGCTCGTGGCGGTCCACCAGCTCCTGGCGCGCAGGGGTGAGGCCCGACGCGAACAGCAGGCGCAGCCACGGATCGACGAACGGCGCGCGATCGCTCGGTTCGATCGAGTGCGTGAACGGCTGCGCATTGTCGGGGATCGCCAGCTCGTCGACCGCGCGGTGGAACACGACCAGCTTGCCCTGGGCTTCCCCCGCCAGGCCGCGGGCGCGATCGACATGTTTGTCGCGCTTGGATGGGGCGCGCGCCTGATCGATCGTCGCGATCAGCTCGGCCAGCACCGCGAGCGCGGCCCCGCCGGTCTGCACCGCCTCGTGGAGCGGCACCAGCTCGATGTCGAGCGACGTGGTCCGGATGTCGAGCTCGGTGAGCTCGGCACCACTCGAGGCATCGTGCTCGAGCAGGTGGGCCTCCTTCTCGGCCCGCGCGGCGCGCAGCTCGGCCTCGAGCTTCGCGGGCGTCAGCGCGGCGAGCCGGCTGTCGATCGCCTCGACCTGGCTGCGCAGCTGATCGCGCGTCGCGACCGCCTCGCGGAGCCGGACCTGGGCCTCGAGCGCCTCGCGCTGCTCGACCGCCATCTGCTCCGCGCCGAGGCCGAGCACGTCATGCAGGAACCCGGCGACGCCGGTCTGGAGCGCGGCGACATCCTGGCGCTCGCGGTCGAGCTCGCGCGCGAGGCGCTGGACGCGCTGGTTCTGATTTGCGAGCTCGGTGGACAGCGAGGTCTTCAGGTGCGCGAGGTGAACGCGCTCCGTCGCAGCCGCATTGGCGGCGCGCAGGCGATCGTCGAGAGAGGTGCTCACGGCCGAACTCTACGGCATGCCGGTCGAAGGGGAAGTCGTCAGCGCCGGCGCAGCACGAGCTCGGCGAGGGCGATCTCCGGACCCGCCGTGGTGACCTCGATCGTGACATCTCGCGGGGCGGCGATCGCGAGCTCGAGCGGCGGCGCGCCTTCGATCGGCAGCTGACCCTCGGCGGCGATCCGGATCCGCAACGGCCCGCTCGCGCGCGCGTCGATCACCCACGTGCCCGCGGTGACCGCGAGCTGCTGCAGCCTGGCCGGGCGCGCGGCCGCCACCGCTGCCTCGAGCGAGCCGTCCGCGGCCGCACGCACGCGCGTCGCAGGGTTCGCGGCGATCAGGTGACCGGGAATCACGATGCGGCCCGGCTCGCGTTGGACGCCGACGCGACCATCACGGCGAACCCAGATCATGCCGACCAGCGTCCCGGTCTCGAACTGGACCTTCGCGTAGTCGAGGTGGAACTGCGGAGTCGCGACCATCTCGATCCCGCTGCGAAAACAGCCCTGATCATTCCCGAGTGGCTCGGGGCCGAGCGGGCCGCACAGCAGCACGAGGTCCGGCTTGCGGCGGAGCGCGTAGGCCCCATCCCCGAGCTCGTGACCGAGCCAGCCATCGCCGAAGCCAGGTGGCGGATGAGTCGCGAGGTAGCGATCGTTCAACCCCAGGAGATCCAGCGCGAGGAGCTTCGAGAAGTAGGGCAGGCAGCCCGCGCTATCGACTGCGAGCAGGGGCGCCCGGGTTCCAAATGCGCGCTGCAACATCTCGCCGACGACCTGGCCTTGCCATTCCCAGCGCTCGTCGCGCGCGCGCTGGACCTCGGGGTGCCGATGGCCCGCGACCAGGGTGAGCGGCACCAGACCGAAGGCGACCACGCCCGCCGACACGCGGCGGCCGAGCGTCGACAGCCACGCGGTCGCCTCGGCGACGATGAACACCGCGATCACGACCAGCGGGATCAGGTGGCGATATGCGGGGAAGATGTCACCGCCGATCGTCATCACGTATGCCGGCCACACGACGAACGGGATGATCAACACACCGATCCGCCGCGCGCGGCCGCGGACGAACACCAGCACGAGCGTGACTGCGGCCGCAGCGAGGATGACCGGCATCGCGCGCGCACCGCCAACCACGTAGCGCAGCCCCTGATGGACATGGACCGCCGAGACGCTGACCTTCGCGTGCGCGGTGTTGGGCACCCACTCGCCGTAGTAGGCGAGCCGGAACGCCAGCTGACCGCCGACGAACGCCAGCGGTAGGATCGCGAGCACCACCACGAGCTTCACGGACGCCCAGCGCTTGGGCCGCACGGCCAGCAGGCCGAGGCCGATCGCGAACGCGAACAGCGCACCGTCCGGGCGCGTGATGCAGAGCAGCGCGAGCGGGAGGCCCGCGCGCAGCAGCGAGCGGGACGACGCGACGGGCACGTCGGCGAGTGGGACCGTCAGCGCGAGCGACCAGGCGAGTAGCCCGGCGACCAGCGCTTGCTCGAGCCCACCGATCGCCCACACCGCGATCGGGGCCGACGCCGCGAACGATAGCGCTGCCACGGTCGGCGCCACGAGCTCGCGCGCGGTTGCCGGCCAGTAGGCGCGGTACAGCGCACCGATCACGGCGAGCATCGAAGCCACGCCGAGGAGTCGGGCCGCGACGATCAGGTCTCCGCCGACCAGCGGCGACACCCCCGCGACCGCGAGCACCCACAGGAGATTCGAGTAGCCCTCGACGCGTTCGCCGGCGGTCCAGGTCAGGCCGTCGCCGGCGAGCAGGCGCTCCGAGTAGCGCAGCGAGATCAGTGCGTCGTCCGAGATGAACGGCAGGAAGTGCCAGGCGTAGGCGATCAGCACCGTCGCACTCACCGCCATCGCGACGAGCGTGGCGACGGACAGCACCGGCTGGTCGGGGCGTTGCAAGCTGCGCATCCTAGCGCAGGGTTTGCGCGGGCTCGACCTGCGGGGTGGGTGCTGGGTGAGCCCATGGGTAGCGGGCGACTCACGGCGCTCGTGGGTGGGTCACCCGTTCGAGCCCGCGCAGCGACGATCGCGGCGCTTCGAGGCGGTGGCGAGCCCGGCACGCTCCATGCTCAGCACGTCTGCATGGCGAACTACGCGCGTCGCGGGTTGCTCGGTAAGGGGTCGATGGGCGAGGTGTACGCCTCCGAAGATTCCGCGGGCCACACGGTCGCGGTGAAGCACGTGCGCAAGACGCTCGCGATGGATCCGGCGATGATCGACCGGCTCGCCAACGAGGCGCGCCTGCTCGGGCGGGTGATGCACCACAACGTGGTTCGCGTCGTCGATGAGGCTGGTGACGTCGACGGCGACCCGTGCCTGGTGATGAACTTCGTCCCGGGGATCACGCTGTCCAAGTTGCTCGACCGCGAGTCGCCGCTGCGGGTCGGGCGGGCGTTCGCGATCGCCGCGCAGATCCTGACCGGGCTCGACGCGATCCACGATGCCGGTGTCGTCCACGCCGATATCAAGAGCAACAACGTGCTGGTCGGCGAGCAAGACCGCGTCACGATCATCGACTTCGGGCTGGCGCGCGCACTGTCGCGTGACGCGCTCGCCGAGACCCTGCTCCAGGGCACGCCGGCGTTCATGGCACCCGAGCTGATCACCGGCGGGGCGCCCTCGGTGGCCTCCGATCTCTACGCCGTCGGCATCATCATCTACGAGATGCTGACCAGCACGACCCCATTCTCCGGCGCCGCCGACGTCCTCGATGCGCACCGCCACGATGCCGTCATCGCGCCGTCGGTGCGCGTGCCCGAGAGCGCGCTGTCACCGGCGGTGGACCGGGTGATCCTGCGTGCGCTCGAGAAGGATCCGGCCGCGCGGTTCGCGACGGCGCGCGAGTTTGCCGCGGCGCTCGACGCGGCGCTGGTTGGAGAGTGGCTCACCGCGACCGTCGATCTGACGGCCACCGTCGAGCTGCCATCGCGTGCCGCAACGACGCGCGAGGAAGTGCGGCCGACCAAGGAGTGGGCACACAAGCAGCCCGCGATCGCGACCCGCAAGCCCGTCGAGACCCTGCAGGAAAAGATCACGGCGACGCTCGATCGGGCGGGTCGCCTGATCGAGAGCCACGATCTCCTCCGCGCCATTACCGTGCTCGAAGCTGGACTCGCGCCCCTCGCGTGTGGACCCGGAACCGACGAGCTCGACGCCGAGGCGTGGCGAATCGAGAGCGTCCTCGCAGCGCTGTACGACAGTGTCGGCAACAAGAGTCGCGCGAAGCAGCTCGCGCTCGCTGCGCACGAGCACGCATTGGCGGTCGGCTGCCCGATCGCCGCCGCGCGGACGCAGGCCGTGCTGGGTCGGATGGGGCACGGGGTCGCCCGCAAGCCGTTGCGCCTGGCGCGTGGAAGCGGTCAGGTTCGCGACCGCTGACCGGGTCGATCGCTACCCCATGGGTACCCGACGACTCAGTCGACGGTGTGCTCGCGGCTCACTCCGTGAGGTTTCGGTCAGTTTTGAACCGGTAGACGCACGGCATGCGTCATGCTGGACGCTGACCCATGACCAAGTACCCGCGCCACAAGCTCCTCGGCAAAGGTGCAATGGGTGAGGTCTACGCTGCACACGACGCGGCCGGCGAGCCCGTCGCGGTCAAGCACGTGCGCAAGACGCTCGCGATGGATCGCTCGGTGGTCGAGCGGTTTGCGAACGAGTCGCGATTGCTCGAGCGCGTCATGCACCACAACGTCGTTCGCAAGGTCGAGCACGGGACGGGGACCGATGGCCAGCCGCAGCTCGTGATGAGCTACGTGCCTGGCATCACCCTGCGCCAGGTGGTCGATGTCGAGGGGCCGCTGTCGATCGATCGCGCGTTCGCGATCACGGCGCAGATCCTGACCGGCCTGTCCGCGATCCACGACGCGAAGGTCGTCCACGCCGACATCAAGAGCAGCAACGTGCTGATCGGAGACCAGGACCGCGTCACGATCATCGACTTCGGGCTGGCGCGGACGCTGTCCCGCGAGCTGCCTCCCGAGGACACGCTCGCCGGGACGCCGGCCTTCATGGCCCCGGAGCTGATCACCGGAGGCGCGCCTTCGGTCGCGGCGGACCTCTATGCGGTGGGTGTGATCCTGTACGAGATGCTCGCGGGCGTCACGCCATTTGCGAGCTCGGCCGACATCTTCGAAGCGCACGTCAACGAACCGGTGGTCCCGCCGTCCGTGCGCGTGCCCGAGCGCGCCCTGTCTGCGGCGATCGACCGGCTCGTCCTGCGCGCGCTGGCGAAGACGCCTGCCGCCCGGTTCGCCAGCGCACGCGACTTCGCGGCGGTGCTCGACGCTGCGCTGATGGGCGAGGCGCTGATGTCCACGGTCGAGCTCGCGCGCGTGCGCATCACCCCGTCGAGCGACCTCGAGACCCGGCCGACCCGGCAATGGGCCGGGCGGACCGCGATGCCGCCCGTCACCGCCGAGGCCGTGCCGGTGACCCGCGTGCACGACATGATCTCGGCGACGCTCGACCGCGCCGGCAAGCTGATCGACAAGCACGATCCGCGGGCGGCCGTGTTCGAGCTCGAGGCCGGGCTGGCGATGCTCGTTCGCGGACCCGGGAGCGCCGAGCCCGATCTCGAAGCATGGCGGATCGAGAGCGTGCTGGCCGCGCTCTACGACTCGCTCGGCCGGCGGTCGCAGGCCCAGCAGACGGCGCTCGCCGCCCACCAGCATGCGGTTGCGATCGGCTGCCCGATCGCGGCTGGCCGGACGCGTGCACTCGTCGCGCGACTCAACGCGAACGCGGCGAAGCCACCGCCGCGACTCGCTCGCGGCAGTGGTCGGTTCACGCGCCACAAGTAATGCGACCACGACCACGCGCTCACGATCGTGTTATCCACGCGACGTGGACGAGCAAGATCAAGCGCTCCTCGAGCTCGGACGCTTCCTGCGCCAGCAGCGCTACGCGTTCACCACGGTGACGCCCGAGACCCATCGCCGCAACAATGCGCGCGCGCGGCCGGCGCGGTCGCTTCGGGATGCGTTCGGCTGGAGCCGTGCGTTCGAAGCCGGGCTCGTGCCGGATGCCTTGCTCCATCGGTTGCAGCACACCGGCTGGGTCGTGCCCGCGGGCGCGCGCTACCAGCCAACCGTGCGGTTCTCGACCCTGGGCGACGGGCTCTACGCACACTCGCCGTATCCCACCGTCGACGAGGCGGCAGTGTTCTTCGGGCCGGATACCTACCGGTTCTGCACGTTGCTCGCGGCGCGCATCGATCGTGCACAGCGGTGCGTGGACGTCGGCTGCGGGTCAGGTGCGGGTGCGCTCTCGCTCGCCTCGCGCGTCGACCGGCTCGTGCTCGCGGATATCAATCCCCAGGCGGTGCGGTTCGCGCGCGTCAACGCAGAGCTCGCCGGCGTGACCGATCGCGTGGAGCTCGTGACTGGGGATCTGTTCGCGCCGGTCGCCGGTGACCTCGACCTCGTGATCGCGAATCCGCCGTACTTGCTCGACGACGGTCACCGGATCTATCGCGATGGTGGAGGATCAGCGGGCGAGGGGCTCGCGGTCCGGATCGTGCGCGAGGGGCTCGCGCGTCTCGTGTCGGGTGGTCGACTCGTGCTCTACACCGGCGCGGCGATCGTCGACGGCCACGACGTGGTGCGTGCCGCGCTCGTGCCGGTGTTCGAGGCCGCGGGTGCACGCTGGAGCTACGAGGAGCTCGACCCCGACGTGTTCGGCGAGGAGCTCGACGCGCCGGCCTATGCCGCGGTGGAACGGATCGCCGTGGTGGCGGCGGTCGCGACGGCCTGCTGATCGTGGACCGGCGCGAGCAAACACGCGACGCTGCCGCCCGCACGATGGAACTCGTCGAGCGGCGTATAGACGACGCGCTTGCCGCGCGTGGCGAGGATCGCGCGGACCTCGGCGGACTCGGTCCCGGTCACGATCGCGTCTCCGATCTCGACGAGATTCAGCGCGAACCGCACGGCCTCGTCGCGCGACACGCTGAACACCTCGCCAAGCCCGAGCGCGTTCAGCTCGCGACGCGCGCCCGGCGCGAGCGCCTCGTCGCACACCAGCAAGGTGCCGTCAGCGAGCGCGGCGATCGCGGTATCGAGATGATAGAGCGCCGGATCGACGAGCTCGACCGGGAGCACGGGCAGGCCGAGGAAGCGCTCGAGCGCCGGGGCAGCCGCGCGGTACGATCGAAAGCCGTGCCCGAGCAAGGCGCATCGCCCGGGGATCACGATCACGTCGCCGCCCTCGAGGTCTGCGGGATCGGGGTGGAGCTCGATCCCGGCACGCACGAGGTCGGCGGCGCGCACCGCTTGCTCCTGCTGGCGCTCGGAAAATCTCGGCCGGGCGAGCAGGGCGCGGGTGGTGCCCCGGTCTCGTATAAAGATTCCATTATCCTTGCAGAACACCGAGTCGAAAGCGGCGTGCACGAACGGCAGCATCTGAAGATCGATGCCCAGACTCCGCACCGCGCGGACCAGCGCGGCGTGCTGTGCCACAGCGCGCTCGGGATGCACGGAACCCACGATCATGTGAGGGTTGATCTCCCAGGCGATCTGGTACTGGCACCCGGGCGACACGGCGTGCAGGGCGCCCCTGCAGGTCGGGCGACTGGCGATGAAGCGCATGTCGCGAGGTCGGAGCAAATGCCGGGCCGGGCCTACACTTTGCACCGTAGGGCCGCGATGCTCGAGGACTTCCATGCGCAGCTGGCCACCAAGAATGCCGATCGGCTGTCGGCGCGATTTCCTGTAACCACGTGGCGTGCCGATCTCGCGGAGGAGCACGCGCTTCGCAACCTCGAAGTCGAGGTGCTCGAGCTCGAGCGCGCGGCGATCCATGATCGAGCCGCGACGGCACCGACCGATCCCGACGACTTCATCGCGTGGTACGAGGCGCTCGAGCAGACCGGGCCCGGCCAGTACGACGCGTTGTTTCCCTGGCTCGAGCACCACGCGACGCTTGACCAGATGCGATGGTTTCTCCATCAAGAGGTCGCGGGCGAGGCCGGGTTCGAAGATCTCGTCGCCCTGACCCAGCTGAAGCTCGCGGACCGCCCCAAGCTCGAGCTCGCGCGCAACTACTGGGACGAGATGGGCCGCGGCAACGTGAACGGCATGCACGGCCCGATGCTGTCGCGCCTCGCGGCGGAGCTCGGGCTCGACGATCTCAAGGCGATCCCGATCGTCTGGGAGTCGATCGCGCTCGGCAACATCATGATGGGGCTCGCCACGAATCGGCACTACACCTACCACTCGCTCGGTGCACTCGGCGCGATCGAGCTGACGGCCCCGGGGCGCGCGAAGTGCGTCAACGCAGGGCTCAAGCGGCTCGCCGTGCCCGCGCGCGCGAGGCACTACTTCGCGCTTCACGCGACGCTCGACATCAAGCACTCCGCGGCCTGGAACAGCGAGGTGTTGCGCCCGATCGTCGCGGCCGAGCCGCGTGCTGCCCGTGCGATCGCCGAGGGTGCGCTGATGCGGCTGGTCGCTGGCGAGCGCTGCTTCGTGCGCTATCGCCGCGAGCTCGGCGTCGCCTGACCGGCCCTACAGCCAGCCGAGCCGCGTGAGCTCGGCGAGCCCGGTCGCGCGCAACACGTCGCCGATGTCGCTGCGGTAGCGAACGTTCGGCACCACGACCTTGCGTGCGACGCCGTAGGCCGCCTGCTGCGCGTCCTCGATCGTCGCGCCACATCCGGTCACGACCATCACGAAGCCGATGACGCCTGCGGTCACCAGCTCCTCGCCGGCACGCGCGACCTCACCGAAGTGAAGGTGCGCGCGCTCGGGGGCGGTGATGCCGTCGAGCAAGATCGGCAACCCCTTCGACAGCTCGTCGTAGCCGTGGTGGTACGGGAACGGCGGGACGCTGAGCACGACGCCGACCGCATAGCCATCGTGGGTCGCGATCGGAGTGGCTCCGCCGCCCGCGACCGCCGCGAGTGCGTGGCCAAGTGGCTCTGCGAACAGCGACGTCAGGATCGCGAACCCGGGATAGCCGAACCGACACGTGAACTCGAGGGGCCACACGCCGTCGGCGTTGATGATCGTGTTGAGGTTGACGTACCCGACGTGCCCGGCCTCGCGCAGCAGCGGCGCGATCCGGCCGAGCGTGGCGGCGAACAGCTTGTCGCCGCCGCGATACGTGACCACCGTCCCCATCTCGCCCGTGAGCTCGCCGAGGTCCCCGGCGAACAGCCGCTTGTGCTCCCAGTCGAGGTTGACCGGCCCGACGAACTGCTCCCCGTTGAAGAACGCACCGAGCCCGGTCTCGACACCGCGCACGTAGTCGACCAGCACGAAGCTGGGCGGCTCGTCGTAGTCGTCCTCCCAGGTCTGGCGGTGGCGGCGCAGGACCGCTGCGACATCGGCGCCATCCTCGCGCGCACCGACGTAGTTCATGTCGGAGGTGAACGAGGAGCCGTTGAACTTCAGCACGCAGCGCCGGGGCTCGCTTGCGATGTGGGCGATGCCGTCGTCGAGGCTCCCGAACTCGCGTGTCGGCAAGATCGGGAGGCCGAGCCCGGCCAGCACCTGTTGCCCGTAGGCGCGGTCCTGTTCGAGGCGATCGCCGAGCGCGCTACCGCCGAGCACGCGATGCCCCTCGCGGCGCAGCCGATCCTGCAGCGCCCCGCGTCCGAGCTCCTCGAACAGGATCAGCCCGGCGTCGTCACCGCCGCGGACCCATGCGAGCTCGCGCTCCCAGTTATCGACCCGCGTCACCAGCCCGGCGAGGACATCGTGCGAGATCGGCTCGGCGATGTGCACGCGGACGTCGTGGCCCTCGCGCGCGAGCTGGAGATAGACCGAACCGAGATCGTTGTGATCGCCGATGCCGAGGACGCGCATGTGTCTGCACGGTAGCACTCGCGTCGCGAGCGCGAACTACTCCGCCAGCAAGCGCTCGATCACCGCGCGCAGCTCGGTGTGACCGGGCTCGCCCTCGACATACGAACCACCCGGATGGACGTGGCGGATCACGCCCTGCTTGTCGAGCACGAACGTGACGCTGGTCCATCCGGTATCGACCGGGTTGCCGGCGGCATCGCGCAGCCAGCTGTGCAGCGTCCGCCACTCGGGATCGACCGCGATCGGGAACGTGAACTCGTACTTCTTCGCGGTCGCCTCGTAGACCTTGGGATCGAACGGCGTCTCCTCCTTGTGGTGATACATGCCGACCACGCGGAGCCCGCGCTTGCCGTACGCGCGGTCGAACGCACGCAGCGCCGGTGCGGTGGTCGAGCAGAACGGGCAGCCGGCGGTCAACCAGCGGACCAGCACGACCGAACCACGGAGCTGGCCGAGCTCGAGCGCGGGCGAGTTCATCCAGCGCTCGGCCTGCCACGCCGGGGGCGTCGATCCGATCAGCGCGGCGACCGCGGCCTGCGACCTGGCTTCGCGTTCGCTCGCAGCGAGCGTCGCGGCGGCGGGGGTACTCGCCTGGGTGACAGGGGGCGGCTGACGCGATGCTTGCGGTGCCGTGTTGCTACACGCCGCGAGCAGGAGAGGGATCAGGCAGCGGGTCGACACGGCTCAGCGTACCCCGGGTCGGCCGCCAGGTATTCCAGCGAAGCGCGCTACCGAGGAATCTCGCCGACCGTCGGCGTCCGGTTCAGCTGCACGGCGCGGGTCTTGCGGGTCGTGCGGATGTTGATCATCTCGACGAACACCGAGAACCCCATCGCGCCGTAGATGTAGCCCTTCGGGACGTGGACGCCGAACGCCTCGGATACCAGCACGAGGCCGATCATCAGCAGGAACGACAGCGCGAGCACCTTGACCGACGGATGTCGCTCGACGAACTCGCTGATCTGGCGGCCGACCAGCAGCATCACGACGAGCGCGACCACGTTGGCCGCGACCATGATCGCCACGTGATCCGTCATCCCGACGGCGGTGATCACCGAGTCGATCGAGAACACCATGTCGAGCAGGACGATCTGGAAGATCACGCTGCCGAACGACGCCGCGGCCTTGAGCCCGCTGCCCGGCTCGTCGTTCGCCGACTCGAGCTTGTCGTGGATCTCCTTGGTCGCCTTGTAGAGCAGGAACAAGCCGCCGAGCAGGAGGATCAGTGCCTTGCCGGAGAACCCCTGGCCGAGCACGTGAAACAGCGGCGTGTCGAGCCGCACGATCCACGAGATCGCGCCGAGCAGCGCGAGCCGCGACACGAACGCGCCGGCGAGCCCGAGCTTGCGCGCACGCTCGCGCTGCTCGACCGGCAAGCGACCCGAGAGGATCGCGATGAAGATGATGTTGTCGACGCCGAGCACGACTTCGAGCGCGGCCAGCGTTGCAAAGCTCAACCAGACCTCGGGAGAGGAAAGCATCTCGAGCATGACGTTCAGGAGCTCCTGTGAAAAACCCACGGGGATGGACGCGCCCACGGCGGGGCGCCCGCGAGACGAGAGGTGACGGACGAGCTCAGCGCGCGCGCGGCGGCCGGAACACCGGGTCGCCGGTCGGCGCCGGGGCGAGCGTGACGCGCTTGCGGGTCAGCCGGATCGTCTCGACCCGCTCGGGCGGCGGCACGAGCGCGACAGGGGCGATCGAGATGTCGTCGTCGGCCGCCCAGCTCACGGTTTCGGTCTCGGCAGCGCCGGTCGCCGTCGCGCCGAGCGGCGCTGCGACGAGCAGCACGGCGAGGAGCACGAACCAGAACCGCATGAGATGGCAGCTTAGCTGGTTGTCACGGAAAGCGTGACTGCTCGGCCAGCCGCTGGACGAACGCATCGAACGGCAGGATCTCCATCTTGGCCTTGTCGGCGCCGAACGTGCGGACGCTGACCTGATCGGTCTCGACCTCCTTGTCACCGATCACGACGGTGTAAGGAATCTTCTGGAGCGACGCGTCGCGGACCTTGGACTGCATGGTGCCATTGCCGGCGTCGAACGCGACGCGGACGCCGGCGGCCGCGAGCCGCGCCATCACCTTGTGCGCGTGATCGTTCACCCGATCGGTCACCGTGACGACCGCGACTTGCACCGGGGCGAGCCACACCGGGAACGCGCCGGCGAAGTGCTCGATCAGGATCGCGATGAAGCGCTCGAACGAGCCATAGATCGCGCGATGCAGCACGACCGGCCGGTGGTTCTTGCCATCCTCGCCGACGTACGTGAGGTCGAACCGCTCGGGCGCCGCGTAGTCGAGCTGGATCGTGCCGAGCTGCCACTTGCGACCGATGCTGTCCGAGACGTCGAAGTCGATCTTGGGTCCGTAGAACGCGCCATCCCCCGGCTTGAGCTCGTACGGCAGCGCCAGCGCATCGAGCGCGGACTTGAGCGCGGACTCCGCGCGATCCCACATCGCGTCGTCGCCGATTCGCTGCGCCGGGCGGGTCGCGAACTTCGCGGCGTACTGCAGGCCGACCGCGTTGTAGACGTGGTCGAGCAACTTGACGAACCGCTGGACCTCGTCGGCGATCTGGTCCTCGCGACAGTAGATGTGCGCGTCGTCCTGTGCGAACTGGCGGACGCGCGTCAGGCCGCCGAGCGAGCCGGCGGCCTCGTTGCGGTGCAGCACGTCCTGGGTGTGGAGCCGCATCGGCAGGTCGCGATAGCTCTGCTTCTTGAACCCGTAATACAGGTGGTGCGACGGGCAGTTCATCGGCTTCAGCGAGAAGTGATGCGGGTCCGGATCCCCGGCCGCCTTCGCGTCGCTGTCCTCGATCAGGAACATGTTCTCCTTGTACTTGCCCCAGTGGCCCGAGGTCTCCCACAGCCCCTTGTTGTAGAGCAGCGGCGTCTTGATCTCGACGTAGCCGTTGCCAAGCGCGAGGTGGCGCATGTATGCGGCGAGCGTCGTGTAGATCGCGGTGCCCTTCGGGGTCCAGAACGGGGCGCCCGGCGAGTACGGATGGAAGTGGAACAGGTCGAGGTCCTTGCCGAGCCGGCGGTGATCGCGCTTCTCGGCCTCCTCGCGCTGCTTGAGCCAGGCGTCGAGGCCCTTCTTGTCGAAGAACGCCGTGCCGTAGATCCGCTGCAGCGTCTTGTTGCGATGATCACCGCGCCAGTACGCCGCCGACGAGCTCAGGATCTTGATCACCCCGACACGGCCGGTCGACGGTCCGTGCGGACCCTCGCAGAAGTCGACCCAGTCGCCGTGGCGGTAGAGCGTGAGGGTCGTGGCCCCGCGCGAGATGATGTCCTCGATGATCTCGAGCTTGAACGTCTCGCCCTTGCCACCGAACAGCTCTCGCGCCTGATCGGGCGAGACCTCGGTGCGGACAAAGCCGAGATCGGCGGCGACGATCCGATTGGCCTCCTCTTCGATCTGCTGCAGCTCGACATCGGAGAATGGCTGGCCGCGATCGAAGTCGTAGTAGAAACCGTTCTCGATCGACGGGCCGATCGTGACCTGGGTGCCCGGGAACAGCCGCTGGACCGCATCGGCGACGATGTGCGCGGCATCGTGCCGGATGGTCTCCAGCGCCTCGGCACTCTTGGTCGTCATGATCTCGAGGCTGGTGTCGCGATCGAGCGGGCTCGACAGATCGACCGGGGTGCCGTTGGCCTTGGCCAGCACGGCGGCCTTGGCCAGGCCGGGTCCGATCGCATCTCTGACGAACTCCGCGATCGTCGTGCCGGCGGCGGTTTGCTTCTGGGAGCCGTCGGGGAGGGTGACCGTGACCGGAGCTGCGCTCATCTCGGAGGGAGGATTACCACGTACCGAGCACGCAGGCTCACGCTCTACGAGCCGCCGCGGGCGCCCGCCTGCTGGACCATCCGCTGCACCAGGTCTCGGATTCTCTGGGTGGAGAACGGTTTCTCGATCCGCTCGTTCGGGATCGCGTCGAGGAAGCTGCGGGCAGCGGGCGTGAACGCGCCGCCGGTCAGGATCACGATCCGCTCGACGAGGCTCGGGAGCTCGCTGGCCAGCACGCGATACAGCTCGGCACCGGTCATCTCGGGCATCATCAGATCGCACAGGATGACGTCGAACGCGGCATCGCGCCGCAACAGCTCGAGGGCCTCGCGTCCGTTGAGCGCGACCTGCACGTCGTGCAGCCTGAGCAGGCGGCGCAGCGTGTTCGCGACCATCGCGTCGTCATCGACGACGAGGACCCGTCCCGATCGCGCCGGGCCAACCACAGCGTGACAGGTGTTGCGCGCGGGGCTCGGCACTGGCTTGACGGGCGGCAACCGCACGCGAAACATCGCACCGGATCCCGGTGGGCTCTCGGCCGTGATCTCACCGGCGAGCGCGGTGACCAGCGAATGACAGATCGAGAGCCCGAGCCCGGTCCCGACGCCGATCGGCTTGGTCGTGAAGAACGGATCGAAGATGCGCGACAACAGCTCCGGCGGGATGCCGGGTCCCGAGTCGCAGATCTCGACCAGTGCATGCCCCGTCCCGTCGGTGCGGGTCACGATGCGGACCTCGTGGCGATCCGCCTCGCCCTCGGGCAACGCCTGCGTGGCGTTGACGATCAGGTTCAGGAACAGCTGCCCAAGCCGGCCCTCGTCGGCCTCGATCGGTGGCACGTCCCGATAGTCGGTGATCAGCCGCGCCCGGTGTCGGAGCTCGGTTCCCGCGAGCTCGATCGCGAGATCCAGGACCTTGCGAAGATCGAGGACCACACGATGGTCGGTGTCGACGCGCGAGAACGTTCGCAGGCCGAGCACGATGTGCTTCACGCGCTCGGCGCCCTCACGCGCTTCGCGGGTCATCTGCTCGAGGTCCCGCCAGCGAGCGACCCCCGCGCCGGGGCCATCGGTGAGCGCGCGGAGCTCCTCGGTCACCAGCTCGAGGTTCGCCACGATCGAAGCGAGCGGGTTATTGATCTCGTGCGCGATGCCAGCGGCCAGCGTCCCGACCGACGCCAGCCGGTCCGCGAGCATCATCCGAGCCTCGAGATCCCGGCGTTCAGCCTCCTGCCGGCGGCGCTCCGTGATGTCGACCAGCACTGCGATGAGTCCGGCGTAGCGGCCATCGAGATCCGTGAGCGGGGTCGACTCGAGCGCGACCCAGACGTCGCGGCCGTCGCGATGCTGCAAGCGAAACTCGCCGGTCCCTGGCGAACCCTGCCGGCGCGCCTCCAGGCGTCCGCCCGCGGCAGCGGAGTCGTCAATCGGGATCAGGCGCCACACCGGCTCGCCGATCAGATCGTGCGCAGCGAAGCCGACGACCTGCTCGAGCCTGCCATTCGCGTAGCCGATCTTGCCGCCGCGATCGACCATGACGATCGCGTCACGTGTCGCCTCGACGATCTTGCGGTAGCACGCGTCGGGTCCCTGAGGCGCGCGGTCGCTCGCGTCCGCCAGCTCACGGGCGATCGCCATGAACCCTGGCGCGTCCTCGGATCGCGACAGCGAGACCTCGAGCAAGATCTCGGTGCCCTTCCGCGCCGGCACCGTGACGCGGGTGACCTGACCGACCATGGCCTGCCAGCTTGGCCACGCGATCGCGAGCGGGCGTCCGATCGCCTCGTCCGCGGTCCGGTCGAAGATCCGCTGGGCGCCCGCGTTCCAGAACGTGATCGCACCGGTGTCGTCGGTACAGATGATTGCGTCGCGAGCGCCGGCGAGCAGCGTACGCAGTCCGTGGATCGTCCCTACCGCCGCACCAGACACCTCTCGACCGTATCACCCCGTCCCGCGCAAGATCACCCGGCATCACGGGCGTCTCGGCTGGCCGATGCGAACGCTCCGGACGCGCGCGCACGGCGAGCGTCGGCGCCCGCCACCGTGTAAGGTGCCGCGATGCAGGCCCGCGTTCTGGTCGTGGATGATGACGTCGATGCCGCCTCCCTGATCAGGGACGCCCTGAGGAAGCGCGGGTACGAGGCCGATGTCGCCCACTCCGGGCCCGAGTGCCTGTCAAAGCTCGCGATCCGCCCCTGGGATGCCGTGGTCACCGACGTCAACATGGGCGCGATGTCGGGCATCGAGCTGTGCTCGGTGATGCGCCGCGACTTCCCGGATGTCCTCCCGATCGTGATCACGGGAGAGACCAGCCTGGAACGCGCGGTCGAGGCGATCCGCGTGGGCGCCTACGACTTCATCACGAAGCCGGTGAAGATCGACGCGCTCGCGATCGCGGTCGCCCGTGCGGTCGAGCACTTGAGCCTGCGCCGCGAGGTGACGCGGCTGCGCGAGACCCGCAACGCGGCGGTCGACGGCATCGTCGGCACCAGCCCGAGTGTCCGCGAGATGATCGACATGATCGCGCGGATCGCAGACAGCGACGCGACGATCCTCATCACCGGCGAGTCCGGGACCGGCAAGGAGCTGGTCGCGAAGGCGATCCACAACCAGTCCGCGCGCCGCAACGAACCGTTCGTCGCGGTCAACTGCGCCGCGATGCCAGGCCCGCTGCTCGAGAGCGAGCTGTTTGGTCACACGCGCGGTGCGTTCACCGATGCGCAGACCTCGCGCCGCGGCCTGTTTGTCCAGGCCGGCGCCGGCACGATCTTCCTCGACGAGATCGGCGAGATGCCGGTCGAGATGCAGGTCAAGCTGCTGCGCGTGCTGCAGGAGCGCAAGGTGCGTGCGGTTGGCGGTGACACCGAGATGGATGTCCGCGCACGGATCGTCACCGCGACCAATCGCGATCTCGAGCACGAGGTCGAGGAGAAGCGGTTCCGCGAGGATCTGTACTATCGGATCAACGTCGTCCCGATCTCGGTGCCGCCGCTGCGCGAGCGCTCCGGCGACATCCTGCAGCTCGCCCAGTTCTTCCTCCAGCGCTCCGCAGCTCGGATCAACAAGGCCGTGCGTGGTTTCTCGACCTCGGCGGCGCGCCGGCTGATCGACTACGACTGGCCGGGAAACATCCGCGAGCTCGAGAACTGCGTCGAGCGTGCGGTCGCGCTGTGCCGGCTCGACGAGATCACGATCAACGACCTGCCGCCGAAGCTCCTGACCGAGGATCCGACCCAGCTCGTCGTGCCGACCGCGTCGATCGCCGAGCTGATGACGATCGACGAGCTGTCTCAGCGCTACGTGCGCCAGGTCGTCGCCGCGGTCAATGGCAACAAGACCCAGGCCGCGCGGATCCTCGGGATCGATCGCCGGTCGCTTTACCGACGACTCGGCGATCGCAAGGAGGCCGCGGCCTCCGCGCCGGGCGCGCCGGTCGAGTCGACCGAGTCGACCGCGTCGGCCACGCCCGCCGAGCCGTCGGAACCCGCCGAGTAGGCGTGCTTTTACCCCGCTGCGCGGCAAGCTGCGCAGATGACACTTCCGCTGTCCGTGCTCGATCTGTCTCCGGTCGGGGTCGGGGTCGAGCCGAGCGCGGCCATCCGCGAGTCGGTGGAGCTCGCCGTGCTCGCCGACCAGCTCGGCTTCACGCGCTACTGGTTCGCCGAGCACCACAACATGGCGAGCATCGCGACGTCGGCGCCCGAGGTCCTGATCGCGTACGCCGCCGCGCGGACCCAGCGGATCCGGATCGGCGCCGGCGGGATCATGATCCCGAACCACGCTCCGCTGCACGTCGTCGAGGTGTTCCGCACGCTCGAGGCGCTCGCACCCGATCGTATCGATCTCGGCCTCGGTCGCGCGCCGGGTACCGATCCGGTCGCGGCGTCCGCGCTGCGCCGACACGACACCGAGGTCAACCATCAGCTCGCGGAGCTCCTGGCGTTCGAGGACGGCGCGTTCCCCGAGCGGCATCCGTTCGCGAAGCTGGTGCCGATGCCGTCGGACGTGCCGGCCGGGACGATCTGGATGCTGGGCTCGACGCTCGCGGGTGCATCGATCGCCGCGCAGCTCGGCGTGCACTATGCGTTCGCAGGCCACTTCGCGATGCGCTCGGCGCGCGAGGCGATCGCGCACTACCGCCGCAACGGCGTGCCGTCCGCGCGGCTCGCCCAGCCTTACGCGATGTGTGCGGTGACCACGATCTGCGGCGAGGACGACGCCGAAGCCGAGCGGTTGGCGGCGCCGATGAAGGTCGCGATCGTCAACTCGCGCACCGGCAAGCGCGCGCCGATCGTCTCGATCGAGGAGGCGCTCGCCCACAGGTTCACGCCCGGGGAGCAGGCGATCTGTGACGAGTTCTTCGAGGGCGCGGTGATCGGGGGCCCGGCGCTGGTCGCCGAACGGCTGCCGGCCCTCGCCCGCGAGATCGAGGCTGACGAGCTGATGCTCTCGACGCTGGTGCCCAGCCTGGGCGCACGCCGGGCCTCGCTGGATCGCATCGCGTCGCGGCTGCTGGGAGGCCAGGCAGTCCCAGGATCGCGAGTTGCAGCGATTTCTGTATGATGGAGTGATGTCGTCGTCCGACAAACCGAAGTCCGTCGAGGTGGAGCTTCGGAAGCGGACCGTCACGCTGCAGCGTGAGGTGGACCGTCGCGCCCTGACCGAAGGCGTGCTCGAGGACCGCCTCGCGTCGCAGACGCGCAGGCTCGCCGAGTCCGACCAGCTGTTCCGGATGCTGGTCGAGAGCATCAAGGACTACGCGATCTTCATGCTCGATCCGGCGGGCAACGTCGCGACCTGGAACGCGGGCGCGCAACACTTCAAGGGCTACGAGGCCAACGAGATCATCGGCCGCCACTTCTCCGCGTTCTATCCAGCGGCCGACATCCAGGCAGGCAAGTGCGAGCTCGAGCTCGAGGGTGCGAGCCGCACCGGCCGGCACGAGGACGAGGGCTGGCGGCTGCGCAAGGACGGCACCCGGTTCTGGGCGAGCGTGGTGATCACCGCGATCCGCGATGCGGCGGGCGAGCTCGTCGGCTTCGCGAAGGTCACGCGCGACCTGACCGAGCGCAAGCGAGCGGAGAATCGCCGGCGTACAGCGGAGGAGCGGTTTCGCCTGCTGGTCGAGAGCCTCAAGGACTACGCGATCTTCCTGCTCGATCCGGGGGGCAACATCGCGACCTGGAACACCGGTGCGGAGCGGATCAAGGGCTATCGCGCAGAGGAGGTGATCGGCAGTCACTTCTCGCGGTTCTATCCCGAGGTGGACATCCGGGCCGGCAAGTGCGAGCACGAGCTCGAGGTCGCGAGCCGTGAGGGTCGGTTCGAGGACGAGGGTTGGCGACTGCGCAAGGACGGCACCCGGTTCTGGGCGAATGTCGTGATCAGCGCGATCCACGATGAGGAAGGGCACCTGGTCGGGTTCTCGAAGGTGACGCGCGATCTGACCGACCGCCGGCGATCGGAGGACGAGCGTGCCGCGCGGCTCGCGGCCGAGGAAGCCAATCGCACCAAGGACGAGTTCCTCGCGATGCTCGGGCACGAGCTGCGCAACCCGCTCGCGCCGATCGTGTCGGCCCTCCAGCTGCTCAAGTTGCGGGGTGACACCAGCTCCGTGCGCGAGCACCAGGTGATCGAGCGTCAGGTCAGGCAGATGATCCGCCTGGTCGACGACCTGCTCGACGTGTCGCGGGTCTCGCGCGGCAAGGTCGAGCTCAAGAAGCAACCGATGGACCTCCGCGACGCGCTGGCCAAGGCCGTCGAGATCGCGATCCCGCAGTTCGAGAAGAACGGCCAGCAGTTCGAGGTCGAGGTCCCGCCGCGCCCGCTGGTCGTCGCCGGGGACGAGGGTCGCCTTGTCCAGGTGTTCGCAAACCTGCTGACCAACGCGGCCAAGTACACCCAGGCCGGAGGCCACATCGTACTGCGCGTGCGCCCCACGGATCGTCAGCTCGAGATCGAGGTCCGCGACGATGGCCACGGGATCTCCCTGGAGCTGTTGCCGCGTGTGTTCGATCTGTTCGTCCAGGGCTATCAGGATGTCGCGCGCGCCGAGGGCGGGCTCGGGCTCGGTCTCACGCTCGTGAGATCACTCGTCGAGATGCACGGTGGCGAGGTCGAAGCGCACAGCGCAGGGCCGAAGCTCGGGAGCACGTTCGTGATCCGGCTCCCGATGCTCAGCCAGCCCCTCGTCGCGGTGCCGGAACCGATCGCCGTGCCGGTGTCGCCGTCGTCGACCAAGCGGCGGATCCTGGTCGTCGATGACAACGAGGATGCCCGGTTGCTGCTGGCCGAGATGCTGGCCGCGCTCGGGCACGAGGTGCAGACGGCGGGCGACGGCCCCTCGGCGCTCGCGGTGTTCGACCAGTTCGTGCCCGATGTCGCGATCCTCGACATCGGACTGCCGGGGATGGACGGCTACGAGGTGGCGGAGCGGATCCGGAAGGCGTACGGCACCCAGGTCCGGCTGCTCGCGCTGAGCGGCTATGGTCAGGCGTCCGACCGGGCGCGCGGGAAGGGCGCCGGGTTCGACGTCCACCTGGTGAAGCCGGTCGATGTCCGCGCGTTGCTCGGCCACATCGTCGCCCCGATCGTCGACCCGGCGTAAATTCAGGCCACGGCTGTCGAACGCGGGGTCGCCCGTTCGTCGTCCGGATGAACCTCTCTGGAGCTCACCCATGCTGTCCCGGATCTTGAAGCCTCATACCGACACCGCCTACTTCGTGTTGCGCGTCGTGTTCGGCCTGCTGTTCGCGTTCCACGGCGCGCAGAAGCTGTTCGGCTGGTACATGCCGTATCCGATCGAGGTCGGATCCCAGGCCTGGATCGGCGGCGTGATCGAGCTCGTCACCGGGCTCGCGGTCGCCGCCGGCTTCCTGACCACGTGGGCCGCGTTTCTGGCCAGTGGCACGATGGCCGTGGCGTACATCCAGTTTCACTGGAAGCTGCAGGGCGGCTCGATGCTCCTCCCCGTCGTCAATGAGGGCGAGCCTGCGCTGCTCTACGCGTTCGTGTTCCTGTTCATCGCCTGCCGCGGCGGTGGCAAATGGAGCGCGTGGCAGGACGGCTGATCAGCGATCGGCGCGCACGCGCGCGTCGGGGTGATAGATCATCGTCCGCGTCATGCCGCCGTCCTGGATGTAGCGCGCGCCGGTAACAAAGCCGGCCTCGTCGGACAACAGCCACGCGCACAGCGAGGCGACATCTTCCGGCGTTCCGACGCGACCGACCGCGTGTTGCGCGTGGTCGGCGCGCGACAGCTTGGGGGCCCGCCGCGCGTCACGCGGCGCGAACGTGTCGGTCGCGATCCAGCCCGGCTCGAGGCAATTGACCCGGATCTCCGGCCCGAGGCTCACGGCGAGCGAGTGGGTGAGCGCCGCGAGCCCTCCCTTGCTGGCGGAGTACGCGATGGTCTCGGGCTCCGACTGCACGGCGCGCGTCGACCCAAGGTTGACGATCGCGCCGCGGGTGCGACGCAGATGCGGGATCGCGTGCTTGGTGACGAGGAACGCACCCGTGAGGTTCGTCGCGAGGTACTTGTTCCACACTGCGAGCGTGACCCTCTCCGGAGGCCCGATCGTTGGCTTCGCGATCCCGGCGTTGTTGACGACGCCGTCGAGCCGGCCGCCCCAGCGCACGCACGCCCGGATCGCACGGCGGATGTCCGGCTCGCGCGCGACGTTTGCGCGTTCGAACCGCACGCGATCGCCGTACTCGTCTGCGGCGTCGCGCCCTGCCTTGACGTCGGAGTCGGCGATCCAGACCCGGGCACCGTCGTCGGCGAGTCGCTTCGTGATCGCGCGACCGATGCCGCGACCGCCGCCGGTGACGAGGTAGTCCTTGTCTGCGAACCGCATGGGTCGCGACGATAGCGGGGCGGCGGCCTAGTTGCGCGCGGTGTCCCAGTTCTTTGCCCACGCCCGTTCCGGCGTCAGCGGCGTCCTCGCATCGACCGGAAACGCCTTGACCTTGCCATCACGTGGCGTCGGGGCGCCGGGATCGTGCGACGTCCCGGCGGGGCACTTCAGTGGACGCTCGCGATACGCGTAGTCGTAGGTTCGCGCGCTGGTCGGCGTCACGGTCTCGCTCGCCTCCCGCGTGCAGCCGTCGAGCCACACGAACCAGCGGATGAACCGCACGACCTTTCCGTCAGAGCCGTCATGCGGGACGATCGCGTCGCTGCTGTCGCCGTCGCCGTCGGCCCAGGCGGTGAAGTAGATGCCCGACTGGTCGGGGACCTCGAGCTCGAGGCGGAACCGCTTCTCTTCGAGCCTGGGCGGCCTGGTCGACCGGCTCTCCGAGCCAGCCAGCAGGGGCAGGACCGCGAGCACGAGCAGGATGCGCATCGGTCCCAGTGTGACGCGTCAGCGGGCGGGTTTCATCCCAATCCATTTGCCCGGGCGAGTAACACCTCGCGCTCCCGCGCATTCCGCGTCATCCCGGCCGCTCGCTCGAGCTCGCGACGGGCCTCGGCGGGCCGACCGAGCTTGGCCAGGAGGTCCCCGCGGACCGCAGGCAGAAACGGGTAATCCGCGAGCGCCGGCAGGCTGACGAGGGTGTCGACGATCGCGAGCCCGGCCTGCGGTCCGTCCGCCATCCCGACGGCGACCGCGCGGTTGAGCTCGATCACCGGGGACGGCACGACCTCGACCAGGACCGCATACAGCGCGGCGATCTGTTGCCAGTCGGTAGCCTCCGCGGTGAGCGCCCGCGCGTGACACGCGGCGATCGCGGCCTGGAGCGCATACGGGCCGCGCGTCCCACCGAGCGTCTCGACCTTTGCGAGCGCCGCGAAGCCGCGCCGGATCAACAGGTGATCCCAGCGGGCGCGATTCTGAGCGGGCAGCAGGATCGGGTCTCCGGTCGGGCCGATCCGGGCGCGCGCGCGCGACGCCTGGATCTCCATCAACGCGACGAGGCCATGGACCTCCGGCTCGGTGGGCACGAGGCCGGTCAGGATGCGGCCGAGGCGGAGCGCTTCCTCGCATAGCTCGGGCCGCATCCAGTCGCCGCCCGCCGTCGCCGAGTAGCCCTCGTTGAACACGAGGTAGATCACCTCGAGCACCGACGCGAGACGATCGCTGCGATCCTCGGCGCGCGGCACCTCGAACGGCACCCGCGCATCTGCGAGGGTTCGCTTCGCGCGCACGATGCGCTGCGAGATCGTTGGTTCGGCGACCAGAAAGGCGCGCGCGATCTCTGCGGTCGTCAGCCCGCCGAGCAGCCGCAACGTGAGCGCCACCCGGGCCTCGCGAGCGAGCACTGGATGACAGCACGTGAACACCAGGCGGAGCAGATCGTCGCCGACATCGTCGTCGAGTGCAGCGACCAGATCAGGCGGCTCGGGTGCCACATCGTGCGCGATCTCGTCGTGCTTCCGATCGATCCGCTTGCCGCGACGCAGGACATCGATCGCGCGGCGCTTCGCGGTCGTCATCAACCAGGCGCCCGGGTTGTCAGGAACGCCCGCGGTGGGCCAGCGCTCGAGCGCGATCACGAGGGCATCCTGGGCCAGCTCCTCGGCCACGCCAACGTCGCGGACCATGCGCGCGAGACCTGCGATCAGCTTCGCCGACTCGATGCGATAGACGGCCTCGATCGTGCGGTGTGTCTCGCTCGTCACCGCGGCATCAAATCACGCGCGCGCGGCCGCCGCACGCGCCCGCCCGCGGATTGACGCCGCCGCGCGGTCCCTGCACTCTGAGCGCCGGATGAGCGCGGACGCGGCGGGCAAGCTCGAACCCACGGAGCTCTACAAGCTCAAGGTGCTGCGTGGGGTCAGCCTGGCCTCGGTGGAGCTGCTGCTCGAGGCGTGCGACGTCCGGCTGCTGGTGCCGGGAGAGCTGCTGCTCTCGATGGGCCAGACCAACACGGTCATGTACATGATCCTGTCCGGCAAGCTGAGCGTCCATCTCGACGGGCCGCAGAGCGAGCCGGTCGCGCTGCTCGATGCCGGGGAGACCGTCGGTGAGCTGTCGGTGATCGATGCGACGCCGGCGTCGGCGTTCGTGGTCGCAGCGGAGCCGTCGCGCCTGCTGGTCGTCGACGAGGCCCGGTTCTGGAATCTGGTCAGCGCATCCCACGAGTTCGCGGTCAACTTGCTGCTGTCGCTCGCCGCGCGGCTGCGCGCGAACAACAGCACGGTGTCCAGCACGATCCGGCTGCAGCGCGAGTACCAGCGCAACGCGATGATCGACGGCCTGACCGGCCTCTACAACCGGCGCTGGATCGACGACGCGCTCCCTCGCTTCGTGACCCGCTACACGCGCAGCCACCAGCCCCTGTCGGTGTTGATGATCGATGTCGACTTCTTCAAGAAGTTCAACGACACGCACGGCCACTCGACCGGCGACAAGGTGTTGATCCTGGTCGGCCAGACGCTGCGCGGCAACGTCCGGCCGGCCGATCTGGTCGCGCGCTACGGCGGCGAGGAGTTCCTGGTCATCCTGCCGGACACCGGGATCGATGCCGGGCGCCTGGTCGCCGAGCGGCTGCGCGGCGCGGTCAGCGAGCTGGAGCTCGAGATCCCCGACGCCACGGCGATCACGGTCTCGATCGGTGGCGGCTGCCTGCAGCGCGGGCAGGGCATGGCCGAGCTGCTCGCGAAGGCGGATCAGGCGCTCTACGTGTCGAAGCACGCCGGGCGCGATCGCGTCACGTTCTGAACCGCGCGCGCACGGCCCGGCCCGCGAGTCCGACCGCGATCACCGCGAGCCCGACGAGCCAGATCCGGGGCTCGACCCAGAACGCGAGCCCGAGGCACGAGACCAGCCCAGCCGCCGCGATCGCGCGCGGATAACGCCGGTCGACGGCCGGCAGCCGGAGCGCTGCAAGGTTCGTGAGCGCGTAGTACACGAGCACGGTGAAC
>JBBJLY010000252.1:0-11734 GCA_037720695.1 Kofleriaceae bacterium | reverse complement strand
GAGCTCGCGAGTGACCCCGAGTTCGCCGCGCGGGTCATCGCCGAGGCCAAGGTCGCGGTCCGGCTGTCGCACGCGAACATCGTCCAGGTCTTCGACTTCGGCCGGATCGGCGAGTCGCTGTTCATCGCGATGGAATACGTCGACGGGCTCGACCTCGCCGCGATGCTCCGCAAGTTCAAGGACGAGAAGCGGCAGGTGCCGCTGCCGGCAGCGTTTCACATCGCGATCGAGATCATCCGCGCCCTCGACTTCGCGCACGGCCACAACGTCGTGCACCGCGACGTCTCGCCCTCGAACATCCTGATCTCGCGCGCCGGCGAGGTGAAGATCGCCGACTTCGGGATCGCGATCGCCGCGCAGCCGCATCGCAACACCGGGACGGGGCCACGCCGCGTGATGGGCAAGTGGCGCTACATGTCGCCCGAGCAGGCGCGCGGCGACACGCTCGACACCCGGAGCGATCTGTTCTCCGCAGCGTCGGTGATCTACGAGCTGTTCACGTCGGAGAAGCTGTTCCCTGGCGACGAGGCCGAGGAGATCATCAAGAACATCCACGAGATGGTGATCCCGAAGCTGACGGTGCTGCGGCCCAACCTACCGTCGCGCCTCGACGAGGTGCTCGCCGGTCCGCTCTCGCGCAAGCCGATCGATCGCCCGACCCGCCCTGCCACCGTGCTGCGCTCGCTGATCGAGCTGTCGTACGAGTCGTCGATCATGGCGACCGCGCTCGACGTCGCCGAGGCGCTGTCGACCGTGATCCCGGCGAAGCGAATCTCGGGCCGCGGTGCGATCGACGACGTGATCCGCCGCCAGCTCTCGAACGACCAGTCGGTCGCGCGCCGCACCGCGATCACCGACGGCAAGCCGCCCTCGACCCAGACGCTCGAGCATGGCGACGTCTCGACGGGGCTGTTCCGCAAGATCGACATGGATGGGCTCGCGCGGCTCGAAGAAGTCGAGGTCGAGGGCGCGATGGAGCAAGGCACCGCCACCCGCGTGGTCGGTCCGCCGCGCGTCGTGATGGAGTCCGAGAACTACAACCCGGGCGACTCCGGGATCGGCAAGCTCTACGAGTCGGGTCGCGATCCCGACCGCCACACCGAGCCCGGCGGGCCGCCGACCGGCGCGGTGCCCAAGAACATCGACCTCGGCGCGTCGAGCTCGATGGCGATGGTGTCGGCCGCCGGCAAGCCCATCAAGTACAAGGCCGGGGTCAAGCCCAAGCCGGAACCGAAGACCCGGTGGTGGTTGCTCGTGTTCTTCCTGCTGCTCGCCGCCGGTGGCGCTGGTGGCACGTGGCTCGTGATGCGCGACCAGCAGCGGCCGGTGATCGCGAAGGACGTCCAGCCCGATGGCGGCATCGCCGAGACCGGCGGCGCCGTCACCGTCGACCCGACTCCTGAAGGCGCGACCGGCTACATCGAGGTCGTCGGCCAGCCGCAGTCGCGCGTCGCGATCCCTGCAATCGCAAAGGCTGTGCCGTTCCAGCATCAGGTGCCAGCCAACACCAAGGTCCACATCCACCTCGAGCTGGTCGGATTCCGCGCGCACGACGAGGAAGTCACGGTCGGCAACGAGCGCGTCCGCATCTCGCCGCGCCTCCTGCCGGCACCGGCCAGCCTCCACGTCGAGACCGACCCGCCGGGTGCGCAGGTCATGCTCGAGGGCCGCGTGCTCGTCGGCGACACCCCGATCACCTACGACGACCTCGCGCCGGGCGCGAACCAGTCGGTCATCATCACGAAGAATGGCTTCGCGCCGATCCAGAAGACGATCACGCTCGAGGCCGGCCGCACGATCGACATCACCGAGCCGCTGAAGCCCGCCGAGAAGTTCGGCTTCATCACGATCACCGTGAAGGGCGCTGCCACCTGGGGCGAGGTGTTTTCGGGTAGCACGCTGCTTGGCCTCAATGCCACCGCGACCGGCCTCAAGCAGTTCAAGCTGCCGATCGGCAAGCGCAAGCTGACGATCAAGAACCCGCCGGCGAAGAAGGTGAAGTCGGTGACCGTGAACATCACCGAGCGACCACAATCGATCACGGTCGTGCTCGACTGATCATCATGCGGAGCGCCGTGCTCGTGCTCGTGCTGATCGGTTGCGGCGGCCCAACCCGGCTCGCCGGCGAGGCGGTGGTGACCGTGTCCGACGTGACCGGTGGTGCGGCAGTCCCCGAGGACGAGCTGGTGTGGATCGGCGTGCTCGCGTATGGCTTCGGGGCCGATGGCGGTGACATCACCGAGAGTGCGCTGGTTGGCGTCGCGCCCGACCCGTGCGATCTCCGGCTCGACATCCGGTTCGCCGGCGAGCCGCGCTCCCAGACGATCGAGCTCCCGGACGGCGGCACGATCTTCGTCCGGCGCGGCGGCGGTTCGCAGTGCCCGCGCGATCCCGAGATGCGCTGGGGCTCGACCACCGGCACCCTGGCGGTCACGCTCGACGGCGAGCTGGTGACAGCGGCGTTCTCCGGTGTCGCGATGGCCCCACGGATGATCCCCGGCATGGCCGCCAACGCGGCGCCCGGCGGGTTCCCGATCGCGGGATCCGCGGCCGCGATCGACTACGGCTAGCTCGCGCTCGCCCAGGCGCGGATCCGAAACCGCGGACGTCAGCCGTAAGCCGACCGGGATCCGAGGACCGGATCTGACACCGGCAGCGGATTGCCAGGGCTTGCGAGCGTTGCTCTCGGTCTGGCGCTCTCGCTAGCGCGCGGTCTTCTTGCGCACGACCTCGATCGTGACGTCGCCCGTCGGCCGGCAACGACACGACAATCGCACCTTGGTGATGTGATAGACGCTGCCGAGGTGCTTGCGCTCCTCGTCGGTGAATGGGTTCAAGTGCTCCCCGCCGGCGACGATCTTGACCCGGCACAGTCCGCACGTGCCCTTGCCGATACACGCGGTGTCGATCCCGGCCATCGCCTTGCCGCCCGCGTCGAACAGCGTATCGCCCGGAAGGCAATCGACGGTGATCGGCGTCGCGCCGCCGACGATGGTCACCTTGGGCATAACGTGCGCAGGTGGGCGAGCAGGTCGTCGAGGTCGCTCGGCTCGGTCAACGGGTTCATCACGGTGGAGCGAAGATGGTAGCCGGTCGGGAGCTGGGTGCCGACGATGTAGAACCGGCCATCCTCGACCACGCGCTGGCGGAGCGTACGGTTGAGCGCGTCGAGGTCCGTGGCCCCATCCGGCACGTGGCGGTAGCACACGATGTTCGACTCCGGTGGCAAGGCGAGCTCGAAGTCCGGCGCCGCGTTGACCCGGGCTGCGAGAGCGCAGGCGAGCTCGTGCTGGCGATCGACGACCTCGGCGAACCACGCCTCGCCATAGGCCCGCACGGTCGCCCACAGCTCGATCGCCATCATCCGTTTCGTGCATTCGAGGGTACGTTGCCCGAGATCCCACCAGGTCTCCTCGGGCGTGGTCGCTGCGAACAGATACGACGCCTGCTGCGCGAACGCGGCGTACGCATGGCTCTCGCGGCGGAACAGCACGCCAGTGATCAGCGCGGGCATCATCAGCAGCTTGTGCGCGTCCCATACGATCGAATCGGCACGATCGATCCCGCGCAGCTTGTCGCGCTGGCTCGGCGACACGCAGACGCTACCGCCATGCGCGGCATCGACGTGCAGCCACAAGCCGTGTTGTTCGGCGACATCGGCGAGCTCGGCAAGTGGATCGAACGCGCCGGTCGCGGTCGACCCGGCCGCGGCGACCAGGCCGATCACCTTGCGATCGCCGGCGCGCGCGAGCGCGTGCTCGACCCCGTGCGCGGTCAACCGCCGGCGGTCGTCGACCGCCGCTGCGATCGCCCCGCCTTCACCCCAGCCCATGATCCGGACCGTGCGCGCGATCGAGTAGTGCGCATCCTCGGACACGATCACCGCCAATGGTGGGCCACCCTGCGCGCCCTCGGTCCAGGCGTCGTAGCCGGCGCGCGCCTGCCGCATCGCCAGCATCGCGGTCAGGTTACCGAGCGAGCCACCAGACGTCATGACGCCGCCGGCGCCAGTGGGGAGTCCGAGCTTGCTGCACATCCAGTCGACCATCGCGAGCTCGATCGGGACGGCGGCGGGTCCCATCTCGGCGACCGCCATGCCGTTGTTGAGGATCGCGGACATCGCCTCGGCGAGCACGGCAGCGGGCAACGGTGGCGGAACCTGATGTCCGAGGCACCGGGGGTTCGCGATCGCGGTCGAGGCTTCGGCCACGCGCATGAGGTCTGGCACCAGCGAGCCGCGCCCGATTGTCTGCCACGCCGCCCGCGCCGCGGCCGGATCTGGCCACGGCACCACCTTGCCGTCCCGGGCCTGCCAGCGTGCGAGCTGGTCGGCGATCGCATCGACGAGCTGGTGCCCGTCCTCGCGAAATCGTTCGGGATCGTAGGCGTCGCGGATCGCGGCAGGGACGGTCATCGCGCGCACCGTACCGAACATTTCGGGTCACAGATCGGGCCGAGAGCGCTCTATCGGACCGGGAGGAACACTGCGTGATCTCGATCCAACAGTACGCCGATCTTTGTGCACTCATGGCCGACACGGGCGGGGACCACGGCAAGGAATTTGCGGTCGCCGCGCTGCACGGCGTTGGTGAGCCACAGTGGACCGAAGCCAAGGCCTATTACACCGCGAAGATGAGCGACCCGAATGACATGGGCCGGACCGCGATGGCCTTCATGCCGCTTTACCAGGCGGCCCAGGCGCGCGCGCGGGGTGGCGCGGAGCCATGCACGCTCGAGGTCTACACCCGGGTGCATGCCGAGATGGCATTCCGCAAGGACCCGCTCGGCAACAAGGTCAACTATCACCTGGTGCTCGCGGAACACGGCTTCAACCACACGAGCTGGCTCGAGTGTGAGGGCTACTGGACGCCACGCGTGGCGTCGAATTCGGATCCGAAGTTCGACATCGCGCAGGCCACCCGGTTTCGCAAGCTGATGCAGAACGAGTCGGATCGCATCACGGGCCACGTGCGATGAATCTCGCGCTCGAGGTCCTGCTCGGCATCGAGATCGATCGGCGTTGCTAGAACAGCAGCGCGAGCGTCGGGACTAGAAGTCCGCGCCGTTATCCACCACGTCACGGTCCGCGAACGCGCACCACGCGAGCAGCTCCAGGAGATAACCCTCGGCAGCGCGCAGCTCGCCCGCGGCGATCGACATCGAAGCCATCCAGGACAACGTCCTGGCACGCGGCCGCAGATCCTGGTCGGTGGCCGACGAAGCCATCAGTTCGTCCTGGGTGAACAGCATGAAGGAGGCATGTTCACGGACGGTGCCAAGTTCAGCCCGAACCTGATTCTGCGCGGTTGCTGCACGGACGATCGAGCGCGGGCGCACGGCTCACGCCTCGCGCGTGAGCAGCGCGACCGGAAATCGTCGCCAAAGCTCGGCCATCGCAACGGATCCTGTGTGGATCGCACCACCGAGCAGATCGCGCCAGGTACCAGGCCCCAGGTCGATCGTGGTGTCCCGCCAGCCCTCGGCGTGCACACCCAGCCGTGGCGCCACGGTCAGCAGGGTGTCGTTGCGCGTAAATGCGAACACGCGATGCGCGTGCGGTCCTGTCGCGGCGCGCGGCTGGTAGTCGCCTCCGAACACGGTGGGGTCACGACGGCGCGCGTCGAGCACGCGCCGGATCAGCCACAGCTTCGCGCGCGGCAGATCCTCCGGCGGGTCTCCGTCGGCGAGCTCGCGCACGAGCTGCGCGCGATGTGCGAGATCCACCGGGCGGCGGTTGTCTGGATCGACGAGGTTGTCGTCGCGCAACTCGGTCCCCTGATAGAAATCCGGGATCCCGGGCGCGGTCAGCTTGATCAAGGTCTGCGCGAGCGAGTTCCGATCGCCATGCGGCGACAGCTCCGCTGCGACCGCGGCGAGCTCGTCGCACAGCGCACGGTCGCCAAATACGCGGTCGATCCATTGCCGGCGCGCGGCCTCGTAGGCAGCATCTGGCTTCCGCCAGGAGGTCCGCTGGCGAGCCTCGCGCGTCGCCTTCTCGGCCCACGTCTGGGCGCGCTCGACCGTCAGCGGCCACGCGCCGACGAGCGTCTGCCAGGCGGCATACTCGAACGTGCGGTCCGGCGTGATGTCGCCCCAGCCGGGCTCCGCCCGTACCCGGAACCGCTCGATCGCAGCGTCCCACCGCCCCGGCAGCTCCGAGATCACCGCGATCCGCGCGCGGACATCTTCGCCACGCTTCGTATCGTGGGTCGAGCTCGCGAGTAGCGACCGCGGTCGGCCGGTCGCGAGCGCAGCGTGAATCGCGGCAGGCTCGCTCGCGAACAGCTCGAGATCGGCGCCGACCTCGCAGCGCGACAGCAGCCGGACCTGGCGATACGACAGCGTGTCCTCGTCGCCCTTTGCGATGATCGCTCCCGTGGTCTGCTGCGCCGCGAACGCGAGATCTCGCGCCTCGGCGGTTGGCAGCTCGAATGCCAGCGCGGCCTCGAGAAACGCCAGCAGGTCGCGGTCGAGCTCCGCGGTTGCACGCACGGCGATCGCGAGGCGCTCGCGACCTTCCGGATCAGGGTGCTCACCGCCGTAGGTGCGGTACGCGCGAAGGCCGGCGAAGATCTCGCCGAGTGCGGTCCTGATCTCGTCGCGCGTGTAATCCCGACACGCGACGCTGACTCCGCAAGCGCGCACCGCCAGCTCGGTCAGCCGGGACAGTTCGCTGTTGAGCGCATCGCCCATCACGTCGAGTCGTGCGACGCGACGCTCGCGCGCCGGATCGAACGCCGCGCCGGTGTAGCGCTCGAAGGTTTCGGTCAGCGCTCGCTCCGCACCCGGATCGACCAGCAGGAGGCCCATGTGATCGATGAACTCGTAACCGGTGGTGCCGTCGGCCGCCCACATCTCCGGCAGTCTCTCCCCCGCGCGACGATCTTCTCGACGACGATCCAGGCGTTGGGCGCGGCCTCGCGGAGCCGGGCGAGGTAGCCCTGCGGCTCGCGGAGCCCATCGACGTGATCGAACCGAACGCCATCGATCGAGCCGTCGGCGAGCCAGCCCAGGATCCGCGCGTGGCTCGCGGCGAACACCTCGGGGTCCTCGTTGCGCAGCCCGACCAGCGACGTGATGTCGAAGAACCGGCGGTAGCCGAGCTGGCTGCCCGCGACGGACCAGTGCGCGAGCCGATAGTTCTGGCTCTCGAGCACGGAGTCGAGATCCGCGGGGTCCTTGTTGGTCGCGGCGAGCTCGTCGTCGATCGCGCGCGCACAGACCTCGCCGAGCTCGGCCAGCCGACGCAGCAGCACGGCCTTGTCGCGGTGCCGGCGGGCGCGCGCCACAGGTCCATGCTCGACGGATAGCGCGCACAACGTGTCGCCGAGGAACGCGAGCTCGGCATGCCGGATCCGGTCGCCCGCGCGGCGCACGATCGCGCCGATCGATCGCGGCGACAGCGGCAGCCGTAGCTCGCCGGCGCGAACCTCGAACGTGCCCCCGGCGCGCACGATCGCGAGCTGGCCCTGCGAGAGCGCGCGGCCGTAGCGCTCGCCGAGCACGGGCAGGAGAATGCGATCGTCGCCGGTCGTCCAGTCGACGTCGAACACGTGCGCGTAGAAGCTGGCGGCGCCGTTCTCGAGCACGTCGAGCCACCAGCGATTTCCCGGCACGCCCGTGCGCCCGGTGTCGATCGACATGTGGTTCGGGACGATGTCGAGCAGGATCGCGAGGCCCGCCTCGCGCGCGACCTGGGTCAGCGCGGCGAGCTCCTCGTCGCCGCCGAGCTCGCGACTGACGCGCTCCGGATCGATCACGTCGTAGCCGTGCGTCGAGCCAGCTGCGGCCTGGAGGATCGGCGACAGGTAGAGGTGGCTGATCCCGAGCTCGACGAAGTACGGGATCGCGGCGCGCGCGCTGGCGAACCCGAAACGCGGCTCGAGCTGCAGCCGGTAGGTGGCGCGTGGTGTGGTCATGGCACGCGGCGGAGCAGCCACACCGAGCGCGCGAGGACATCGATCTGGCTGCCGGCGGCGTGGCGATCACACGCGGGCCGGTCGTCGAACCCGCGCTCGGTGTCCATCACACGTTCCCAGCTCGCGCCAAAGCTTGCGACTGGCAGCGTGAAGCGACGGTCCTCGGGATGGGCATGAAACACGACCAGAAACGTGTCGTCGAAGATCGGCTCGCCGTGCTTGTCGGGGAGCGTGAACGCGTGCCCGTTCAGGAACACCTGCAACGATCGCGACAGCGCGGTCTGCCAGTGCTCGTCGGTCATGTCCTTGCCTTCTGGCGTGAACCACTCGATGTCGGGCAGCGCGGGGCCGGTCTTCTTCGGCGAGCGGATCGGCTTGCCCTGGAACCAACCGCGGCGCCGGAACACCGGGTGCTTGCGTCGGAACGCGGTGAGCTTGCGCGTGAACTCGAGCAGCTCGACATCGACCGCGGCCCAGTCGAACCACGAGATCTCGCTGTCCTGGCAGTACGCGTTGTTGTTGCCGCCTTGCGTGCGACCGAGCTCGTCACCGCCGAGCAGCATCGGCACGCCTTGCGACAGGAACATGGTGGCGAGGAAGTTCCGCTGCTGGCGGCGTCGCACCGCATTCACGATCGCATCGTCGGCTGGCCCCTCGAGGCCGCAGTTCCAGGATCGGTTGTGGCTCTCGCCATCGCGGCCACCCTCGCCGTTGGCGTCATTGTGCTTCTCGTTGAACGAGACCAGATCGCGCAGCGTGAAGCCGTCGTGTGCGGTGATGAAGTTGACGCTCGCGTGCGGGAACCGGCCATGCTCGCCGTAGAGATCCGAGCTGCCGGTGAAGCGCGAGCCGAGCTCGGGCAACGACCCCGGCTCGCCGCGCCAGTAGTCGCGGATCCAGTCGCGGTACTTGCCGTTCCACTCCGACCACAACGGCGGGAAGTTGCCGACCTGATAGCCGCCCTCCCCGACGTCCCACGGCTCGGCGATCAGCTTGACGCGCGAGACCACGGGATCCTGATGGATCAGATCGAAGAACGCGCCGAGTCGGTCGACCTCGTGCAGCCCCCGCGCGAGCGCCGAGGCGAGATCGAACCGGAACCCGTCGACGTGCATCTCCTCGATCCAGTAGCGCAGCGAATCCATCACCAGCTGCAGCACGTGCGGGTTCCGCATCTGCAGCGTGTTACCCGTCCCCGTGTAGTCCATGTAGAAGCCAAGATTTCCCTCGACCAGGCGGTAGTACGACATGTTGTCGAGCCCGCGCATCGACAGCATCGGGCCCTCGTGATTGCCCTCGGCGGTGTGGTTGTAGACGACGTCGAGGATGACCTCGATGCCGTGCTGGTGCAGCGTCTTGATCGTCTGCTTGAGCTCGGCGACCGCACCGCTCGCCGAACGCACGCTGGCGTATCCGGGATGTGGCGCGAAGTAGCCGATCGAGTGATAGCCCCAGTAGTTGCGCAGGCCCTTCTCGAGCAGGAAGCCGTCGTGCACGAACGCGTGGATCGGCAGCAACTCGACCGCGGTGACCCCGAGTGACTTGAGGTGGGCAATCGCGGCGGGATGCGCGAGGCCGGCGTAGGTGCCGCGCAGGTGCGCGGGCACGTCGGGGTGCCGCATCGTGAAGCCCTTGACGTGGGCCTCGTAGATCACGGTCTCGTTCCACGGGATCTCGAGCCGGCGATCGCCGCCCCAGTCGAAGTACGGCTGGACGACGACGGAGCGGAACGTGTGCGGCGCGCTGTCCTCGTTCGACAGCTCGCCCATCGGATCCCGTGCGTGCCCGAGCAGCGCCGGTCCCCACTTCAGCCCTTCCGTCAGGCCGCGGGCATACGGATCGACCAGCAGCTTGTTCGGATTGCAGCGCAGCCCGCGCGCAGGATCCCACGGCCCGTGCACGCGATAGCCGTAGCGTTGACCGGGCCCGACCTCGGGGAGGTAGACGTGCCAGACCTGACCTATCCCGCAGACCAGCGGGATCCGGGTCTCGATGCCGTCGCTGCCGTCGCCGAACAGACACAGCTCGACGCGCTCTGCGACACCGCTATAGACGGTGAAGTTCGTGCCGTAGCCATCGAACTGAGCACCCATCGGGTACGGACGTCCGGGCCACACGGGCTTGCGCGTCACGGTGCCTTCGAATTCCACGCGCGACAGGTATCACGGTGCCAGTGCACGCGTCGGTTGCAGCGCGCGCGAACGACGGAGTGCGAGCACGGTCTCGATCCGCTCGGGCTTGCCCCAGTCGCTCCACTCGATGTTCTCGAGCTCCATCGCGCACAGCAGCTCGGGCGAGCGCTCGAGGATGTCACGCGAGAAGCTGACCGGGAGGAACGCGCGATAGATGTAGTCGATCGCGTCGTCCTCGTCGGTCGTGCCGATCAGTGGCACGAGCGAGTCGAAGATATCGAGCAGCTGGGGCTCGCTGGATCGGCCGAGGTTCCACAGCGCGTCGACGGTGCCGCAGGTGACCATCGTGTTCCACAGCGCGCCACGCGACATCAGGTCGAGCGCGGTGGTGACGCTCGGCTTCTCGACGAAGCTCTCGAGCTGGCGGACCTGCGGAATCTCGGTCACGTGAGCGCCAACGGTCAGGTAGCCAAGCTCGGGATCCGGTTCGGTCGGCCGCACGCCGAGGATCACGACCTTGTCGCGCATCCGGGCGGCCACACCGCGTGCCGCACGCACCTGCTCGACGTACTTCGCAGATGGCGCGACGTAGTGGTCAGTGGGCGTGATCGTGACCAGGGCGTTGGGCGTCCAGCGCTTGATCATCGCGAGCGCCATGTAGAGCGCGAGGCCGGTGTCGCGCGCCGACGGTTGGCGGACCACGTGGTCGCTCTTGCCGGCTAGCTGGTACGCGTAGTCGCCGTGATGCGTGCCGATCACGGTCAGGGTGCGAGAGGCAGGCGTGATCTTGTTGAGGCGCTCGAGCGTGTGCTCGATCATCGACCTCGCGCCGAGCAGACAGCAATACTGCTTCGGCATCCGTCGCCCAAATCGCCGCTCGACGTATTCGGAGAGCCGCGCGCCGTCCCCGCCAGAGAGCGCGAGCGTCCAATCGAGCTGCGCCGAGTCATCCTCGGGCGGTGCCGTCACCGAAGTGCGCAGGGGACGGGTGTCGACGACCATCGGGCGACGCAGATGCGAGCGTCGTGCCCAACCTCACAACTGGGGCGGCTAGAAAACCTCGTAGTCCTCGGCGAACTTGCTTCGCGATCGAAGTGATCCCGACCGGCGGGAGCGCGCGCGAAGGCACGACCGTGCGAGGTCGCACGGTGTGCATCTGGCGCGTATAGGGCGCGCTGTGCGCAACTCCATGCGCCGTGATCGCCTACTTCGCGGACTCGAACGCGACCCGCAGGCCCGATCGAAGCGCCTTGGTGGGGCAGTCAGCAAACCATGCGAGCTCGCGCTCGGCAGCCTCGAGGAGTGGGATCCGCTCGACCAGCTGATCGTCGCAGAACCGGACGACTGCGCTGTCCCCGCTGCGCAGTGCGACCTCTCGCAGCAGGCGAACGACGTCGAGCCCGTGCTTGCAGCCGAGCAACGTGCCTCGGTAGGAGCGCTCGTGGTCGATCAGGCGATCGAACATGAAGTGACGCAACGCGGAGAACGCGACGCCCACCGCGCGACCGAGCTGGAGCCCGGCAGGTTGGCGCCGCATCAGCATCTCGAAGCGTGGACGCTGCTCCTCGGCGTGGCGGGCGATCGCGCGCAGGGCGACGGCCGGGCTGGCGGTGCCGAGTCGCTTGGCTTAGCGGAGCGTGTGGACCTTAGCGGCGTGGTAGCTCTGCGCGAGCTCCCGGCACA
>JBBJLY010000068.1:0-33024 GCA_037720695.1 Kofleriaceae bacterium | reverse complement strand
GCGATCCCGCTCGCCGCGCAGCAGCTCGGCTTCCAGCTGATGGGCACCGTCGATGCGGTGCTGCTCGGCCACTACGAGAAGACCTCGCTGGCGGCGGCCGGGCTCGGTAACAATCTCCTGTTCGCGCTGACCTCGATCGGGATGGGCATCGTGATGGGGCTCGATACCGTCGTGCCGCAGGCGATCGGCGGGCGGCGCACGCTGGAGGCGCGGCGGCTGCTCGATGCCGGGCTCCGGCTCGCGATCGGCGTCGGTCTCGCGGCGTCGCTCCTCGTGCTCGCCGCGCCGCTCGTGCTGCGGCTGACCGCCGTACCGGCCGAGGTGGTCGAACAGACATGGATCTACATCGCGGTTCGCGCGTTCGGCGTCGTGCCGTTTCTGCTGTCGATCGCGCTGCGCAGCTACCTCGCGGCGCACAACGTGACGCGGCCGCTGATCATCGCGGTCGTCATCGGCAACATCGCGAACGCCGGGCTCTCGAGCGTCCTCATCTTCGGGCTCGGGCCCGTGCCCTCGCTCGGCATCATCGGCGCCGCGATCGGAACGGTCGTCGTCCAGGTCGCGATCGTCGCGATCTACTTCGCCGCCGTGCGCGCACTCGATCCGACACCGCGGCCGCGCGGCACGCGCGAGGACGTCGTCGCGATCGTCAAGTACGGCGGCCCGGTGGGGGGGCAGATGTTCGCCGAGGTGGGGATCTTCGGCGTGTCGACCGTACTCGCGGCGCACCTCGGGACGGTCTCGGCCGCCTCGCACTCGGTGGCGCTCAACCTCGGCAGCTTCACGTTCGCGGTCGCGGTCGGCATCGGCGCGTCGACCAGCGTCCGCGTCGGGCACGCGATCGGCGCCGGCGACCGCGCGCTCGCGCGCCAGCGCGGGAAGGCGGGCCTCTTGATCGGACTCGTCACGATGGCCGCGTTCGCGCTGGTGTTCGTCACCCTGCCCCGCCCGATCGCGAGCCTGTTCACCGACGAGCACGACGTGATCGCGGCGACCGTGCCGCTGCTCTACATCGCCGCGCTGTTCCAGCTCTCCGACGGTGCACAGGCGGTCGCGGCGGGTGCGCTGCGCGGGCTGGGGGACACGCGGTCGACGCTGTACGGCAACCTGTTCGGCCACTACGGGGTCGGGCTGGCGATCTCGATCGCGCTCGCCTTTGGCGCCGGCATGGGCACGCCCGGACTGTGGTGGGGGCTGTCGGCGGGGCTCACCGCGACCGGGCTGTACCTGGTCGCGAAGTTCTTCGCCGGCACGCGGCCGCTCGACGCAGCGTCCTAGTCAGGGGAGCGCGCGCACCATCCGGTCGACCGCCTCGACCAGCTCGCTCTCGTTGCAAGCCGCGAAGCCGAGCCGCAGATGGGGATCAGGCTGCCGGTCGAAGCGAACGCGACTGCCCGCCTGGAACAGCACGCCGGCCGCGACACCACGCTTCACCCATGCGTCGGTGTCGATGCCCGGTGCGGACGCCCACACGGCCATGCCACCGCGCGGGGCAGGCACGTCGAGCTGAGGCAAGCGACGCTGCAGCGCCTCGCAGAGTGCGTCGCGACGGCGGCGATACAGCGCGAGCGCGCGACGGGTATGCCGCTGCACCTCGCCGTCCTCGAGCAGGGTCGCGACCGCGTGTTCGAGCACGGCATCACCTTGCGTATCCACGACCCGACGGTACGCGACGAGCTGTTGCGCGACCGCCGGTGGCGCCACGACGTAGCCGATGCGAAGTCCGGGTGCGAGCGTCTTCGAGAGCGTTCCAAAGTAGATGACCACGCCCGCGCGATCGGCGGCCGCGAGCGGCAACACGGGGCGCCCTTCGTAGTGATACTCGAAGTCGTAATCGTCCTCGAACACGATGACGCGGTGACGCCGCGCAAAGGAGAGGAGGCGCGTGCGTCGCTCCGTCGAGAGCGTCACCGTCGACGGATACTGATGATGCGGCGTCGTGTAGACCGCGCGAATCGGCCGCGTCGCGTATGCAGCTTCGAGCGCGTCGATGTCGAGGCCATCGCGGTCAACGGGAATCGGTACGAGTGTCGCGCCGGCGAGCTCGAGCGCGCGCCAGGCCGGCCGGAAGCCGAGCTGCTCGACCGCGACCAGATCCCCCGGGCGGAGCAACGCACGCGAAGCGAGATAGAGCCCCTGCTGGCTACCGCGCACGACGGTGACCGCGGCGACCGGCGCGGCGACGCCGCGAACATGCGAGAGCAGATGCGCGAGTGCGGTGCGTAGCTTGATGTGACCGTGTGGAGATGCGTAATCGAGCAGCCGTCGCGCGCCGGCTCCGCACAGCGCCGCACGATACGCACGTGCGAGTGCAAGTCGCGGCGCGCCGCGAAGCTCGGGTACGCCACCGAGCAACACGAGGCTGCCGGGAGGCCGACCGGTCAGCGTCTCCACGTCGAGCGCGTCGGCGGGTAGCTCGAAACCCGGATGCTCGGGATAGCCCAGCGTGGAGCTGCCATCGGCACCCGCGAGCGCCGACTTCGCGATGGGCGTGTTCGTGACGAACGCCCCACGGGTCGCTTCGATCGCGATCCAGCCTTGCGCGCAGAGCTCCTCGTACGCGGCGACCACCGTGTTGCGATTCACTCCGAGCTGCTGCGCGAGCGTCCGGCTCGACGCCAGCCGTGTTCCGACCCGCAGCCGTCCGCGTTCGATGTCCGTCGCGATCGCGATCGCGATCCTCTCGAACAGCGGTTGATCGCTGGTTCCGAGTTGGAGCGCGAGCTGCCAGGTCATGAGCTCATGATAGCGGCCATCGCCTGCGTCCGCGCTGCGACACCTGATGATGCGAGAGCGCAGCGTCGGTGGACTAGCGCTGCATCACAGAACTGGCTCTCCTCAAGCGCGTGAACCGAGACGAGGCTGGCGAGATGAAGGCAATCGTTTCACTCTATCTCGTCTCGCTGCTCGGCACTGCGTGCACGACCGACGCCGTGCTCTCGGAGGACAGCGCAGCGGTCAAACACCACGGCCCCGTCCTGATCCAGCCCGGCGTGGATCAGATCATGCTCGCCGTCACCTCGGACAACTACGCCGTGTATCAGGAAGGCCAGGCGTTGTTCGCGACGGAGCTGGTCCCCGGCGCGCCGCGGCTGAGCATCGGCAGCGTCCCCGGTACGAACATCGCGCAGGTGCTCCAAATCGAGAAGGTGGTGTTCATCTGGACCGATCCGCAGCGCAGCTTGCCGGGCTTCGGTGTGAGCCCGCTCGTGATGTGGACCGCGCACACGGGCCCGCAGCTGATCTCGGCGCAGTCGTCGGTCGGACTCGTCGCCACGGCAGCCAGCTCGGACAGCAAGCAGATCATCTTCCCCACGAACGTCACGAGCGATAACGCGCGCGGGGATCTGGTGCATGCGTTCACGAACGACGCGCTGCATCCGACGACGTTGCTCGCGAACACCACGATGGCGTTCCCGAATGGTCGCTGTCGTCCGCTCGCGAACTTCGGTCGCGATCACGGGCGCGAGGTGCCGGTTGCCACGTATTGCGCGGGCTCGGACACCACCACGGCGACCCTCTCGAAGTGGGTCAATGGCGTGAAGACCGATCTGATCGCGAACATCGCCACGCCCCTGTCGTTCATCCTCGAGAGCGATGCGAAGGCGCGGACGTTCCTGGTGAACCTCGCGAACACCAGCGTCGCGACGGTCACCATGGATGGCGAGATCACGATCGTGGATCCAGCGGCGCTGTCGCGCCAGGGCTTCATCGGGCGTCAGGGCGCCGTCGGGTATGCCGTGTCAGGCGCGCCACCGGAGCTCCGGCTCGCGCTCGATGGCGAGGCTCCGCAGTTCGTCAGCACGCTCACCAGCATCTATCGCGGTACGTACAACCGTTCGGGTTACGCGAAGCCGCGCACGGTGTCCTCGGATGGCTCGCTCGTCCTGTTCGGCTCGACGCGCGATCCGGCCACCGGCCTCACCGACATGAACCTGCTCGATCTCCGCACCGGCGCGACGATCCCGCTCGAGCCGGAGGCAACCGCGACGGTGTTCAGCGAGATCTTCACGTCCGATGGCGACCACGCGCTGTACTTCACCGTCACGGATCCGACGAGCTCCACCGCGACGCTGGTCAGCGGAGACCGCACTGGCGAGACGCACACGATCGGTCCTGCCGACGGCGTCTGGGATGCGCTTGCCGCGTCTGGCGACGACGTCACGTTCAACACGAACCCGACGGTCGACTTCTCGTCGCTGAGGTCGTTTTACCTCTCGACCGGTGATCTGTTCGTCGCCGACGCCGGCTGTCCCGGTGCCGCTCCGCGCGCCATCTCCCTGCAGGCGAATCTATTCTACCTGCCGAGCCACGACCGCAAGAAGGTCGTGTTCCCGAGTGCGACGGAGCCCGCGGGCCCCGGGCTCTACCTCGCGAACGCCCGCGGCTAGAACGCCGATTCGAAGCCGGCGATGAAGCGCGGCCGCAGCTGCTTCGTGTCGGCCGTGCCGTCGAGCGGAAACGCGAGGTCGAACCGGAACAGCTCGCGCGAGGTCTGCGGCACCAGCATGCGAAAGCCGAGGCCGACGTCGTGATGGAGCTGCATCTCGCGGAACGTGTCCGCGGAGCTACCGACGTCGTAGAACAGCACGCCGCCGGCGCGCAGCACCCAGACCGGGAACGGTGTCGTCCGGACCTCGACCTGGCCGCGGACGAGCCGGTCGCCGAAGAACTCGTCGATGATGAAGCCGCGCAATCCGCTGTCGGAGCCGATCGCGAAGAACCGGTTCTGGGTGTCGTTCCACCGCGTCTGGACCGAGCCGAGCGCCACGATGCGCGCGAATCCAACCGTCGGCGTGATCAGGCGCAGCGCGCCCGAGGCGGTGTTGTCGATGATCTCGCCGCCCTGGTAGCGCACGTTGAACGAGACCGCCGGGCGGATCAGGCCGTCGTCACCGAGCGGAAACCCGTAGCCGACCGAGGCACCGCCGCGCTGGAAGTACGCATCCGAGCCGAGAAACTTGAGGCCGACGCCGTACGACACGTCGAAGTCGAGGCCGAGCCGCGAGTCCTCGGCAAGCTCGAATGTCCCGACGTTGCGCAGCTTCTTGAACCGCGGCTCGAACAGGCCATACGAGATGTACGGGACCGACGTCACCTCATCGCGGGGCAGCACGTCGCGAATGAATGGCTCGCGCTGATCGGAGGTGCCGGGAAAGCTCGAGACCAGCGACGGGTGCTGGCTGTCGACGCTGTGCCCGATCGTCAGCTGGCTCTTCCAGCGCGAGCCCCACTGGCGAACGCCGTAGACATTGGTGCTCCAGGACTTGCTCCGGTAGATGTGCGGCAGCGCCTCGACCTCCTCGGTCTCCGGGATGTCGTAGGTCCGGAGCTCGAGACCTCGAAATGACCGGGTGATCGCGAACCGGTGAGCGAACGACGCGCCGGCGCCCCACTCGCTCGCGAGCGACCACAGTGAGCGCGAGATCGAGATCGAGCTTTGCGAGCCCTCGCGCACGAGATCGGAGTCGTCGAACAGCGCATCGCGGTTCAGGATCGCGTCGACCCGTGCGCGAAAATCGAGGTGCTGGCCGAACAGGTTCTTGTCGATGAACAGCGGACCGGTCGCGATCGTTGCCTGGTTCATCGTGAACGCGGCGGCGAGCACGCTGCGCGTGCCAAGGAAGTTGTTCTCGGACAGCGCGATCGACAGGTCGGTCAACGAGCGCTGCTGGACCTGATACTGCGTGTTGAGCCGCAGGCTCCAGATGTCGCGCGTCACGACGAGCAGGTCGACCTTGGCCGGATCGCTCGCCACGACGGGGATCACCGCGACGACCGAGCTCCACAACGGATCGCGGAGCCGGCGCGCCGTCTCCTCGACCCGCTCCTGATCCCAGATCTCGCCGGCCGCGATCACGACCTCCTGAGCAACCGCGCGCTCCTTGGTCGTGACGTGGAAGTAGTTGAAAAACCGGAGCACGCGTGAGCCCTCGGCGAACACGTCCTCGTTGTAGACCCGGACCGCGCCGATCACCTTGCCCCACGGAAGCGGGTCGACCTGGTAGCCACGTGCAGTCAGAGCGCGCGCCACGCTCGCGCGCTCGAGACTGGACAGCGTGGCGAGCCAGTCGCATTTCGGATCGCGGGCAGCACACGTCTGCTCCGCCAGCGCACGATCGAGGCGCGAGTCCGCGCGAGCGAGCTCCGGGCCGGCGACCACGCCTGCGATCACCAGGCAGGCGAACCAACTAACTCGCACCCGCGCATCGTACACGTGCCGGCACACGCCGGAGTAGGATGAGGCCGCGTGTCGGCACAGATCGGCAAGTCCCGGATCCTCCTGCTCACGGTCTTGCTCGCGTTCGCCGCGCGTGACGCCCACGCAACCGAACGCAAGTGCGTGCACGGTCAGGTGTGGAGCATCTCGGCCGGGACCTGCGTCAAGCAGAAGCCAGCACGCAAGCAATCACCGCAGGACCGCTACGACCGCGCGGTCGAGGATCTCGACGGTCGCGGCAAGGCACCAGATCCCAGGCGCGGGCTCGCGCTGCTCGAGACCACCTGCACGGCCGGCCACGGGGCGTCGTGCACCCTGCTCGGCTTTCTGTCCTCCCGCGGGCGCGGCGTGTCCAAGGACGACAAGCGCGCGATGACGTACTTCGAGCAGGGCTGCAAGCTCGACGATCTCGAGGGCTGCGTCTACGTCGGCGAGCTCGCGTCCCGGACCGGCGAGTACCCGAGCTCGCGGATCGCCTACCAGCGCGCGTGCGAGCTCGGCAGCGGCGTCGCGTGCGCACGCGCTGGGGTGCAGTTCGAGAACGGCATCGGCGGCGAGAAGCTGCCGACCGCCGCGACCCCGCTGTTCGAGAAGGCACTCGAGCTCCTGAAGCCGCGCTGCCCCGGCGATGGCTCGGCTTGCTACGTGGTCGGTTGGCTGCACGAGAACGGCAAGGGCACGCCGAAGAATCTGCCCACCGCGATCGACGCGTACCGCGCCGGATGCGCCACCGGCTCGGGCGACTCGTGCATGAACCTCGCGACCGCGCTCGATCACGGCGCCGGCGGCAAGGTCGACCCCGACGGTGCGAACGCGGCGTACGACAAGGCCTGCCGCGATTACGACAACGCCGGCGCGTGTCAGCAGATCGCGGAGCGGCTCGGCAAGGCGAAGTTCGACCTGCCGCGCGCCCTCGGGCTCGCGCGCCGAGGCTGCGATCTCGATCCCAAGGAGTGCGGCACGCTCGCCGAGTTCTACCGGCTCGGCTACGGCATGCCGGCGCCCGACCAGGTCGCCGCGACCCGGTTTTACAAGCAATCGTGCGACTCGGGCGCGCTCGGCTGGTGCGAGCGCTACGGCGAGCGCGCGTGGGTGGGCACCGGGATGTCCATGGATCGCGATCTGGCCGTCGTGATCCTCGAGCGCGCGTGCAAGGGCCGCTACATCGCGAGCTGTCTGCTGGCGGCGCAACACCTCGTCGAGCTCGGCAAGGACGACCTCCGCGCGGCGACCCTGTCGAGCATCGGCTGCGAGTACAAGCATGGTGAGGCGTGCTGGTACGCGGGGCTGCTCGCGTCGCAGGGCAAGGGCGGCATGGCGTCGCACGAGCGGGCGCTCGGGTTCTACGACAAGTCGTGCGGCTTCAAGTCCGCGGCCGGCTGCACCGCCGCCGGCGACGCATATCGCAGTGGAACCGGTACCGCGAAGGAACCGACCAAGGCGCTCGAACGCTACGAGGACGGCTGCTTGCCGGCGGACCGCCCATCCGCAGCAGCATGCGCGTCGTGGGGCCGGATGCAGTACTTCGGCGAGGGCGCGGACAAGACTGTCATCGGTTCGCTCACCGCATTCGCGCGCGCGTGCGAGCTCGGCGACGCGGAGTCATGCACCTTCATCGTCGGTTTACTCGCGGAGACCAAGGACGGCAAGCGCGATGTCGTGATGAGCGCGCTCGAGCGCGGCTGCACCGCGGACCACGAGGCCGCGTGCCTGGCGCGTGCCCAGCTACTCGTCGCCAGCAAGCGCGAGCCTGACCGGCGCGCCGGCTACGCGCTGTTCGCCGCAGCGTGCACGCGCAAGTCCGACGAGGGCTGCCTCGCGCAGGCGAACCTGCTCGCCGACGGCTGGGGCGTCACCGCGGACCCCGCAAAGGCCGAGCAGCTGTTCCGCACGCGCTGCGACGGCGGCAACGCCGCCGCGTGTTACGGGATGGGCCGGCTGCACGACCGCGCGGCCAGGCACGAGGAGGCGCTGAAGCTCTACAGGCGCGCGTGTGACGGAAGTTATGCCGACGCGTGCAGCCAGGTCGGGTTCGCGTATTACACGGCGCTGCACGTGCGGTGGGATATCACCGCGGCTGCGAGCTACTTCATCAGGTCGTGCGAGCTCGGCAGCGCGGTCGGGTGCGCGAACTCGGCGGACGTCTATCGCTACGGCGTCGGCGCGAAGCTCGATCATGCGAAGGCGTTCGCGCACTACGACAAGGCGTGTCAGCCCGCCAGCGCGAGTGGGTGCGCCGGACTCGGCCACTACCTCGCCACCGGAGAAGGTGGTGTGAAGGTCGATCGCAAGCGCGCCGAAGAAGCGCTGCGGGCCTCGTGCAACGATACCGAGCCCGCGCCCGAAGGCTGCCGCGAGCTCGCGGACCTGATCGCGCACGATCGTGGCAAGCCCGGCGAGATCGCCCGCCTCCGCACGACCGCGTTCGCACGCGCGCAGGAGCTCGCAAAGGACAACCCGTACTACATGTACCTGGTCGGCACTTATCACGCGGAAGGGATGGCGACCGCGAAGGATCCCCCGGCCGCCCGGGGCTGGTTCGCAAAGGCGTGCGATGGGTTCGATCCGCTGGGCTGCATCGCCGCCGGCACGCTGTTCGCCGGCTCGACCGTACCCGCCGACCGGGACCGTGCCCGCGTATTCCTCGAACGCGCGTGCGCAGCAGGCATGGCCGAGGGCTGCGGCCAGCGCGGCAAGGCCGCGGGACCGACCCCGGTTCGCCACGGGCAGGGCTGCTGCGGAGGCGAAATCGCTCCCGGCGCCGAGCTCGGCCTGGCGCTCGTGATCGCCGCCATGGTCAGGCGGCGGCGCACGCGGTATCGTGTGCGCCATGCGAGCGCTCGTGATCTCCGCGCTTCTCTCTGGCTCGGTCCTGTTCGGGGCCGGCTGCCTGCCTCACGACCAAGATGATTTCGACGACGACCACCCGTGCACCGACCTGTTCGCCTCGGTCGGGGTCGAGGTGGTCGACAGCCGGGGTGCCCCGGTCGGCGGGCTCGAGGCCGTCACGCGGTTCGAGGACACCGGCCAGGAGCTCCGGCTCGAGCAGTCGAATTTCGCGCCCGGGTTCTACGTGGTCGTCGACGATTCGCAGTTGCCGCGCGTGTCCGACGAGGGCGAGGCCTTGCGGTTCGATGCGACCGGCCCGGCAGGCGCGGTCGCCGGCCAGTTCTTGATCGGCTCGGACGGCTGCCATATCGAGAAGATCGACGGCCCGGACCGCCTGGTCGTTCCGTAGCGCCCGGATTCAACGCACGCCGTGCGTGACCCGCGGGTTCTTCCCGAGGTCGTGCACGAGGGTCACGCCAGTGAAGCCCGCGGCGAGCATCCGCGCGCGCACCGCGTCCGCCTGATCGAACCCGTGCTCGAGCACGAGCGCACCACCCGGTGCGAGCTGCCCGGGCGCCGCGGCACAGATCCGATCGTAGAACCCGAGGCCATCGGGTCCGCCGTCGAGCGCGAGCCGCGGCTCGCCCTTGACCTCCGCGGCCAGCGTCGCGATCACGGCGGTCGCGATGTATGGCGGATTCGACACGATCAGGTCGAAGGTCTCGCCGGCGACCGGCGCGAACAGATCGCCCGCGCGGACCTCGACCCGATCGGAGAACCCATTGCGCTCGACGTTGCGGCGCGCGATCGCCACCGCCTCGGGAGACAGCTCGGTCGCGATCACGCGCGCGGCTGGTAGCTCCTTCGCGAGGCTGACCGCGATCGCGCCGGAACCAGTACACAGATCGAGCACGCGGCACGGCGCCGCGCGATCGGTGATCAGCGTGCGGGCGACCTCGATCACGGTCTCGGTGTCGGGCCTGGGCACCAGCACGGAGGCGTCGACATGAAACGGCAGGCCCCAGAACTCCTGCTCGCCGACGAGGTACGCGACCGACTCGCCGCCGAGCCGGCGCTTGATCAGGCCGCGGTACCCGGCGAGCTCGGGCTCGCCGAGCGGTCGATCGAACCCCATGTAGAGCTGCGTGCGCGAGCAGCCGAGCACGTGTGCGAGCAGCAGCTGGGCCTCCAGCCGCGGAGACGTGATCCCGGCGTCGGTGAAGCGCTGGGTCGTCCAGTCGAGTACGGCGATCGTGGTCCAGCCCACGCCCTCGTATACCCCGAGTCGGAGATCGATCCATCCGCGCGCGCACCTCCGGTGCGACGCCGGCCGGCGCTATCCGGCGATCACGACGTCCGCGTGGTTGATTCCCGTCGGCCCGGTGACGACCAGCGCACCGATCGCGGCGAGCGCGGATCCCGCATCGCGGCGCGTGAGCGAGCGGTCCGGATCGACGCCAGCGCGCACCAGCGCATCCCAGGTCTCGCCGTCGACGAAGGCGCCCGCAGGTGGCGGCCGATCTCGCGGCACCGGCCCATCGATCCCGTCACTGCCCGCGACCAGGGCACTGCGCGTCGTCCCCCGCAGATGCCGTGCGAGCGCGAGCGCGAGCTGCTGCGCACGTCCACCCTCGCCGGGATCGGCAGGCACCGAAACTGTCGGCTCGCCCCACGCCACGATCGCCTGGTCGGCGGGGAGTGCAGCGAGCTCGTGTGCCAGCCGCGCGGCGACCGCCTCGACCTCGCCCGCGAGCGGCTCGGCCAGGACTCGTACGGGCGTCGCGAACCCTGCGCCGACCTCCGCGGCGAACCGCGCCATCGCGAGGATGACCGCTGCGTGATCGTCGCGTGTCACCACGCACGGTGCGATCGGCGCGCGCAGGATCGCCGGGATCGCGAGGCCGTAGCGCTCGAGGATCGCGATCGCGCGGGCCTGCCGGGCGGCGCGTTCCACCGCGAGATCGATCCGCGCGCCAGGCGCGGCGAGCCAGGGCCCGGTCGTGGGGCCGGAGCCGATCACGCGCAGGTCATCTCCGATCACGTCGCTCGCGACGAGACTCGTGACGTGCGCGGCGCATGCGGCGACCAGGCCGCCGGCCTTGATCGCGGATAACGCGCCGCGAACGGCGTTGAGATCCTCGATCGGTGCACCCCGCGCCATCACCGCGCTCGTGATCGCGACGAGCTCCGCGAGCGGTAGCAGCGGCAGCTCGACCAGCGCCGACCCGCCGCCCGAGATCAGCGCGAGCACGCGATCGGAGCCGGTCGCGCGATCGACCAGCGCCTGCACCTCGTGACCCGCGGCCTCGCTGCGCGCGTCGGGGATCGGGTGCGCCGCGACGCGCCGGACCCAGCCGGGCGGTAGCGGTTCGCCATCGTCGGCGGGCGTCACCACCAGCCCGCGGGTGACCGCGCCGGCCCCACGCGCCATCGCCTGCGCGGCCTTGCCGATCGCGATGCCGACGACGCTCGGAGATGCGGGCAAGCGAGCCAGCGCGGCAGCGACAGCCGCCGCCGGCTCGCAGTGACGCGTCGCACGCCAGAACACCGCCTCGGCGTCGGCGCGAGAGATCATCCCCCGCCGACGACCGCGATCACGTCGAGACGAAGGAAGCGCGCCACGCGCGCGACGCTAACATGCGCCGCGTTCGACGCGTCGCGTTCCACGCGTCGCGTTCCACGCGGCGCGTTCAATGATAGCCTCGCGACGGATGTCACGGTCCGTCGCTATCGCCGAGGTGATCTCGCCGCGCCGCCGGCCGCTCGGCTTCGAGCTGGCCCTCGTGGTGCTGGTCGCCGCCGCCGTCCTCGTGCCGGGCATCTGGAAGTACTCGCTCGTCGATCCGTGGGAGACCCACTACGGCGAGGTCGCGCGCGAGATGCTCGAGAACAACGACTTCGTGCACACCAAGTGGCGCGGCTCGATGTACGGAGAGCCGGGCGACAACGAGGGCTTCCGCAGCAAGCCGGTCCTGATGTTCTGGATGATGACCGCCGGCATGCGGGCGGCGGGCGTCGGCAAGGACGGCGGCTACTCGGGCGAGATGACGTCGGGCGTCCGCGTGATGATCGGGATCCGGCTCCCGTTCATCCTCGCCGCGATCGCGGGGCTCGCGCTGATGTGGTTCATGCTCGCGCGGCTCGTCAGTCGACGCATGGCCTGGCTCGCGCTCCTGGTCGTCGGCTCGACCCCGATGTTCTGCATGATCGCGCGCAACGCGATCCCCGACATGCCGATGACCGCCTGCACGATCGGCGCGCTGTCGATGTTCCTGATGGCGATGGAGGACGGGGACCGGCCGATCCTGCCGCTCGCGCATCTGTTCAAGCGCCGGTTCGCGCTCGATGCACGCCACGTGGTGCTCGGCATCGCGCTCGGCTGCGTGCTCGTGCAGGCGATCTACTACTGCGGCTACTTCATCGGCGCGCCGCACCTCGCGGTCCGGATGCGGATGCCGACGCCCGCCCTGTGGATCCCGCTGTGGCTCGCGATCTCGGCCGGTGGGATGTCGCGCGATGGCTTCCTGATCGTGCGGCTCCCGTTCGTGCTGCTCGGCGGCGTGATCGCGGCACTGGTCAACGAGCCGATGCCGCTGCGCCGCGCCGGCCAGACCCTGTGGCGGCACATCTTCGACGACATCCTGTTCGTCTGGGACCGTCACGCGATCGATCGCTACCTGATCCGCGGCCTCGTGTTTCCGATCATGTGGGCCGCGCGCTACGCGTGGGCGGACACCGCCGCGGTCGCGGACCGCGTCCTCCAGGTCAGGCCGCTGACCTCGATGCGACAGGTCTACCTGCTCGCCTGCTACTTCTTGCTCGGCATCAGCCTGCTCGCGAAGGGACCGCCCGGCTTCACCGTGGTCGCGGGCGTCGGTGCGCTGTACGTGATCGCGTTCAACCGCTGGCGCATGCTGTGGGACGGCGCGTTCGAGATGAAGCGCGGGATCCTGCTGATCAGCGTGATCGCCCTGCCCTGGCACGTCGCGATGTTCCTCAAGGAGGGTCAGGGCTTCGTCAACGAGTACCTGTTCACGCACATCCTGAACCGCGCCAGCGCGAATCCCGACAAGTCGCTCGGCACGTTCGAGTACTACACGTCCCAGATCGGTCACGGCATGTGGCTGTGGGCCGCGCTGCTGCCGGCGGCGTTCGGCACCGCGCTGTTCCGCGCGCGCCAGGACACGCGCGAGGGACGCGTGCGGTTCGTGATCGCGCTGTGGGCGATCGTCTCGGTCGCGCTGTTCTGCCTGGTCCAGACCAAGTTCCACCACTACATCCTGCCCGCGCTCCCGCCGCTCGCCCTGCTCGTCGCGTTCCTGCTCGATGACATCGCGGGCAAGCGCGAGCGCCTGCATCCGCTGTACGCCGCGCTCGGCGCCGGCATCGTGCTGCTGATCTGCCGCGACCTGATGCACGAGCCCGAGCGCTGGATCGAGATGTTCGTGTATCGCTACGACCGGCCATGGCCGGCCGGCGAGCCGTGGCAGGTCGACCCGTCCGATGGCTTCCTCGTGCTCGGACTGTTCGGCGCGCTGGCGATCGCGTTCCTCGCGACCCGGTTCGCGCGGGTCGGCGTCGGCGTCGTGTGCGCGGCGGGCCTCGCGATCTGCGTGTGGAGCCTCCAGGTCTACATGCCGCAGGCCGGCACCCACTGGGGCATGCGCGACGCGGTCCGCACCTACTACGAGCAGCGCACCGTGTACGGCCAGAAGCTGGTCTACTTCGGCGAGCGCCAGCTGCGCGACGAGTGGCTCGGGGTCAAGGACAAGTGGGCGTTCGACACGTTCATCCCCGACACGCTCCAGGTCGGCCAGCCGATGACGATCACGGTCCAGGTCAACAAGCACAACGACGAACGGGTCGTGCTGCACGAGGAGCTGGTCCTGCAGGGCACCGCGACCGCGATCGGCGCGCACTCGGTCGAGATCACGCTGGCGGCCGGCGAGCGTCAGAAGCTCGAGCCGCTGGTCCAGCGCGGCGCAAAGGGCCCGCGCGCCCTGCGGCCCCGGATCCGGGTGGTCGATGCCGACAAGCTGTTCGGCTGGCAGCTGTACTGGCGCGGCGAGAATTTCTGGTCTGGCGGCGAGATCTGGGGCTGGCTCCCCGAGATGAAGACGTCGCTCAACAAGACCGACAACGTCCAGTTCAAGAAGTACATCGAGGACAAGACCCGGGCCCCGGTCGGCCGGCGCTACTTCGTGGTCACCGAGGCCGGACGGATCACCAGCGTCCGCGGGATCCTTCCCGAGCGCGGCAAGCAATCGTTCGAGGTGCTCGACACCACGAGCAACAAGTTCTCGCTCGGCGCGTTTTTTCTCTAGCCTCACCAAAGCTCGAGGCGCTGACGCGCGTATGCAGTTCAATCGGATCGGGTGGCCGATCGGGTGGTAGGCATGTGTAGGCGCACGACATTTCAGCTGGCAACCAAACGCGTCGGTGCGGTGTCGCAGAAGTCCCGGCCCGTTAGACCGTGTCTTCGGCTGGCGCGTGGAATGTTGGTGCTATCCTCGACCGTTAGACAGCAACGCGGCCAGGGGCTCGAGCACGAGCGGCCGATGGGAGCTTCACCGTGGCATCTGTGACGAAGCACGACACGTCGGTCATCCAGCGAGTCATCGCGCGGGCCCGGCTTCGAATCCGTGGCCAGTGGGCCCTCGAAGGCGCGGTGACCGCGACCGTGCTCGCGGCCGCGATGGCGCTGCTGACGATCTTCCTGATGCGGCTCGAAGTCGTCGACGGCTCGATCGGGACCGTCCTGCTCGTGGTCGCCGGCTCGCTGATCGTCGGCGGTGCGATCCTCGGTGCATCGCGCCGGCTCGACGACGAGACGGTCGCGCGCCGGATCGATCGCGCGTCGAACCTGTCCGACCGGCTGTCGACGGCGATCGCATTCGACCGCACGCTCGGGAGTCATGGTGCCGGCGATGCCGGCGATGGCAGCGATGATGACGAGACGTTCGAGCTGATGAACGCCGCGATCCGGGACGGTGTTCGCGCCGCCCCCCGCGCCGACGTGTCCGCCGCGACGCCCTTCACGATGCCACGCGACTGGGCCGCCGCGCTCGGCTTCCTCGCGATCTCGGCGCTCGCCGCCGGGCTCGCGCTGCCGACCACGGACCACTCAGCGAAGCTCCACGCCGCGACGCCGACCTACGCCCCGCCGGGTGCCGAGGTCACGATCTCCGGTAGCAACCTGCTCGATGGGATCGTGGCGACTGGCGATGCCCAGACGGCAAAGAGTGTGTTCCTCGACAAGAAGCCAACGACGGTGCTCGGGTGGACGAACGAGGCGATCCGCGTCCGCATCCCGAGCGACGCCGTGCTCGGGGCCACCAGGCTCCACGTCTACGTCAAGAAGCAGTCGATCGGCTCGCTCGAGCTTACGGTGATCGACCCGAAGGACGCCGAGTACTTCAAGGAGACCGCGGTCGTGCTCGATCCCGACGAGCGCGCGTACGTCGACAAGATCCTCGCCGACTTAAAAGACGCTGCCCGCCGCGAGGGCGTCGAGGACCTCGAGAAGTTTGCCGCGAAGATCGAAGCCCTGCTCAAGGAAGCCGAGGAAGGCAAGATCACGAAGGAGCAGCTGCTCGAGGAGCTCCAGAAGGCCGAGGAGGCGATGAACGCCGGCCAGGAGCCCAACGAGGCCGAGGTCAAGAAGGCCATGCAGGACATGGCGAAGGAGCTCAAGAAGAAGGAGGTCACGAAGGACCTCGGTGAGGCGCTCGAGAACAACGATCTGGAGAAGGCGAAGGAGGAGCTCGAGAAGCTGGCGCAGAAGCTCGATCCCAAGGAGATGGAGACGGCCAAGCAGGAGCTCGAGAAGAAGCTCCAGGACAAGACCCTGTCGGAGCAGGAGAAGCAGGAGCTTCAGCACAAGCTCGACGAGCTGAAGAAGCAGAAGCCGCTCGACGACAAGCAGAAGCAAGACCTCCAGAAGCAGATGGAGCAGGCCTCCAAGAAGATGGAGGAGCAGCAGAAGGCCCAGGAGCAGAAGCAACAGCAGCAGAAGCAGAAGCTCGAGCAGGAGATGAAGCGGCTCGAGAAGAAGAAGCAGGACGCGAAGTCGCCCGAGGACAAGCTCGATGCGGAGCGCCAGCTGCAGAAGAAGAAGGACGAGCTGCAGAAGCTCGACAAGGATCAGGACCAGAAAGATCAGTCGCAGCAGCGCCAGGCGTTGAAGCGCCTGCAGCGCGACATGGAGAAGGCCGCCGAGCAGCTCGAGAAGCCCAAGGACAAGCAGGAGAGCCAGCAGGAGCAAGAGGAGCGCGAGCGCCAGGCCTCGCAGAAGATGAAGGACGCCGCGCGCGAGACCGGCCGGATCGACAAGGACCAGCGCAAGCAGTCACAGCAGAAGAAGATGTCCTCGCAGATGGATGATCTGCGCGAGGCGATGCAGCGCGCGAAGCAGAAGGGCAAGAAGGGCCAGCAGGATCCGTTCGGCAAGAACGGCAAGGACAAGGACTTCGCCCAGCGTGCGCGTGGCCAGAAGGGCCAGGGTCAGGTGTGGAAGCCCGGTCAGGGCGGCAAGGGCCAGCAGGGCACCGGCCAGCAGCCCGGTGGCAAGGGCCAGCAGCCCGGCGGTGACACCTATGGCGTCGGCCATGACCCGAACATGAGCGGCGATCCGACCGGGAAGTCGGGCGCCACCAAAGACCAGGACGTCAGCGGCGTACACGGTAGCAAGGGCTCGTCGCGTCGCGAGACCATTCTCGCGGCGGCGCAGAAGGGATTTGCCACCGCGAGCTACAAGAAGGTCTACGCCGACTACCAGAAGATCGTCGAGGAGGTCATGCGCAACGAGAAGCTGCCCTCCAGCTACAAGTATTACGTGAAGCGCTACTTCGCGAAGATTCACCCGAGTGGCGCGCCGGTCGAGTCCGCACCGGCGCCCACTGCACCACCCGCCCCCCCGGCGGCGACTCGTTGATCCCGCACGCAAAGGAAGCCATGACTCAAGTTGCTCTGCAGAACGTCGAGGCGACCGTCGCCACGTTCACCCAGGACCTGCGGCTGCTCCGCGACGAGATCGGCACGATGATCGTCGGCCAGGAAGAGATCATCGAGGGCGTGATGATGTGTCTGCTCGGTGGCGGTCACGCGCTGCTCGAAGGCGTCCCCGGCCTCGGCAAGACCATGCTCGTGCGCACGCTCGCCGAGACCATCCACGCGTCGTTCTCCCGCATCCAGTTCACGCCGGATCTGATGCCGGCCGACATCGTCGGCACGAACGTCATGGTGGAGAAGGCTGGCCAGAAGGAGTTCGAGTTCCAGAAGGGCCCGATCTTCGCGAACATCGTGCTCGCCGACGAGATCAACCGCGCCACGCCAAAGACGCAGTCCGCGCTGCTCGAGGCGATGAGTGAAGGCTCGGTCACGGTTGCCAAGCACACCTACAAGCTCGAGAAGCCGTTCTTCGTGCTCGCGACGCAGAACCCGCTCGAGATGGAAGGCACCTACCCGCTCCCCGAGGCGCAGCTCGATCGGTTCTTCTTCAAGCTGGTCGTGCAGTACCCGAACAAGGAGGCGCTGCACACGATCCTCGACCGCACGACAGCGGACGAAGTCCCGCAGCCGAAGGCCGTGATCCACAAGGAGCGCATCATGGAGATGCGCGAGCTCGTGCGTCGCGTCCCGCTCGCGCGCCAGATCCAGGACTACGCGGTGCGCGTCGTGCTCGCGACCCATCCCGAGAATCCCGAAGCGACCGCGAAGTCGAAGCAGTTCATGCGCTATGGCGCCTCGCCACGTGGGCTCCAGGCCGTGATCCTCGCGGCCAAGATCCGCGCGCTGCTCGAGGGTCGCTATGCGGTCGCGATCGACGACATCCGCCATGTCGCGCCGGCCGCGCTCCGCCACCGCATGATCCTGAACTTCGAGGGTGAAGCTGAAGGTGTCGAGGCGGACGCGATCATCACGGAGATCTTGAAGGCCACGCGAGAGACCTGATGGCCGTGGTTGCACCCGCCGGTAGTCGCTCCGTCATCACGCCCAAGCAGAACCGCGCCGCGGATCGCTCGGACCTGTTCGACGAGAAGTTCCTGAAGACCCTCGAGCACCTTCACATGGTGTCGCGCAAGGTGTTCGCGGGAAACCTGCGCGCCGAGCGCCGCACGCGCAAGGTCGGCTCGGGCATCGAGTTCGCCGATCACCGGACCTACGCCCGCGGCGACGACTTTCGGTACATCGACTGGAACCTGTACGGCCGGCTCGACAAGCTGCTGCTCCGCCTGTTCGAGGAGGAGGAGGACCTCCACATCTACATCCTGGTCGACGTCTCCGACTCGATGTCGATCGGCTCGCCGCTGCCCAAGCTGCACTACGCGATGCAGGTCGGCGCCGCGTTGACCTACGTTGGCCTCGCCAACCTCGACCGGGTCGCGATCATCCCGTTCTCGGATCGCCTGATCGATCGCCTGCCGCCCTCGCGCGGCAAGAACCGGATCTTTCGCGTGTTCGACTTCCTGCGGAAGTGCCAGCTCGGCGGCAAGACCGAGATGGCCGAGTGCATGAAGGACTTCGTGCACCAGAACAAGCGGCGCGGCCTGGCGGTCGTGATCTCCGACTTCTACGATCCGGCGGGCTTCGAGGCGGGCCTCAACACGCTCCGCTACAACAAGTTCGAGCCGTTCGTGCTCCAGGTCTACGACCAGCGCGAAGCCGAGCCCCAGCTCCACGGCGACCTCGCGCTCGTCGATTGCGAGACCGGTGATACCCGCGAGGTCACGATCTCGAAGTCGTTGCTCGAGCAGTACACCCGGGCGCACGAGGCCTACTGCAAGGAGCTCGAGGCGTACTGCACCAAGTACGCGATGCCGTTCTTCCGCACGCACACCTCGATCTCGTTCGACCAGCTGGTCCTCAAGATCTTCCGGTCCGGAGGCTTCCTGAGGTGAGCTTTTTAGGCCCGATTCCCTTTGCGGTGTGGGCGGCGATCGCGCTCGGCGCGGCCGCGCTCGCGGTCGGTGCGTACATCATCAAGATGCGGCGCCGTCGCTTCGAGGTGCCATTCTCTTACCTGTGGAAGCGCGTCCTCGAGCAGAAGGACGCCAACGCGCTGTGGAAGCAGCTGAAGCGACTGATCTCGCTGCTGTTCATTCTCCTCATCCTCGGCATCATCGCGTTCGCGGCGCTCGACCCGACGCTCGGCGCGATCGATCGCGAGGCCCGCAGCGTCGTGATCCTGATCGACGCGTCGGCCTCGATGAAGGCGATGGACGGCTCCGAGGCCGGCGACCTGTCGCGCCTCGACGCTGGCAAGAAGCGCGCGAAGGACCTGATCGACTCGATGGGCGGCGGAGACGTCGCGATGGTGATGAAGGTCGACGGCCAGGCGACGCCGATGTCGCGGTTCACGAGTGATGGCCCCGTGCTCAACAAGGTGGTCGACGGGATCCAGGGCAGTGACACGCCCGCCGATCTGACGCGCGCGCTCGGCGCCGCGGCGGATGCACTACGCGACCGCAAGAACCCGCTGATCGTGCTGGTCTCCGACGGCGCGTTCCCCGAACAGCAACTCGGGCTCGTCAGCTGGGACGCCGGCAAGCCGGTGCCCGCGACGGAGCCGACCGCAGATCCGAAGGGCTCGGCCAAGGCCGGCCAGGCCAAGATCAGCGCGCCCGGCGCGCAGTGGAACGCGAAGAACCTGGCCGCGGTCGACCTGTCGAAGATCGACGTCCGCTACCTGCCGGTCGGCCGGCGCAGTGACAACGTCGGCATCGTCGCGTTCAACGTCCGTCGCTACATCGCGAACAAGGCCGCGTACGAGGTCTACATCGAGGTCCAGAACTTCGGGACCGAGAAGGCGAGCCGACAGCTCGCGCTCTACAACGGTGACACCGCGGTCGACGTCAAGAAGATCGATCTCGCACCGGGCGAGCGGCTGAAGAAGATCTACGCGAAGCTGCCGGGGAACATCGACAACAAGCTGCGCGCATCGCTGCGGCCCGTCGATGGCGCGGGTGGGTCCGACTCGTTCGCGCTCGACGATCAGGCGTTCGCGCTGCTGCCCGCACGCAAGAGGCAGAAGGTCCTGATGGTCACCGAGGACAACCTGTTCCTCGAGGGCGCCCTGCTCGTCTACGACAACGTCGAGTCGTTCAAGGTGACGCCCGCGGAGTACGACGCGAAGCCGCTGCTCTCGGACGGCATGGACGTCGTGATCTTCGACGAGCACACGCCGGCCTCGCTGCCACCGCCGCCGGCCAGCCTGCTGTTCTTCCATCCGAGCGGGGCGAACAGCCCGATCCGGATCGCGCGCGAGGTCGCCGGCCCGAAGGTCACCGAGATCGACGAGGGCCACCCGGTCATGCGGTGGGTCACGATGTCCGACGTGTTCATGGACAAGAGCTCGGTATTCGCGCCCGATCCCAAGAAGGGCGAATCCTCGCTCGCCTACTTCGTTCGCGACTCGCTGGTCGCCGCGAAGCGCGACGGCCGCCGCAAGATCCTCGCGTTCGGATTCTCGCTGCCGTCGACCGGGCGCGATGGCGCGACCGACCTGCCGATGCGCGTCGCGTTCCCGATGCTGCTCGTCAACACGCTCGACTGGTTCGCGGGTGACACCACGGACCTCCTGACCACGTATCCCACCGGCACGCGCGAGCGGGTGCCGCTCGACGGCGTCGTCGGCGCGACCGAGGCCGAGGTCCGCGGACCCGACGGCAGCATCACGAAGGTGCCGGTGATCGAAGGCCTCGCGACGTTCTACGGTTCCAAGGTCGGCTACTACGACCTGGCCGCGAAGTCCGAGGACGGCAAGACGATGGCCGAGCTGTCGCTCGCCGCGAACCTCGCGTCCCCGACCGAGAGCGACATCGCACCGTCGTCGGAGCTCGCGCTCGGCGGCAAGAAGCTCCAGGCTCCCGAGGCGTTCGCGATCACGCGTAGCCGGAAGCTGTGGATCTATCTCATACTCCTGGCGATGGGACTCATCGTCATGGAGTGGGTCACCTATCACCGACGGATCACGGTATGAGCTCGGACCGATCGATGTTCAGCCTTGGAGCCGTGCTGCGGCTGGTCGCGACACTCGCGGTCGGTGTGGTGCTGTTCTTCCTGATCTCGGCGTGGATCGGCGACCGCACCCAGGTGCATGTCGACTGGCTCCCGACGCGCGAGATCGACCTGCTTGCCCCGCACTGGCTGCTGCTCGTCTGCGTCGTGCCGGCGTTCTACCTGCTGCGCGTGCTGTCCCTGACCGACCTGTCGCTCGCGCAGCAGCTGCTCCAGTCGACCCTGCGCTCGCTCGTCATCACCGGCGTCGCGATCGCGCTGGCCCGCCCGACCTGGATCACCGAGCAGAAGAAGGTCTCGACGATCGTGCTGGTCGATGTCTCGGACTCGGTCTCGGAGAAGCAGCTCGCCGCCGCGCGCAAGTACGTCGACTCGGTCGCCGCGACGCGCGATGGCGGCAACCTGCAGGTCGTGTCGTTCGCCGAGAAGCCGCAGGTCGTGCGCGTCGACGAGGGCAAGTCGCTCGCCGACTCGATCAAGCGCCACCCCGGTGCAGGTGCCGGCACCGACACGCAGGCCGCGATGCAGCTCGCGTACGGTCTGTACCCCGACGGCTACCTGTCGCGGATGGTGATCGTCACGGACGGTAACCAGACCGTGGGAGATCTCGCGGTCGAGGCGTATCGCGCGAAAGATCTCGGCGTGAAGGTCTCGTGGCGGACGTTCGATCAGGACAAGACCAGCGAGATCCGCGTCGTCGGCGTGATGGTTCCCGACGAGATCAAGGTCGGCCAGCCGTTCGAGGTCACGGCCGAGGTGTGGTCGACCGAAGCGCAGCGCGCGACGCTGACCCTGCAGCAGGACGAGTTCGCGAACCCGCTCGACCCGCGCAAGGAGGTCCAGCTCCGCGAGGGCAAGAACCTCGTCAAGTTCAAGTCCGACGCAAAGCGGGCCGGCGCCACCACGTACACGCTGCGGCTCGCGAAGTTCGAGAAGGACACCGAGAAGGCGAACAACGCGGCCGTGATGACCGCGCCGGTCAAGGGTCGCCCGAACGTGCTCTACGTCGAGGGCGGCATGCTGCGCGAGCCCGGCTCGTCGAGCTACCTCCAGCGCGCGCTCGAGCACGAGAACATCGACGTCACCGTGCGCGGGCCCGCGGGTCTGCCGTCCTCGGCCAAGGAGCTCGAGAGGTACGACCTGGTGATGGTCTCCGATGTCCCCGCCCATCTCGTCGGCGCGGGCCAGATGGCCGCGCTCGATACCTACGTCGCCGGCATGGGCGGCGGCCTGATCATGGCAGGCGGCGAGGACTCGTTCGGCTCCGGCGGCTACCAGGGCACGCGGATGGAGCAGATCCTGCCGGTGCGGTTCGACTCCGACAAGATCAAGGACCAGCCCGACGTCGCGCTCGTCCTCGTGATCGACCGCTCGGGCTCGATGCAGGGCCCGAAGCTCGAGGCCGCAAAGGAATCCGCGCGCGTCACCGCCGAGGTCCTCGCACCACACGACTACATCTCCGTCGTCGCATTCGATAGCGAGGCGCAGGTGTTTGTTCGCCCGCAGCGCGCGGCGAACCGGATGCGGATCTCCGCCGAGATCTCGCGCCTGACCTCGGGCGGCGGCACCAACATCTTCCCGGGCCTCAAGGAGGCGTACGAGGTCCTCCAGCAGATCAACGCGAAGGTGAAGCACGTCATCTTGATGACCGATGGCGAGGCGCCGCACGACGGCATCGCGGAGCTGGTGCAGGACATGCGCTCGTCGCGCATCACGGTGTCGTGCGTCGGCGTCCAGGGCGCGGACCGCAATCTGCTTTCGATGATCGCCGATGCCGGCGAGGGTCGGCTCTACATGGTCGAGGACATCGGCGCGCTGCCGAAGATCTTCATGAAGGAGACGCAGGAGGCCCAGAAGAGCCAGCTGGTCGAGGATCTGGTCAAGGTCCGCGTGGCCAAGCAGGTCGAGGCGATCGAGGGCACCGGCGTCGAGAACGCGCCGCCGCTGCACGGCTACGTCACGACCAAGCCCAAGCCGACCGGCGAGGTCATCCTGATCTCGGACCTCGGCGAGCCGATCCTCGCGCGCTGGCGCCACGGTGCAGGCACCGCCGTCGCCTGGACCAGCGACGTCAAGAACCGGTGGTCGGTCGACTGGATCCGCTGGGCGGGCTACCCGAAGTTCTGGGCCCAGGTCGTCCGCTCGTCGATGCGCCGCAAGGTCTACGACTCCTACGACCTGTTCGCCAAGGTCGCCGATGGTCGCGCCCAGGTCACGGTCGACGCGATCGATTCTGGGGACAAGTTCGTCAACGAGCTCGAGACCAAGCTCGAGGTGATCGATCCCGCGACCAACAAGACAACGCAGGAGATCACGATGGATCAGACGGCGGCCGGCCGGTACACCGCCGACTTCCGGATCCAGAAGTACGGCAGCTACCTGCTCAAGGCCGTCCACAAGCGCAACGGCAAGACGGTGGCCGAGTCGCTCGGCTCGGTCGCCCTGTCCTACCCGCTCGAGTATCTCAAGAGCACGCCCAACCTCGAGCCGCTTCGCCATGCTGCGCAGGTGTCCTCGGGCCTGAACCAGGCCGAGCCGGCAAAGCTGTGGGACGCGTCGACCGACAAGCCGGTCAAGTACACGCAGGATCTGTGGCCGTTCGTGCTGATCGGCGTGATCGGCCTGTTCATCCTCGACCTCTACGCCAAGCGCGTGCGGCTGTTCGGCTACCGCACGATCAAGTTCGGCTAGAACCGGTACGCGATCCGGAAGAAGCCGGTGATGCTGGTGACGTTCGGGTCCGCGACCGGCATGCCCACCTCGATCCGGTTCAACGCGAGCCGCGCGAGGTTGAGGCTGCCGAGCGCGAACCAGTCGCGGTTGATGCGGTAGTAGACGTTGGCGCCGGCGGAGTAGATCTTGCCGCTCGAGGTCCCGAAGCAGCTGTTGATTCCCGGGACGGTGGCCGTGCAATCGGTCGCGGGCGCCTTGTCCTTGGTGGTCGAGTAGCCGGCCTCGATCTCCCACTCGCCGTGGCCGCTGGCGAGCTCGCGCGCGACGAACAGCCGACCGGCCAGCACCTCGCTGCGGGCGTATGGAACGTTGCCGACGCCGAACGTGCGCGAGACATCGACGCCGATCCGGAGGTCGGCGATCGAGCGGCGATCCATGAGGCCGAACGTGACGTCGACGCCCTTGGTCGGCGTCAGCGTCACGGTGGTCATGCCATCGGGGGTCACGAGCGCGACACCCGGCCGGAACCGATAGGTGGCAGAGGTCGAGATCTCGAACCGCGACAGCTCGCCGAGGCCCGCGGACACACCACCGCGGATGGCGTTCGTGGCCAGCCGGCGGATGAATGTCTCGTTCTGGATGACACCGGTGACACCCGGGTCCTCGGGGTTCAGGAACGCGTTGGCCTGGACGTTGAGGGTCTCGGTGTCGACGCGGTTGTAGCTCGCGGTCAGCCGGAGCCGCTGGCTCGGCTTGTAGTTTCCGCCGGCCGACAGGTTGGTGAGCGCGAAGCCCGCAGGCCCGACGATGTCGACGACGGCGTAGTGATAGAAGTCCAGCGTGGTACCGCTGCGCATGTAGCCGTTCGACGTCAGGAAGACGCGCGGCGCCTCGGAGCTGAGCGGATACTGGAGGACGCCACCAAACGCGCCGTGCGCATTGTCGGTGCGGTACGCCGCGCCGGCGCCACCCGTGGTGACAAAGCGACCGGCATCGTTTCCGTCGTTGTCCTTGAGCGGGCGGTAATCCGTGTTGATCGAGCGTGAGCCACGGATCGGGAACAGCCCGCCGAACGTGATGAAGGTGAGCTGCTCGGAGCTCGCGAAGTCGATGCGGAGACCGTCGATCTTGACCGCCGCGAGATCGGTGATGAACTGGCGGCCGAAGAACAGATCGCTGCGCTTGCCGCTGCGGACGAGCCACGCCTCGCGCACCTCGTACTCGTTCTTGCCGAGGAAGCCGGACTGGACGTTGATGTCGGCGCCGGGCGTGCCGTCCGCGCGGGTGGTCGGATCCGGAGAGTTGACGAACCGCGCGCGGCCGTCGACCCGAGCGTCCCACTTGCCACCGGCGATGTGGCGGAAGTCGGTCTGCAGCCGGAGGTCGGTGAAGTAGCGGTTGAAGCGCGACGCGGCATTGCCCTCGTCCTCGCCATACGCCCCCCCTCGCTCCGTGTACGCGAACGAGCTCGAGGCCAGGCTGCCCTGGACGAGCGTGCCTTTAGCCGTCTGCTTGGTGTCGAGCTTGTCGACGAAGAACCGATCCTTCTGGAACGGCAGGCTGACCTTCTCGGCGTCGACAGCGTGACCGCGCAGGTCCTGCTTCTTGAACTCGCCGCTGGACTTCTTGACCTTGGGACGGGGCTCGCTGTCCTCCTCGGGGTCGTCCGTCAGCTCCTCGCCGTCGGCTTCTTCCTCGCCATCGTCAGCCGGCTTCGCCTTTGCCTTGGCCTTGGCCTTGGGCTTGGCCTTGGGCTCGTCGGCCTCTTCCTCCTCCTCGTCGTCGTCGTCGTTGCCTTGCGCGAGGGAGCCCGTCGCGCCTCCGAGGTAGGTCACGGCGATCGCGATCGCCGTCGCGCGCCACAGCCTCATCGACAGATCGACTCCCGCGCCAGCGTCGTGCCCGGAGCCCAAGTGTTCGTGTTGTGGCAGCCTGCGCCGGTGCAGTTGGTGTAGCCGGCATGCAGCTGCCCGCCCGGTGCACCTGCATGGCGCAGGGCGTCGTCGCGGTGGCAGCTCACGCACTGCGGCGAGATCGCCGCGAAGTTGCCATTCTTGTGGCAGTCGAAGCACGCGACGGTGCGGTGGAGGCCGGTCAGGTTGCAGCCGACGCGACTGTGATCGAACCGCGCCGGCGTGAACGACCACTGCGTGTGGCACTCGCCGCAGCGCGGGGTCAGCGAGTTGTTGTGGATGTCATCCTGGCGGTGGCAGTTAATGCACAGGTTGCCGGAGCCGGCGAGCGGGCGATTGTCGCGGTGACAGCGCTCGCACGCGATGTTGCCGTGCTGACCGCGTAGCGAGAAATCACCGACGTCGTGGAGTGGCTTGATGTCCTCCCACGTGCGCGTGGTGTGGCACTGCTCGCAGCCGGTGCCGTACTGACCCTTGTGCACCGCAGGCTCGGGGTGACAGCCGAAGCACGTGTTCGGGCGTGGCTTGAACGTTACCGACGGATGGCAATCCGCGCAGCGCACCTCGAGGTGCTTGCCGTCGAGCCGGAACACCGACATCGTGTTGTGGTTGAACAGGTTGTCACCGGTCTCGAGGTGGCACTGCTCGCATTTGTTGCCGAGCCGACCCTTGTGGGCGTCGTCGTCCGCATGGCAGCCCTCGGCCGCACAGGTTCGCGGAGTGTCCTTGAACGACCGCTTCTCGGTGTGGCAGTCCTCGCACTTGCTCTTGCGGTGCTCGCCCTTCAGCTGGAAGCCGGGCGTCCCGTCGGGGAACTTGGCCGCGTCGTGGTTGAAGTTGAGCGCGTCCCACGTGCCCGGTGAGTGACAGGCGAGGCACTTGTTGCCGAGGCTGCCCTTGTGCAGCGAATCCTTGTGGCACTGGCCCGCGGCGTCGCAGTTGGGCTTGAGGCCGGAGAACGAGGTCTTGTTGCGCTTGTCGCGACCGGTGTGGCAGTCCCCGCACGCGACCGGCTTGTGCTCCTTGACGAGCGGGAACACGCCCGACACCGCATTGTGCGCGCGATCGACCAGCTCGTTCGCCTTGCCCTTGCGGATCGTGGGATCGCCCGGGTGGAGGTGACAGCCGAGGCACTCGTTGTTCTTGTAGAGCCCGTTCGGGTGCGTATCGTCGGCGTGCACCTTCGCGTGCGCGTGACACGACATGCACTGCTTGGTCGGCTCGAAGCTGAAGCGCTCGAAGTCTGCTGGTCCCTTGCCGCGGTGGCACTGCCGGCAGGTCGCCTCGGCATGCTTGAACTCGAGCTTGAACTTGGTCTTGGCCCCGTGGTTGAAGCGATTGGGTGTCCACTTGGGACCGCCGGACGGATGGCAGGTCTGGCACGCCGGCGTGGGTGAGCCGAAGGCCGCGAACCGATCGCGGTGCTTGTTATCCTTTGCGTGGCACTGCGCGCACGCACCGTTCGGCTTGTTCTCGCCGAGCGCCTTGGTGTGGCAGTCGTAACACTTGATCTTGCTGTGGGCCTGACCGAGGTCGAAGCGCGTGTTCTCCGAGTGATCGAACTTCTGCTGCTTGAGTGACTTGAATGTGGGCGAGTGGCAGAGCTCGCACGCCTTGGTGCCGAACAGATGCTTGTCGTGGCTGCTCTGGTGGCAACCCGCGTTGCCGCACGAGTCCGGATCCTGCGCTGGCAGGTTGAACACGGCCTTTGTGTGGCACTTGGTGCACGGGACGTCCTTGTGCGAGCCGAGGATCGGCATGCCGGCGTCCTTGCGATCGTTGTGGTCGAAACGCTGGACCTGTTTCGGCGGCTTCCACACGCTCTCGTTGTGGCAGCGCTCGCACGCGAGCATGTCCTTGCGCTGGAACTTGTGCGGCTGGTCGTCGTTGTGGCAGCCCGACGATCCGCACAGGCGATCGGTGCCCATGTAGAGCTTCACACCGGCCTTGTTACGCGCCTTGTGGCAGTCGCCGCAGTCGGTGTTCTTGTGCTTGCCATTGAGCGGCCAGCCGGTGAGGTCGTGGTCGAAGCCCTTCTCGCCACCACGGATGTTGGCCCAGCCGAGGAACTCGCTGAACCCGCGACCCTTGTGGTCCTTGTGGCAGGTCGAGCAGTTCTTGCCCTTGACCAGCCCCGACGCGTGAAATCCCTTGCCGGCGGTGATCCGCCCGCGCAGGTCCTGGTGATCGTGGCAGTCGAGGCACTTCTGGCTCGACACGGTGCTGGTGCCATCGACGTGGCAGTCGTTGCACTTGTCCGCGTTGTCGAGGTCCCCGTGACTCTGGTGCAGCGGGCCCGGTGAGCTCGAGAAGAAATCGGCGTGCGCGCGCGACGGATCCACGATCGCCGCGACGAGCAATACCAGCCCGGCGACTACGACCGCGATGACGGACTTATCACCAGGGCAGCGTCGCACGGGACCACGAGAGGTAGATGTGAGCGACCGCGAAGCCGGTCAGGATGACGGTGAACGGCACATGGACTTTCTTCCATGAGTGGAGCAACAGCTGCGCCTTGGGAGCGACCACCTGACGCCGGGCGATCACGATCATCCGCGCTGCGCGACGGGCAAGATCCTTGCGGGTGGGACGATCGACACCGAGCTGCGACAACCGGCCGCGGCGCGCCCACGTCCGCGGGATGCGGCCGATGTCCTGGAAGATCAGCCACCACAGTGCACGCGACACGCTGGGTGACATCGCGACGCGTTGCGCATATGCGCGCTGATCGGCGAGCTCGCGATCGATCTCGGCCATCGGCACGGTCAGCGTGGGTCGCGCACGCTGGAACGCGCGCTCGTGATCGAGCTCCTCGAGCTCGACGCCGCTCGAGAGCGCCGGAACCTGGGTATAGAGATAGCGCCCGAGGAAGCCACTCACGACGGTGATCACCATGCTCCAGAACGCGGCGGAGATCCACGAGTCGAGCTTCAAGGCAGAGTGGATCCCGATGAACATCGGGCCGACAGTGCCTGCCATCAAATGAAAGTCGAACCACATCGTGTTCGACGCAAGCCAGCGGAACGCCTTGATGCGTCGGAAGATCGGATAGATCGCCGCCACCGTCATCAGGCCGGTGCCGACCAGACCGCACATCGTCCCGAGATCGCCATTCGGCGTGTACTTGACGTTCAGCAGCAAACCCGCCATCGCGATGTCGAGGTTCTCCGGCAAGTGCCGGAGCTCGTAGAACATGTACGAGTCCTTCGGGCGGTACGCGCGTAGCAGCGCCTCGCCGAGCGCGACGAGGAATGCGAACAGGCCGATCATCCACATCAGGAGCGGCGCGTAGCGGCCACGCTTCACCTTTGCGAGTCCACCGGAGCGGATCGCGACGCCCTCGATGAACGGCATCATCGGGAGCACTTCCTTGCGATCCTTCTTGCGCAGGTCGCTGTCGAACCCGGTGCGGCCCAGATGCGCCATCTGCGGTGAGCGCTCGCGGAACAGGTCGTAGGCGTTGATCTCGATCAAGGACCCGGTCGGGCACGCCGACACGCAGGCCTGATCGCCATACGCGATGCAGTGATCGCACTTGTTGGCGATCCGGCGGGCACGCGCGACGCGCGGGGAGCCCGGTCCGAACTTCAGCGCGTCCTTCTTCTAGAGCCGCGCCTTGAACTGCTTCTTGAACGTGGGCGCCTCGGGCTCGATCTCGATCATGTCGATCGCGCCGTACGGGCAGCTCTGCGCGCACGCGGTGCAACCGGTGCACGTCGATTCGTTGATCACGACCTCCTTCTTGACGTCGTCGAACCGGATCGAGTCGTACGCACACGGATCGATGCACCGCTGATCGGTGCACGTCCGGCACGTGTAGATGAAGTCGAGCATGCCGAGCTGGTAGCCACCGAGCGTCAGCCGCCGCGCGCCGTAGCGTTCCTCGCACGCCTCCTCGCACAGCTTGCAGTCGATGCACAGGCCGAGCTGGCGCACGCGCACCATCTCGCCGGAGACCGAGATGCCCTGGCGAACGAAGAAATCGAGCAGCTCCTGCTTCACGCCCGAGACCCACGCAAGTCGCTCGCGCGAGATCGACAGCGCGCGTCGCAACCGCTGCTCGAACACCGGATAGCGCACCGCGAGCTCGGCGATCCACCGCTGGTCGATCTTGACGAGGATCGACGGCGCGGTCGTGTAGAACGCGATCGGCTGGCCGCGGGCTGCCTGGAGTGCGCCCGAGTTGAACAGGTCGCCCTCCATGAACAGCGCGATGTTCTTCAGCGCGGTGCGCGCCAGCGGCGGCGGCTTGATCAGCGACTCGGCCTCGCGCTCTTCCTTGGTCGCGTTCTCGTGTGCGATCTGCGCGGCCCGGCGCTCCGCGAGCTCGTTCTCCATGAACACCGCGGCCGCGATCTGGCCGCGCGCGGTGTACACGATGGGTGCTGCGGCGCCGCCCGCGAGCCCGATCGGATCGAGGACGAACATGTCGCGCTCGACCTGCTTGACGGAGACCCCGCCCTGCATCATCGCCGCGACCAGGTCCTCGTTGCCGATGCCCTCGAACAGCGGAAGCTGCCGGACCACCGCGTAGTCCGTTTCCAGACCGGGTGGTAACATCGGTCCGGGTCCGACCGGGGCGCTGTGCTGGATGGCCAAATTCGACATCGATTCAGTGCCCCACGCGGGACCCAAAGGGCGAGCGGAAGCAAACTACGAGCCCACCACACCAGCCGCCCCCACCGGGCACCAAGACGGCACTGATTCTACCTGGATGCGTGCAAAGAGTGTTGGCCGACGTACGCTGTTTCACCTGCGCAGCCGGGGCGTCCGCTCCCAGGTGGGGCTCGCAGGCATGTCCGCGTGTTTCCTCGCCGTAACAAACGCGTCTGCCAATCCCGCAGGAGCTGTTCCCGATCCGCCGCCGCGCGAGCTCGATCCCCCGCGCGTCGGACCATCGGGTTTCACGCCGAGCTGGGATCTCGACGGACTGTATTTGTGGATCGGTCCGGCCGGCGCCGCGAGCCGGGTCGAGGCGACCTGGGACTCGACGATCGGCGCAGATCTCGCGCTGGTCCGGGTCCGCGAGGGCGACCGGCTCGGGCTCGTCGGCCTGACGCTCGGCGCGAGCCGATGGACCGAGCGCGGCGGCGGGCGAGTCTGGCTCGACGGCCTGCTCGGCACCCGGCTCGGGCGCATGGTCGGCGTGTCGGCGGGGCCGATCCTCGAGCTGTCGGAGCTCTCGCATCCCCGACTCGGCGCGTCGATCGGTGTGTGGGGGTTCGTCGGCCTGACACCATTTGTCCGGCTCGGCGCAGTGCACGAGCTGGGTGGATTCGCGGAGGTTGGCGTGCACATCGCGCTGCCGGTGTTGCGACATCGATGAGATCGACGGTCACAATTGACAACGCGACGCGCTCGGGCTACCTAACCCGTCTCTTTCCGGGGCGTAGCGCAGCCTGGTAGCGCACTTGCTTCGGGACCAAGGAGTCGCAGGTTCAAATCCTGTCGCCCCGACCCCGCGGAGGCTCTCACCCGAGCCACCCCGGTTTCCAATTAATGTATGGTAGGGCGTGGTGGCTGGAGCTGGAGTACAGACGCAAGGGGGGCCTGGGGTGCTCCGCACGGCGTCCAAGCTGTCCGTGCTCGTGGTCGACGACGACCAGGATATCCGCGAGTACCTGCAGGACTTCTTGCTCGGCGAGGGGTTCGAGGTCACGACGCTGGCGGATCCGACGCTCGCGGTCGAGCGCATCCGCGACGAGGTGTTCCACCTGGTGGTGCTCGACCTCATGATGCCCAAGGTCTCCGGGCTCGAGCTGCTCGCGCAGATCCGATCGGTCGACGATGACATCGCGGTCATCATCCTGACCGGGTATCCGACGCTCGAGACCGCCTCGGCCTCGATCCAGCACGAGGTCTCGGCGTACATCCACAAGCCGTTCACGCCGGACGAGTTTCGCGAGGTGATCGCGCGGATCGCGAAGAAGAAGGGCCTCGTGCTGCGGCGCGAGGACGAGCTGCACGCCGCGATCGGCCGGCAGATCCGCGATCTCCGCAAGTCGCGCGGCCTGACGCTCAAGCAGATGGCGCGCCGCACGAACCTGTCGGTGTCCCTCCTGTCCCAGATCGAGCGCGCCGAATCGAGCGCGTCCGTGTCGAGCTTGTTCAAGGTCGCGACCGCGCTCGACGTGCGGCTCACCGATCTATTCGCCGGATACTGACGGTCGCCGGATCCTGACGGCGGTAGTGTCGGCGGCGTGAAACTGCCGATCCGCATCTCGCCCTCGATCCTGTCCGCTGATTTCGGCCGGCTCGCCGAGGAGGTCGCGGCGATCGGGTCCGCCGACTTCATCCACGTCGACGTGATGGACGGCCACTTCGTCCCGAACCTCACGATCGGGCCGCTCGTGATCGAGGCCGTGAAGCGCGCGACCAAGCTGCCGCTCGACGTCCACCTCATGATCGAGGACGCCGAGCGCTGGGTCGCGGCGTACGCGAAGGCCGGCGCGGACTTCATCGGCGTCCACGTCGAGTCGTGCCCGCACCTCCATCGCACGCTCGGTCAGATCCGCGAGCTCGGCAAGCAACCGGTGGTGGTGCTCAACCCGCACACGCCGCCCGAGGCGATCGAGTACGTGCTCGGCGATGTCGCGATGGTGCTGGTGATGTCGGTCAACCCGGGATTCGGCGGCCAGAGCTTCATCCCGAGCGCGCTCGACAAGATCCGCAAGCTGCGCCGGATGATCGACGATCGCGGGCTGGCGGTCGAGATCGAGGTCGACGGCGGGGTCAAGCTCGACAACATCGCGGACGTCTGCGCGGCCGGTGCGAACGTGATCGTAGCGGGCTCCGCGGTCTACGGGACCAAGGACTATGCCGCGACGATCGCGGAGCTCCGCCGCCGCGGCGAAGCCGGCCGCGGTTAGCTCGGGCGCTCGAGCCGCGCGATGTAGAACGAATCGGCATCGGGTGGCCACGTCCGGCGCTCGAACACGAGCTGGAGATCGGTCCGTGCGATCAGGTCGCGGATCTGGTCCGGCCCCTCGGCGCGCGTGAACGTGCAGACCGCGTAGACCAGGGCCCCACCGCGCGCGAGCCGCGGGACCACGACATCCAGCAGCTGGCGCTGGAGCGCGGCGAGACGCGCGACGGAGTCGGCCTGCTGGCGCCACTTCGCATCGGGATGGCGGCGCAGCACGCCGAGTCCCGAGCACGGCGCGTCGAGCAAGACCAGATCGTAGGCCGTCGCGAGCGGCGCCGCGGGGTCGAGCAGGTCGCATGCCTCGGTGTGGATCGACGCGAGGCCAAGCCGGCGCGCGCTGTCGGCGAGCAGTCCGAGCTTGGTCTTCGATTGATCCGCGGCGACGATCGTGGCGCGGTCGTCGCTCAGCTCCGCCAGGTGAGTCGACTTGCCTCCGACGCCGGCGC
>JBBJLY010000067.1:0-33094 GCA_037720695.1 Kofleriaceae bacterium | reverse complement strand
TATTCATCCACGCGAGCACCAGCACGGTGCCGGTGGCAGCATCCTGGACGATGCACGGCACGAGACCCCGCTCGTCGTACACCGGCTCGACGGACATGCCGTACGTTCGCCAGGCGAGATCGCGGTGTCAACTTCGGGGCGAGGACTTCACGGCCGGATCGTGAGGCCGCGCCCTGCGAGAAACGCCTTGGCCTCGGGAATCGTGTGCTGGCCGAAGTGAAAGATCGACGCAGCGAGCACGGCGTCGGCACCTGCGAGCAGGCCCTCGGCAAGGTGATCGAGCACGCCCACGCCCCCCGACGCGATCACGGGGATCGAGACCGCAGTCGCGACCTGGCCCACCAGCTCCGTGTCGTATCCCGTCCCCGTGCCGTCGCGATCCATGCTGGTCAGCAGCAGCTCGCCGGCGCCGAGCTCGACCAGGCGGCGGCACCACGCGAGGACGTCGAGGCCCTCGGGCGTGCGCCCGCCATGGCTGTAGACCGTCCAGTGGTCGCCCTGGCGCTTGGCATCGATCGCGACCACGATCGCCTGCGTGCCGAACCGCGCCGCACACGCAGTCACCAGCTCGGGCGTCCGGATCGCGGCGGTGTTGATCGCGATCTTGTCGGCGCCGGCCTCGAGCAGGCGCTCGGCATCGGCGACCGTGCGCACGCCGCCGCCGACGGTCAGCGGCGCGAACACCTGATCGGCAGTGCGCGCGACGACGTCGACCAGGGTCGCGCGCCCCTCCGGCGATGCGGAGATGTCGAGGTAACAGATCTCGTCGGCGCCCTGCGCGTCGTACGCGGCGGCCTGCTCGACCGGATCGCCGGCATCGCGCAGCGACACGAAGTTGATGCCCTTGACGACCCGACCGTCCTTGACGTCGAGGCACGGGATGATCCGGCGCGCGAGCGTCACGCGAGGCCGTGCGCGATCCGCACGGCTTCGCCGACCGTGAACCGGTGATCGTAGAGTGCGCGCCCGACGACGACCGCGGCGATCCCGGCATCGCGCAACCGGACCAGATCGTCGAGCTCTCCGACGCCGCCCGACGCGATGACATCGCACGAGACGTGGCGTGACAGCTCCGCCGTCTGCGCGACATTGGGACCGCGCCGCATACCGTCGCGCGCGATGTCCGTGTAGAGGAGCCCTGCGGCCCCCCAGCCCTCGGCGCGCTTGCCGAGCTCGAGCGCGGTCACGTCACCGGTCGCGGTCCAGCCGTCGACCGCGACGATGCCGTCCCGCGCGTCGACCGCGACGATGATCCGCCCGGGATACGCGACGCAGACGTCCTCGACGACGAGTGGCGTCCGCACGGCGGCGGTGCCGAGCACCACGAACGCGGCGCCGAGCGCGAGCAGCTCCTCGACCGCGGCGCGATCGCGGATACCACCACCAACCTCGACCGGGATCGGCGAGGCGGCGATGATCTGGCGCACGAGCGCGAGCTGCCGGGACTCGCCGAACGCGCCATCGAGATCGACGACGTGCAGCCGATCCGCGCCCTCGTGCGCGAGCGCGGTGACCAGCTCGACCGGTTGCGCGTGGAACACGGTCGCGCGGTCGCGCCGGCCCTCCTCGAGTCGCACAGCCTGGCCGCCGAGCAGATCGATCGCGGGAAACAGCTTCATGCGGCCTCGACGAAGTTACGGAGGATCTGGAGCCCGACCTGCTGGGACTTCTCGGGGTGGAACTGGCACGCGAACAGGTTGTCCTTTCGGATCGCGGCGGTGATCGGGATGCCATGGTGCGCCTCGAGCGCGACCAGTGACGGGTCTTCGGGGACCGCGTGAAACGAGTGCACGAAGTACACGTGCGCCTCGTCGGCGACGTTCGCGAGCAGTGGCTCGGGCTGCTCGGGGTGGCGCTGGACGACGCGGTTCCATCCCATGTGCGGCACCTTGAGCCGCGGATCCGTCGGGCGTAGCCGGACGACCTTGCCGCGCAGGAGCCCGAGGCAGATCCCGAGATACGGCCGGCCCGACGCGATCGCCTCGCGCAGCACGTCGCCGAGGTCGTGCTCGACCAGGCCGCGCATGAACACGCCGAACGCGCCTTGTCCCGGCACGACGATCTTGTCCGCGCGGCGGACGACCTCGGGATCGCGGGTGACCTTGACGTCGCCACCGGCCCGGGCGAGGGCGCGCTCGACGGAGCGCAGGTTGCCCGAGCAGACGTCGACGATCGCGATCACGTGGTCAGCGTACCCTTGGTCGACGGCACGGCACCGCCGAGGCGCGGATCGATCTTCGTGGCCATGTCGCACGCGCGAGCGAACGCCTTGAAGATGCACTCGATCATGTGATGCGCGTTGCCGCCGTAATGAACGACGACGTGGAGGTTGCAGGCCGCCCGGGTCGAGAACGCGGCGAAGAACTCCTTGGCCAGCTCGCAGTCGAACTCGCCGATCCACTTGCGCTCGAGCCCCTCGACCCGCCACACGAAGGCAGGCCGGCCGCAGAAGTCGACTGCAACCGTCACCAGGACCTCGTCCATCGGCAACGTCGCTGCGCCGTAGCGCACGATCCCGGCGCGGTCCGACAGCGCCTGCTGGAACGAATCCCCGAGCACGAGCCCGAGGTCCTCGACGGTGTGGTGGGCGTCGATCTCGAGATCGCCAGCGGCGCGAACCGTGAGGTCGAACAGGCCATGGCGCGCGAACGCCTCGAGCATGTGCGACAGAAATGGCACGGGCGTCTCGATCGAGCGCGTCCCGCTCCCGTCGACCTCGAGCTCGACGCGGATCTGCGTCTCCTTCGTGATTCGTTCGACCGACGCGCTGCGCGCCACGTCTCCTTGTATCAGCAAGGGGAGCGATCGTACAAACGATCCCATGGCTTGCTCTCCGCTGACCCTCACACGCCTGATCCTTCCGCTCGCGCTCCTCGCCTGTGGTGGCGACGACAAGAAGAAGGTGAAGGCTCCCAAGGTCACGAAGTCCGGCAAGAAGCAGCCGCCTCCGAAGTCGGAGACCGAGGAGGATCGCGAGGCGCGCCGGCTCAAGGCCGCGCACGGGATCGTCGCAGAGGGCAGCACCTGCCTGCCAGCTTCGCTCAAGGCCCCCGGCGCGCCGCGGCTGTCGCTCGCGGCGATCGGTAGCGATGCGGTGGTGTGCGCGATCGACACCGACGCCGAGCGCCTGCTCGGGCCGATCGCATGCTGGAAGGTGGACCTGGCGTCGGGCGAGCTCGCCTATCAGCCGGGCAAGCCGTTGCCGGGTCGCGGCTTCAAGGTGTCGCTCGACAACGGCTGCGCGCGCGGCTACTGCGTGCCGACCGAGGTCAAGGGCGACACCGCGCACATCGCGTGGGGTGGCGGCGGCAAGGTCGTCGTGGTGGCCGGTGACGAGGCGCACGTGTTCGACACCGAGACCAAGGAGCACCAATCCACGTTCTCGGTGCGCGGCGACAAGGGCCTCACCAACGAGCCCAGTGGAGTTCACTGGGTGGGCGACTCGATCTTCGTCGAGGGCAAGGACGAAGGTCCGTCGGCCGCGGTCTGGGTGTTCAAGCCCGACGGCACGGCGGTCGGCCCGATCCAGGGCATCGGCGGCAAGGATCCCAAGCCGCTGTCGACCTACGGCGGCTCGTTCTCGCTGCTCGACAAGTCGCGCGTCGCGATTGCGGAGCAGGGCTTCTCGACCGTCACGATCTACGAAAGCGACACCGGCAAGCGCGTGAAGCTCGTCCGCAAGCTCGGCAAGGCGCCGTGCAAGACCGCCGAGGTCGACGCGTTCTGGCACGACCAGGACGTGCCCGCGAAGTGCAAGGACTACATGAGCAAGAGCTTCGGCCATCTCGTCGGAGCCGAGGCAGTCGCGGGCAGCAAGAACTTCCTCGTCCTGCTGCGCGGCTCGCGCGCGGGCGAGCTGGCAGTGCTGGACTCGAAGACGCTGGCCGAGAAGAAGTCGATCAAGTTGCCGTGGTGCGAGGCCGACGGTGGCGGCGAGCGCGGCGATGCGAACGGCGCGAGCAAGGACGAGAAGAAGCCCGAGAGGAAGAAGTCCACGACGCGCGGTGCGCAGCCCAAGGGCGACGAAGATCCGGACGCGGGCGGGGAGTAAGCTGCCGGAGCTGCGGCTCGCCGAGGTCCTCGGCAGCCTGTCGCTCGCCACCGACCTCGCGACCGGCGTGCCACCCGAGAGCGCGCTGCGGACGTGCCTCGTCGCGACGCACCTGTCCCGCATCCTCGATCTGCCCGCGCAGGTGCGGCGCGACACCTACTACGCGAGCCTGCTGCGCCAGCTCGGCTGCACGGCGTGGGCGCACGAAGCCGCGGCGCTCGCCGGCGGGGACGATCACGATCTACTGCGCACGTTCGAGGCGGTCGACTCGTCGCGCAAGACAGCCGTGATCGGCCTCGGTCGGGGCAAGTCGGCGACCCGACGCGCGCGGTCGATCGCGGCGGTGCTGGCGGCACCGCGAGCACGTGATCGACTGGCATTCGCGCAGTGCGCGCAGGCCGAACAGCTCGCGCTCGATCTCGGTCTTGGGGCGGGGGTCGCGACGGCGCTCGCGCAGATGTCCGAGCACCACGATGGCAGCGGCGCACCGCACGGGTTGCGCGGCGAGGAGATCACGCTCGCCGCGCGCGTGCTGGTGGCCGCGCAGCTGATCGAGGCCCTGCATCGCCGGTTTGGTCGCGAGCGCGCGCTCGACGGGATCCGTCGTCGCCACGGCCGCATGTGCCACCCCGCGCTCGCCGGCCTTGCCGCGGCCGCGGCCGGGACGCTGTGGGCGATCCTCGAGGCCCGGGCCAGGGATCACATGCTCGCAGCCGAGCCGACTCCGTGGCTCGAGATCGAATCGGCACAGCTCGATGCGGTCGCGCTGACGTTCGCCCGGTTCGCCGATCTGAAGCTGCCGAGCTCGCTCGGGCACTCGCCGGCGACCGCGGCACTCGCGGTGTCAGCCGGTCGGATGGCGGGATGCACGCGCGGGGAGCTCGAGCTGCTGCATCGCGCGGCGCTGCTTCATGATCTCGGCTCGGTCAGCGTGCCCAATGGCGTGTGGGGCACCGCGGACCGCTCGATGCGGCGGCGTGGAAGCAGGTCCGGCTGCACGCGCATCACACCGAGCGCATCCTGTCCCGCTCCCCGGTGCTCGCCCCGCTCGCCGCGATCGCCGGCGCGCATCACGAACGGCTCGACGGCAGCGGCTATCACCGCGGCACCCGCGCGGACGGCATCTCGCGACTCTCTCGCGTGCTCGCGGCAGCCGATGCGTTTGCGGCGCTGCGCGCCGACCGCCCGTATCGCCCGGCACGCACCGAGGCCTACGCGGCGCGCGAGCTCGAGCGCGAGGTGCGCGAGGGCCGGCTGTGCCCGGATGCGGTCGCCGCCGTGCGCGCGGCTTGCGCCCAGCGTCGCCAGCTTCCCGCGTTACCGGCCGGGTTGACCGCGCCCGCTGCCGAGGTGCTCGGCTACCTGGCGCGCGGGCGCGAGCCCAAGGAGATCGCGAGCGCGCTCGGGATCCCAGGGCGCACCGTCAAGCAGCACCTCGAGCACATCCGCCACCACACCGGCATCACCACGCGCGCTGGTGCGGCGCTGTTCGCCGCGCGCCACGAGCTCGTGGCTCCCGATCGAGCGGTCGACCCGGAGAGCTAGCGCGCTGAGGCGGGGTTGGGCTAACGCCGCAGCTGCTGGATGCGATCGCGCGACGCGGCGACCTCGCCAGACGGGACGCCGCCGACGAGATCGAGCGAGGCGCGTTGCTCGACCCCGGTCAGCGCATCGCGCGCGTGCACCTGGAGGATGCCGGAGGCATCGAGCATGAACGTGACCTCGATCGATGTCTCGCCTCGCGGGCGCGGCGGCAGGTTCTGGAGCACGAGATCTCCGATCACCGTGTTGTTGTCGAGCCGGCGCGACTCACCCTGGCACACCACGATGCGCACGATGTCCTGGCGATCGCGCGAGGTGGTGAACAGCTTCTTGGTCTCGGTGGGGACGCGCGCGTTGCGGCGGATCAGCTCCTCGCAGAACCCGGCGACCGTCCCGATGCCGAGGCTGCGCGGCGTCACCTCGAGCACGACGGGTGGCGCGCGCTCGGGCGCGAGGGCGGCCATCGGGGTGACCGCGGTGATCGGATACGTCTGTGGAGGCTGGAATCCCTTCGCGGTGGTCGACGGTGCGTACGCCGGCGTCTGGACCGGTGCCTGGGCCGGAACGCCGCGCGCGGTGGTCGCGGGGACCATGCCGCGCGCGGTCGAGGCCGCGGCGACGTCAGCTGCGTAGTCGGGGTCCATCGCGACCAGCGTCGGCGCGGTGGCCGGCGCGTGGAATGGCTGGGTGGACGACGCGCCGGGTGGCGCGAGCTCGAGCTCGCCGGGATCGCTCCACTCGAGCTCCGTCCGCGGCTGCGTGGTGGACTCCGCGCCCATGCCCGGCTGGGTCGAGGCCGGAGACGGCTGGGTCACGGGCCGTACCGGCACGGGTGCGTGTGGCGTCGGGGCGGGCGGGCGTAGTGCGATCGGGATCGCCTGGGTTCGCAGCACGCTCGATTGGGCGCGCACCGCGGGTTGGCCGCGGGCGGTGGTGCTCTTCGGGATCGGAGGCGGCTCGGCCGGCGGGCTCGGGCGTCCCCGACGTTGGTGATCGTGCGTGTCATCCGGCCGAGCGGCATGGCGACCGGTGGTACAGGAGGTCGCTCGTCGGGGAGCGGCGGCATCGCGCCGGATCGTGGGCGCGCGTCGAAGCGCTCGCGGTTGCCGGCGCGGGTGACCGAGTACGAGGTGTCGGGCTTGTCGGCCGCGGGACGCGCCGGGCTCGTTGGAAGCCGTGGACTCGAGATCTCCGTCGGCTGGTGGGTGACCGAGTCCTCGAGCGCCTGGGTGTCGACCTCGGTGAAGCTGCCGGTGCTGTCCTCGAGCTCGGGCTGCTTGACGATCGGGACGCTGCGCGAGCCGGGGCTGATCGAGCGCGGACGCGACAGGATGCGCTCGAGCGACGTTGCCTGCAGCGCGGCGCCGACCGCGACCGCGTCCTCGGGATTGACGTCCGTCCGCGGCGCCTTCGCGAAGAACTTGCTGACCTGATCGCGGACGTACGGGATCTTCGTCGTTCCACCGACCAGGATGATGTCGGCGATCGAGTCGATGCCAATGCCGGCGATCGACAGCGCTTCCTGGCACACCGGGAACGTGCGGTCGATGATGTCGGCGACCTGCGACACGAACTCGTCGCGCGTGATCTCGATCTGGAGATCCAGCGGCACGCCCTTCGGGCCGTACGCGATCTCGTCGATCCGGACCACCGCGCGCGACCGGCGCGACAGCTCGATCTTGGTCTGCTCCGCGACCGCCCGCAGGCGCATCATCGAGACCTCGTTGCTTCGCAGATCGATCCGGTTCTCGGACAGGAACTTCGCGACCATCTTGTCGACAACGCGCTCGTCGAGATCGTCGCCGCCGAGGAAGGTATCGCCCGAGGTGCCGAGTACCTCGTACACCTGATCCTGCAGGCGCAGGATCGTGATGTCGAACGTACCGCCGCCGAAGTCGTAGACCGCGATGGTCTCGCGCAGGTTGCGCGTGTGGCCATACGCGAGCGCCGCGGCGGTCGGCTCGTTGAGCACGCGCACGATGGTGAGCCCGGCGATCGCCCCCGCAGTGGCGGTGGCGGAGCGCTGCGCGTCGTTGAAGCTGGCGGGCACCGTGACGACCGCGCGATGCACCGGCACGCCGAGCCGCGCGGCCGCGATGTTGCGCATGTGGTCGAGCACGATCGCCGAGACCTCGGGGACCGCAAACTCGCCTCCGCGCGTGACGATCATCGGCAGCTGGTTCGCGCCCTCCTTGATCTGAAACGGCGAGCGCGACTTCGCGGTCTGAACCTCGGGCGATCGGTAGCCGCGGCCGATCAGGCGCTTGACCGAGTAGATCGTGTTCTGCGGGTCGATGACCTTGCGCTGCTTTGCCGCGGCGCCGACGACCACGCCGCCATTCGGGTGGAACGACACGACCGACGGGTGGATCTTGTAGCCCCCGTCGTCCGCAAGGACCGTCACCTGGCCCGCGGCATCCGCGTAGGCGACCACCGAGTTGGAGGTGCCTAGATCAATGCCCACGATCGGATCGGTCAAATCAACTCCGGGTCAGCTCCAGACCATACTAACGGACCGTTCCGACGGTGGCCAGAACCCGGTCGTACCAGCGCTCGAGCCCGGCGCGGAACGGCCACATCCAGCCGTACGCAGGGCTCATGAACTGGTCGATTATATACGCGCGATACGCGGCGCTGCGCGGGTAGTCCGAGCCCCACACCTCCGCGGCAGCGCGCACGCTCTCGGCGTACGCCTCTTTCTCGAAGTAGGCGCGAAACCACGCCAGGCCCATCGGCAGGGGCAGCAGCACGTAGAGCAGCGCCATTCCCGGCAGCGTGAACTTGCGAAATTGCCGCAGGTGGATCGCCTCGTGGCGCAGCGTCACGTAGCGGTGGTCCGGATCCCAGTCATCCCAGTCGGAGGTCACGTAGACCGTGCGGCCGATCGTGGTCTGGAAGGAATCGAGATACGAGCGCATGCGGCCGAACGTGAGGCCGATCAATGCGTAGTGGATCGCGCGGTGGAACCGCGACTGGTCCTTGCGGACGATCCGCATGCGCGGGAACTCCTCGCGCAGGGTGGCGACCAGCGCGTCGTAGCGGTTCACGCCAGGAGCGTAGCGGGAGTGACCCGGGCGCGGTAGCGTGCACGACTTCGTGGTGGACCTAGGCAAGCTCAATGCCCCGCAGCGCGAGGCAGCCGGGCATGGCGGTGGCCCCATCCTCGTGCTCGCCGGCGCGGGTTCGGGGAAGACGCGCGTCATCACGTTCCGCATCGCGCACCTGCTCGACCAGGGCATCCCACCGACGGCGATCTGCGCGGTGACGTTCACCAACAAGGCGGCAGAGGAGATGCGCGAGCGCGTCGCCGGCCTGGTCAACGATCGCGCGATCGCGCGCCAGCTCACGATCGGCACGTTCCACGCACTCGGGCTGCAGATCCTGCGCAGCGAACGCAAGGCGCTCGGGCTGCCACGCGGGTTCGTGATCTACGATCAATCCGATCAGCTGGGCGCGCTTCGCGAGGCGATGCGTAGTATCCGCGACGGCGAGCGGCGCTACGACGTCAAGGCGATCCAGACCCGGATCTCGCTCGCGAAGAACGCGTTCATCGCGCCCGCCGACTACGCGGGCAATCCCGCGGACGACTACGACGAGGTGACGGCGCTCGCGTACCCCAAGTACCAGGAGATGCTGCGCGCGTGCGCCGCGTTCGACTTCGACGATCTGATCGTGGAGCCGGTGCGGCTGTGGGAGCGCGTCGAGGAGGTCGGTCGCAAGTGGGCCGAGCGGTTCCGGTTCGTCATGGTCGACGAGTTCCAGGACACCAACCGCGCGCAGCTGAAGATGGTCGAGCACCTGGTGTCCCAGCACAAGAACCTGTGCGTGGTCGGCGACGACGACCAGTCGATCTACAGCTGGCGCGGCGCGGACCCGACCAACATCCTGCGGTTCGACGAGCTGTTCCCGGGCGCGAAGATCGTGAAGCTCGAGCAGAACTACCGCTCGACCAAGACCATCCTCGCCGCCGCGAACGACGTGATCGCGAACAACAAGCAGCGCCACGGCAAGCAGCTGTGGTCGAACCTCGGCACCGGCGACGCGATCACGCACGCCGTCGCCGCGACCGCGGAGGATGAGGCGCGATGGATCGCGCGCGAGATCTTCCAGCTCCACAAGGATGGCCGGCGCTGGGAGGACGTCGCGGTGATGTACCGCTCGAACCTCCAGGCCAAGGTGCTCGAGGATGAGCTTCGGCAGGCGGGCGTGCCCTACGTGATGTACGGCGGGCAGCAGTTCTACGAGCGCAAGGAGGTCAAGGACGTGATCGCGTACCTGCGCGTCGCGTTGAACCCGAAGGACGAGCTCGCGCTGCGCCGGGTGATCAACTATCCGGCGCGCGGGATCGGCGCGACCACGGTCGAGCGTTTGGTGACCGCCGCGCAGGCACGTCACGCGACGCTGTGGGACGCGTTACGCGGGGCGGTGTCGGGGACCGGCACGCTACCGGGCATGGGACAGATCCTGCCGACTCACGACGAGGACGAGGGCCGGACCAGTCCGGTGGTCGATGTCGGCGACATTCGCGGCGCCACGCGCAATGGCATCATCGAGCTGGTCCACGTGATCTCGGAGCTCGGCTCGGAGATCGAGGCCGGGGCCGACGTCGTGACCGCGACACGCACGCTGATCGAGGACATCCGGCTGTACGACGATCTCCGCATGGCCTCGGGATCGATGGCCGCAGCGCAGCGCCGGATCGACAACGTCGAGAGTCTGTTCGCGGGGCTCACAAGGTTCCAGCAATCTGGCAAGGGACGCGAGAAGCTCGCCGAGTACCTCCGCATGCTGTCGCTCGAGACCTCGAAGGACGAGGAAAAGTCTGGCGACAAGGTCGTGCTCACCACGCTGCATGGCGCGAAGGGCCTCGAGTTCCCGGTGTGCTTCATGATCGGGCTCGAGGAAGAGCTACTGCCGCACATCCGGACGCTGCAGCCGCAGGCGACCGACGTGCTCGATGCCGATCACGCGACCGACATCAGCGAGGAGCGCCGGCTGTGCTACGTCGGCATCACGCGCGCGCAGCGCAAGCTCTACCTGACCCGCGCGTGCACGCGGATCTCGCGCGGGCGCAACGTGCCGCGCACGCCATCGCGATTCCTGCTCGAGATTCCGGACGAGCTGCTCGACGTTCGGGATATCGCCGAGGAGGCCCGTGCCAAGGTTCCAGCAGACGAGGTCGCAAACTTCTTTGCGAATTTCGCGCTCGACGAATAGCTGTCGCACGTGTCGCACAAGTCGCGCGATGCAAGCTTCACAGCGTGTAAGCGAGAAGCTGCGTCATCGTCGACGAATATCTGGTATGTCGCCGGAATGAACTCACGCTCGATCCTGTGCAGCTGTCTGGTCGCCGCATGTGGAAGTGGGGGGAGCAATGCTCCGGTGGCGGGTGGTCCGCTCGGCACGACGCACGAACAATCCGGTTTCGATAGTACGGGGGAGGCGCGGGTCGATCCGACGCTCGCGTTTCGTCTCGGGTACTCGAATTCCGGCGGCATGTGGATGCCCGAGCAGATGACGCTCGCTGCGCATGTCGAGCGATTCAAGAAGATGGGCGTCCAGATCGATCCGAAGCTGCTGGCGGATCCGCTGGCGGCGCCGCTCGGCGCGGTGGTCCAGCTGCCTGGCTGCACGGGGACGTTCGTCTCGGGCGAAGGCCTGATCGTCACCAACCATCACTGCGTGCAGGGCCCGCTGCAGCTGAACTCGACGCCAGACGAGAACCTGGTCGAAAATGGCTTCCTCGCGAAGACCAAGGCCGACGAGCGCAGCACCGGCCCCGGACAGCGCGTGCTGGTCGCGCAGAGCTTCAAGGACATCACGAAGGAAGTGCGAGGCGGCCTCGAGGCGATCAAGGACCCGGTCGCGCGCAAGGACGAGCAGGAGAAGCGCTCGAAGCTACAGATCGCGGCGTGCGAGAAGAATCGTCCCGGCATCCGCTGCCAGGTCAACGCGTTCTTCCGCGGCGGCAAGTACGTGCTCACCGAGGCGCTCGAGATCCGCGACGTTCGCCTGGTCTATGTGCCGGCGCGGTCGATCGGTCAGTACGGCGGCGAGATCGACAACTGGGCGTGGCCGCGCCACACCGGTGACTTTTCGTTCTACCGCGCGTACGTCGCGCGCGATGGCAAGCCCGCGGACTACTCGCGCGACAACGTGCCGTTCGTGCCGAAGCAGTTCGTGCGCGTGTCCGACAAGGGCCTCAAGGCCGGCGACTTCGTGATGGTCACCGGCTATCCCGGGTCGACCAGCCGCACCAATACCGCGCTCGAGACGCACCACGACGTCGAGTGGATGTACCCCTACGTGATCGCGTACCTGAAGGAGCGCTACCAGCTCCTCGAGGGCCACCTGAAGGACGGCGGTGAGACCTCGATCAAGGCCACCGTGACCAAGCAGTTCGTGCAGAACTCGGTCGAGCATCACCAGGGCGTGCTGAAGGGCCTGACCTCGGGGGACTTGCTGCAACAAAAGGACGCGCTCGACAAGCAGGTCAAGGAGTGGGCCGCACAGCCGGGGAACGAAGCCAGCAAGCAGGCGATCGAGAAGCTCGAGCAGTTGGTCGCGGAGCGCCAGCGCACCGCCCGCCAGGACTACGACCGCGGCATCGCGCTGAGCGGGTCGTCGCTGCTGCGCTCCGCGCTGTCGCTCACGCGCTGGGCCGAGCAGCGCACGAAGCCGGACGCGGATCGCAAGCCGGGCTACCAGGAGCGCGATTTGTCGCGCGCGATCGGCCAGACCAAGCAGTTCGCGAAGCAGTACGATCGCAAGCTCGATCGCGACGCGTTCCGGCTCGCGCTCGTGCGCGCGCTGCAGCTCCCCGAGGCCGAGCGCCCGTGGCTGGCGCTCCTGCTCGACGCGCGCAAGGGCGTGAAGATCACGGAAGCGACGATCGACAAGACGATCGACGGCTGGTACGCGGCGCAGCAACTCGAGGACGAGAAGCTCCGGCTCGATCTGATCCAGAAGGGCACCATGGCCCAGCTCAAGACGTCGAAGGACCCGTTCATCAAGGCCGCGCTCCGCGTGTGGCCGACGGTCAAGGTCGAGGAGAAGAAGCAGGACGCGTTCGAGGGCGAGCTCCTGCTCGTCACGCCGGCCTACGCCGAGGCGATGCGCGAGGTGCTCGGCGGCATGCTGGCGCCGGACGCCAACAGCACGCTGCGGATCACCTACGGCACGGTGCGTCCGTTCAAGCAGGGTTCGAAGCAGGTCGCAGACTGGCCGTTCACCATCGGCTCGCAGATCCTGGCCAAGGACAAGGGCACCCCGCCGTTCGACATGCCGAAGCGCGCTCTCGAGGCGCTCAAGAGCAAGCAGCTGGCCTCGTATGCCGACCCGTCGCTGAACGGCGAGCTCCCCGTGAACTTCCTCTCCGATCTCGACATCACTGGTGGCAACTCCGGGTCGTCCACGCTGAACGACAAGGGCGAGCTCGTCGGGCTGGTGTTCGATGGCACGATCGAGGGCGTCGCGTCCGACGTCGTGTTCAACCCGAGCAGCACTCGCGCGATCCACGTCGACGCGCGCTACATGCTGTGGACGATGGACGTGATCGACAATGCGGATCACCTGATCCGCGAGATGGGCCTCACGCCGCGGCTCTAGATCGAGTCAGTTGATTGCGTTCGGCACGGGTTCCCGGACCGGTCGTTGACTTGCCTCGTTCAAACGCTCTAGATCAGCAGCACCTGCTCGCCCGCGGGAGCGGTCAGCTGTAGCCGCTCGCGTGCGATCCCGATGTAGCGGGCGTCGGCATCTCCGGCGAGCCAGCGCCGGCCGAGCCGGGCCGCGACAACCGCGGTGGTGCCCGAGCCGACGAACGGATCGACGACCAGCTGGCCGGGCGCACTGGACGCCAGCACGAGCTTCTCGATCAGCGCCTCCGGCTTCTGGGTTGTGTGGGCGGTCTTCTCGGCCATACCGTTACAGATCACCGGGATCTCCAGCACGTCGCGCGGCTTGGCCCCGAGTGGATTCGGCTCCCAGCGATCGCGTCGCACGCCGCGGCCGTACTGCGAGGTCACCGCCTGGATGCGCGCGGGATACTTCGTGGTGTGACCATTGTACGGGATGCGGATCGCGTCGACGTCGATCTTGGTCCGATCGCGCCGCAGGTGAAGGATGGACTCGTGCGAGCGCCCCCAGTCGCGGCCGAGGTTCGCCTTGTTGCGGTAGTACCAGATCAGCCACCGGCAGCCGTCGAACCGGCGCGCGCTGCGTGCCTTGACGTCGGCGAGGATCTCCGAGAACCCGCACACGTAGGCCGAGCCGTGCGGCGCGAGGATGCGCGCGACCTCGGTCAGCCAGCGATCGCACCAGTCGACGTACGCGTCGAGCGATTCGAACTCGTCCCATTCTGCCTTTGCGATCGCGTACGGCGGATCTGTCACCACGAGATCGACGGACTTGTCGGGGATCCGGCCGAGCAGCGCGAACGCGTCCTCGTGCCACAGCTCGCCGCCGCGCCCGGCATACGCGCGCGTCGGGCCCGACGCACGCAGATCATCCGGCACGGCGAGCTCGGGCGTGACCCGGGGCGGACGTTTCGGCACGCGGGGAGCCTACACGCCGGGTACGACGCCGCGGCGGTCGCTTATTATCGTCGGGCCATGGATCGGACGCCCGAGCAGCCCCCCACCACGTTCATCCATCCCACCGCGCTCGTCGAAGGGCCGGATCCGCAGATCGGGGCCGGGACCAAGATCTGGCACTGGGTCCACGTCATGCCGGGCGCGCAGGTCGGCGCGCGGTGCTCGATCGGGCAGGGCTGCTACGTCGGCAAGGTCCGGATCGGCGATGGCTGCCGGATCCAGAACCACGTGTCCCTGTTCGACGGCGTCACGCTCGAGGCCGACGTCTTCCTCGGTCCGTCGTGCGTGTTCACCAACGTCACCCACCCGCGCGCGCACGGCGCGCGCATGGATGCCTAGGCCGCGACCTGGGTCAGGCGCGGCGCGACGATCGGTGCCAACGCGACGATCGTGTGCGGCGTGACGATCGGCGCCTACGCAATGGTCGGCGCGGGCGCGGTGGTCACGCGCGACGTCGAGGCGCACGCGCTCGTGGTCGGCACGCCGGCGCGGCGGATCGGTTGGGCCTGCCGATGCGGCGAGACGTTGGCGGCCTCGCTCGCATGCCAGCACTGCGGCGACTACTACAGCGAGGACGCCGGCGAGTTGGCGCTGCGCGAGTAGTCCCCGCCGATCACGAGGCGCGATAGAAGTGCTTGAGTCGCGCCCACAGCTCGATCGGATCGAAGCCGAGCAGCGCGAACGGATTTGCCGGCGAGTCCTTGAGCGCGTCGCGCGCGCGGCCGGCGAGCGCGGAGCCACGGTCACGCATTCCCTGGGGCAACATGCTGGCGAGTGCGCTCGCGGCACGGCCCGCCATCGCGGCCACGGCGGCACCGCCGAGCAGGCCGAGCAGCCACGCCGGTGCTGGATCGATCACGACGCGCTTCGCGTTGAGCTCGCGAGCGAGCTGGTCGCTCGGGCCGGTCACGATCCGCATCAGCGTGGCGCGCTCGAGGAACACCGCGATGCTCGGCTTCGCGAACCGGTCCTCGATCGCCGCGGCAATCCGCTTCGCGGACTTGTCCCAGTCACGCGCGAAGCTGGTCTCGGGGACGAGATCTGCGATCGCCCGATGCGTGGCCGCCCGGGTGATGTCGCCGGCTTCCTTGACCGCGATGATCGACGAGTGAATGCGCTTGCGATCATCGTCGATCACGTACGCGACCAGGGCGCTGCGATCGGGGACCAGGAGATCGAACGTGCGCTGCAGCGGCTCCGGACTGAGCGCCGGTAACAGCTCGAGTAGCGGTGGCTCGGTCCAGATGCCGGTGCCCGCGTGACGCTTGAGCGCACGCAACGCGATCAGCCCCTGCGCGACCAGATCTTGATCCACGCGCAGCGCGCCCTCGATCTCGGCGGACAGCTCGCCGAGCAACCGGCGGTCGACCGCGATGATCGCCGACACGCCGAGCTGGCGAGCCCACGCGGCGAGCCCGGGCTCGTCGAGCGCCGGGGGATGAGATGGCGGCTCGATCGATCCCTGGCCGGTGATCACGAGCTTGATCACGCGTCGATCGTCGAGCACCGCGAGTGCCCATGTTGGTTGATCGAGCACGCGCGCCGGCACGAGCAAGCGCCACCAGTTCTTCAGGTGACGCGCGTCCAGATCAGCAAGCTCGAGCTCGGGGGAGAGCACGGCAGCAGCCTACCACCATGGCTTGCACGCGGACCTCGGCTCGGTGAGGATGCGCCGATGAAGCACATCACCTCGCTCGCGGCACTCCTCGTGATCTTCGCGACCTCGCGCTCGGCCGAGGCCGGTGGACAAGAAGGCTCGATCGGCGTTGGCGCCGAGTTCGGCCTCGCGACCATTCTCGATGACGTCAATCTCGGCGGTGCCTCGGTGAACTACGACGCCGGGATGTTTCACGTCGGTGGCTTCCTCGGCTTCGCGGATCCAGAGGGCGCGGACAACACGCGCTACGCGATCGGCGGCCGGTTCTTCTACCACGTGCACCAGATGGCCTCGTCGGACTTCAGCGTCGGCGGCAACGTCGGCGTGCTGAGCATCCCGATCGGTGGCGATCCAGATAACGAGCGCGCGACGCTGATGTACATCGAGCCCAGCTTTCAGATCCGCGCGTTCCTCGCGACCAACGTGGCGCTGTCGTTCACCGGCGGCCTCGTGATCGGCGCGATCGACACGTCGGGCCTGGCGATCGGCGCCAGCCCGAGCGGCAACGCCGGTTTCCACTACTACTTCTTCTAGCACCGGCATCGTTCGCGGCGATGGCGACGAGACGATGTGTCAGTCCTCGCCGCCGCCCACCGCCGCCGCGATCGCGACGTCCTGCGCCTTGACCTTCGAGGGATCGAACTTCTTCGCACCCTCGATCATCTTGTCGATCGTCTTGTCGAAGTCGGGCGCAGCGTCGTCCTTGCCCGCCTTGACGAACCGCAGCGGGTTGATCCGCGCGACGACGATCGGCTTCAGGTAGCCGCTCGTGAAGCCGGACTCCTTGAGGCGCTGCACGGCACCGGCGACCGCCTCGTCAAGCTCGAGCAGCTTCTCGGCGTGGGCTTCGCGGAGCGCGAGACTGTTCGTCATCGGATCGGTGGAGAACGTCTCGGTGCGCGACACCACCGAGTTGTAGGCTCCACCGGAGAACCGGCCATTCTTCTCGTAGCAGACGCCGAGCGTGACCAGCGACGCCTGCTCGAGCTCGAACGCGACGTCGGACTCGCTCTTCTCGGGATCGGCCTCTGCGATCGCGCGGGTCATCCGGATGACCTCGATCGCCTTGTCCTTCAGCGTGTGCGCCTTTTCCGTGTTGAGCGCGAGGATGCGGAACGCGATTTCGGGCTCGGGCATGACGAGCGCGATCGCGGTCTTCGCTCCGAGCGAACCGAGCGCGGACAGCCGGTGCATGCCGTTGGGCGAGATGAAGATGTCGCCATCGGGGACCGCGATCACGGGGTCGAGAAACCTGCCGACCTTCGGGATCACGGTCGCCAGCCGTTCAGCGTGGGTCTTCGAGAGCTCGCGCTGGTACGGCGTCGGCTTGACCTTGTCGAGGGGCAGCGCGGCGAGCGCGACCCAGTGGCCGCCAAACGGTTCGCGGTAGCACGCGAGGACCGAACCACCCGCGTCCTCGATCTGCTTGCGGACCTTCGAGACCTCGGGCGACGGCGTACCGGTCGCGCACTCCTCGGACGTGAGCCCGATCGAACCCGCTGCGGGCTTGACCTTGCGCGGCTTGCGCGGCGCGGCCGGCTTCTTCGTCGCGGTGGTCTTGCCCGTGGTCTTCGCCTTCGCAGGTGGCATGCAACGGACTGTAGTACCGTGGACAGGTGAAATGGACCCGCGGCAGGCGAAACGATGACGTCGTCGACGTACGCGGTCGCAAGGCGACGGGCACCGGGATGAAGGTCGGCGTCGGCTCGGTCGCCACGTTGCTCCTCGTGTTCGTGGTGTCACGCGCGTTCGGGGTCGACATCAGCGGGCTGCTTGGCGGTGGTGGCGAAGGCGGCGGCGCGACGGGCGGCGCGACCACGGTGTCGACCAAGGAAGAGCCGATGCAGGGCTCCGATCCGGATGCCGAGCTGGTCGAGCGGATCCGCGACGTGATGACGGATATCCAGGACACGATGGCGGGCGCGTTCAAGGCGACCGGCAAGACCTATCGCCGGGCGAAGCTGCTGATCTTCAAGGACGCGATCGACACCGGGTGCGGGAGATCGTCATCGGCGATCGGCCCGTTCTACTGCCCGCCCGACGAGCTGGCGTACATCGATCTGTCGTTCTTCCGCGATCTCGATCAGCGCTTCGGTGCCGCGGGGGACTTTGCGCAGGCGTACGTGCTCGCTCACGAGATCGGGCACCACCTGCAGAACATCCAGGGCATCGAGAAGTCCGTGCAGAAGGTCGGGCGCGAGTCGCGCAACGCAGTCTCGGTTCGCCAGGAGCTGCAGGCAGACTGTTATGCTGGCGTGTGGGGCCACTCCGCCGCGGCGCGAGACAAGCTCGAAGCGGGCGACCTCGACGAAGCGCTGACCGCCGCAAACGCGATCGGTGACGACCGGCTCCAGAAGCAGGCCAACCGCGACGTCGATCCAGAGACATTCACGCATGGCACGTCCGAGCAGCGCAAGAAGTGGTTCCGGCGCGGCTTCGACACCGGCCGGCTCGATGCGTGCGATACGTTCTCCGTCGAACCCTGATCGAAGTGAATCCCATGGCCGTGACGTCGTTTCCCAAGTCCGAGATCAAGATCCTCCTGCTCGAGAACGTCCACCCGGTCGCCCACGAGGCGTTCGCCGGTGAGGGCTTTCAGGTCGAGTCCGTCAAGGGCTCGCTGCCCGAGGACGAGCTCGCGGCACGCGTTCGCGATGCCCACGTGCTCGGCATCCGGAGCAAGACACAGGTCACACCGAAGGTGCTCGACGAGGGCAGGCGCCTGCTCGCGGTCGGAGCGTTCTGCATCGGCACCAACCAGGTCTCGCTCGCGCACGCCAACCGTCGCGGCGTGCCGGTGTTCAACGCGCCGTTCTCCAACACGCGCTCGGTCGCGGAGCTGATCCTGGCCGAGGTCGTGATGCTGTCGCGCCACCTCGGCGATCGCTCGCGCGAGGTCCACGATGGTCAGTGGCGCAAGGTCGCCGCCGGCAGCCACGAGGTCCGCGGCAAGACGCTCGGCATCGTCGGCTACGGCCACATCGGCAGCCAGATCGGCGTGCTCGCCGAGGCGTTCGGCATGCGCGTCGTGTTCTTCGACATCCTCGCGAAGCTGCCGATGGGCAACAACCGGTCGCTGAACAAGCTCGCCGACGTGCTCGAGGTCTCCGACTTCGTGACGCTGCACGTGCCCGAGACGCCGCAGACGCGCAACCTGATCGGGCCCGAGGAGCTGGCACGGATGAAGCCCGGCGCATGTCTGCTGAACGCGAGCCGCGGCACGGTCGTGGTGATCGAGGCCCTCGCCGATGCGATCCGCCGCGGTCACGTCGGCGGCGCCGCGGTCGACGTCTACCCCGACGAACCGCAGGCCAACAGCGATGGCTTCGCGAGCCCGCTGCGCGGGCTTCCCAACGTGATCTTGACGCCGCACATCGGCGGCTCGACCGAGGAGGCGCAGGAGGCGATCGGCCGCGAGGTCTCGTCGGCGCTGATCAAGCTGGTCAACGCGGGCTCGACCACCGGCGCGGTCAACTTCCCGCAGGTCGAGGTGCCGCTGACGCCGAACACGCACCGCATCCTGAACGTTCACCGCAACGTGCCGGGCGTGCTCCGCGACATCAACAAGATCGTGTCCGACAAGAATGCGAACATCCGGTCGCAGGTGCTGTCGACCGATCCGGACATCGGCTACCTCGTGATGGACCTCGACAACGACGTGTCGCAGGACGTCAAGCGCGAGATCGGCGTGCTCGAGACCAGCATCAAGACGCGGATCCTGTTCTAGAGGCACGCGCGATGCATCGCGTGGCAACGTGAACACGTTCGATGTCGCGGTGATCGGAGGTGGGCCAGCGGGGCTCGCTGGTGGGCTCGCGCTGTGTCGGTCACGCAAGTCCGTGGTGATGTTCGATTGCTGGCCACCGCGCAATGCCGCGGCGACCGAGCTGCGAGGCTTCGTCACCCAGGATGGCACGCCGCCGGCCGAGATGCGGCGGATCGCGTACGACCAGCTGCGCGCCTATGACGCATTTGCGCTGCGTGACGATGCCCGTGTCGAAGCGATCAAGATCGAGGGCGAGGGCGCGACGCGCCGGTTCGTGATCGAGGCGGGCACGGAGCCGGTCGCGGTGCGACGGGTGTTGCTGTGCGTCGGCGTGGTCGACGTGCTGCCGGACATCCCAGGCTACCGCACCCTGTGGGGCACGGGCGTGTTCCAGTGCCCGTACTGCCACGGCTGGGAAGTGCGCGACAAGACGTTTGGCTACCTCGCCCCGGATCAGCATTGCGCGAACTGGTCACTGATCCTGCGCGCATGGACCTCGGACCTCGTGGTGTTCACCGATGGCAAGTTCGAGGTTCCCGCGCCGATGCGCGAGGAGCTCGCGGTGGCGCGGGTCCGGATCGAGGAGCAGCCCGTGGTCGGCCTGCGGCATGACGGCGACAAGCTCGCCGCGGTCCAGCTGGCGGATGGCCGCGAGATCGAGCGCGAGATCCTGTTCGCGCGTCCTCCCCAGCAGCAGACCGCGCTCGTCAAGCAGCTTGGCCTCGCGCTCGCGGCGCACGACCTGGTGGAGGTCGATGAACACCACCAGACGTCCGCTCCAGGCATCTACGCGGCCGGCGACCTGACCTGCCGCGACCACGGCGCGCTGACCGCGGCGGCCAACGGCAGCGCGGCGGCCCATGCGCTCGACGAGGATCTGACCCGCGAGCTGCTGTTCGAGGGTGCGATCTAGGCAGAACTCGCGGATGCCTGCGCGGACGTGGCCTCCTCGATCCGCCCGGCAGGGGTACACTGTCCGCTCGTGCATATCTCGGTCTTCGACATCTTCAAGATCGGCATCGGGCCGTCGAGCTCACACACCGTCGGACCGATGCGCGCCGCACGCCGGTTCGCGGAGCGGCTCGAGCAGGATGGCCAGCTGGCGCAGACGACGGGCGTCAAGATCGAGCTGTTCGGCAGCCTCGGCTTCACCGGCAAGGGCCACGGTAGCGACAAGGCGATCTTGCTTGGCCTCGAGGGCGAGGATCCGGCGACCGTCGAGGTCGACAGCGTGGACCGGCGGGTGGCGGCGATTGCGTCGGCGAAGCGGGTCAAGCTGCTCGGCAAGCACGAGGTCGCACTCGACCCCGCGAGCGAGCTGGTGTTTCATCGCCGCGAGAAGTTGCCGCTGCACGCCAACGGCATGCGGTTCACCGCGCTCGCCGGTGAGGCCACCGTGGTCGAGCGGATCTACTATTCGGTCGGCGGTGGATTCGTGGTCGATCACGCGGGTGCGCCGGCCGATGGCTCGACCCCGGCGGACCAGGTCGTCGTGCCGTATCCGTTCGACTCGGCGAACGAGCTGCTCCGGCTGTCCGTCGAGCACGGGATGTCGATCTCGACCCTGATGCTCGAGAACGAGAAGGCGCTGGCGCCCGAGGCGGACGTGCGCGCGCGGGTCTCCGAGATCTGGAAGGCGATGGAGGCGTGCGTCAAGCGAGGCTGCGATCGCGAGGGCATCCTGCCCGGCGGCCTCAAGGTGAAGCGGCGCGCGATGGCGCTGCATCGCCGGCTGAAGAGTGATCCTGCCGGCGCCAGCGACCCGCTGGTGATCATGGACTGGGTCAACCTGTTCGCGCTCGCGGTCAACGAGGAGAACGCCGCGGGCGGTCGCGTCGTCACCGCACCGACCAACGGCGCCGCAGGCATCATCCCCGCGGTCCTCATGTACTACCGCCGGTTCCTGCCGAATGCCGACGACGAAGGCACGCTGCGCTTCCTGCTCACGGCCGCCGCGATCGGCGCGCTGTACAAGAAGAACGCCTCGATCAGCGGTGCCGAGGTGGGCTGTCAGGGTGAGGTCGGCGTCGCGTGCTCGATGGCGGGCGGTGCGCTCGCCGAGGTCATGGGCGGCACGCCAGCCCAGGTCGAGAACGCCGCGGAGATCGGGATGGAGCACAACCTCGGGCTGACGTGCGATCCGATCGGCGGACTCGTGCAGGTGCCATGCATCGAGCGCAACGCGATGGGCGCGGTCAAGGCGATCAACGCGGCCCGGCTGGCGCTCCAGGGCGACGGCACGCACAAGGTGTCGCTCGACAAGGTGATCAAGACCATGTGGCGCACCGGCGCAGACATGAGCAGCAAGTACAAGGAGACCGCCCGAGGCGGCCTCGCGGTGAACATCATCGAGTGCTGACGCCGCGATCCGTTGGCGCGGGATTCGGGGTACGTTCGAAATCAGTGGAGCTCACCGGCCTCGAGCCGCGGCGCAGCGACCTCGCGCGCGGGATCGTGATCGCCCGCAGCGCACAACCGCTCGACGGAGCGGGACAGCGCGCGCTGTGGGACCTGCTCGCCGCGGCGGGCGTGATCGAGCTCGAAGCCGAGTCGACCGAGCTCGACGATCCGCAACCCGAGCGGCGCTGGCACGCCGCGCCGTGGTTGCCACCTACCCCAGCCGAGCTGGACGGGCAGCGTGCCGCGTTCGAGCGCGCCGGGACCGAGTACGGGCTCGAGGCGCTGTGGTGCTACAAGGTCGAGACCGGGATCGACGGCGTCGCGTGGCTCGATCTCGCGTCCGCCGAGCCAATCGAGGAGACCAGCGAGGCCAGTGACCCGGAGGCCGAGGTCGTCGACGCGATCTTCGATGCGCCGGCCGAGGTGCTGTACTCGGCACCCGATGCGCCCACGGTCCTGCCCGGCGGCGCCGATGACGATGACGACGACGACGATGATGGTGACGAGGACGAGGCGACCGAGGACGAGCTCGAGCACGACGGCATCGTCGAGAGCCACTGGCGCAACGGCGCGCCGCCGTTCGAGCATGCGGTGCCGTTTCCGATCGAACGCTATCCCGAGGTGATCGACGACTACGACTGGGAGCGGTTCGGGATCGCGGTGAAGCTGGCGGGCACGGCGCTCCCGGGTGAGGAGTCGGTGATCAACGCGTTCTTCGCGCTGTGGCTCTCGGTCTACCAGGACGAGCGCGCGGACGAGTTCGAGGCATTTCAGCGCGCCGACGTCGTGCACGACCGCAAGCATCGCGCCGCGCTGATGTGGGTCGAGCGGTTCGCGGTGCCGGCGACCGCCAACGATCAGGTGCACTTCCTGCTGTGGATCGTCGCGCGGATCACGACGTGCTGCCGATCGCATGGGCGCGGTTCGACGCGATCGACGACGCCGTCAAGGCTCGCGCCGCCGGCGAGTCCGGGGAGGATCCGTTCATCCTGTCGGGCAACCCGTTCGCCGAGCGGTTTCGCCGTCACGGCGAGGAGGGGGCGCTCGCATGGGCGGTCGCCCAGAGCGCGTGGAGCCGACGCGAGCTGGCCGGCATGCTGATCGAGGTCGCGCTCGACTACGACCCCGACGATGCGGACACCGCGACGACGGCGGAGCGCCTGCTGCGCCGCGCGCTGTCGTTCGACCCGGCCTCGGATGCGACCGGCTATCTCGCGATCGTGCTGGTACGCCAGCATCGCCTGGTGGAGGCGATCGCGCTCGCTCGCGAAGCGCCGAGTCGCGATGTCAGGCTGCTCGTCGTCGGCGAGATCGCGGAGCACGATCCCGAAGAGCTCGCCGATGCGCTCGTCCTGCTCGACGAGGACACGGTGGGCGAGACGGATCCCGAGGAGCTCGCCGAGCTGGTCGGTGCGATCGCACGCCACGCCCCCGATCACCTCGTGGCCGTGCTCGCGAGACTACCGGCCAATGCCGCGCTGGTGCCGTTCCTCTACAACGCGAGCTTCGCGGTCGAACGGCCGCAGGCACTCTCGATCCTGCGCACGGTGCTCGCGCTACCCGCACCGGCGCGCGACACCGGCGAGGCCCGCACGGCCTTGGTCATGGCGTGGAACAACGCATGTATCCACGCGCATGCGCTCGGCCAGTTCCGGCTGGCGGTCGACCTCGCCGACGGCGGTCAGCCGTTCGCGCCGGAGAATCCGTACATCTATCACTCCGCGGCCTGCGCGTACGCGGCGGTCGGCCAGATCGATCGCGCGCTCGAGCAGGTATCGAAGGCGATCGAGCACGACTACGAGCACGCGGAGAAGATGGAGACCGACCAGGATCTCCTGCCGCTGCATGCCGACCTGCGGTTCACCGCGCTGTTTGTCGAGTGGCGCACGCGGCGCGCCGATCTCAACTGACTCAGCTCGGATGCAGCGTGGCGCCCGAGGCGTCCGCCGAGACCTGGCGGGTCGCTTCGTCGTAGTGGCTCCAGCACACGGGCGCATACGATTCATCGGCCCCGAGCTGGATCTGCGGGCCCCGCACCGTCGGCGCGCCGTTGACGAACCGCAGGTTGCAGATCGCCTTCTTCGCGCAGTACTGGCAGGTCACCTTGACCTCCTCGATCCCGTCCGCGAGCTCCATCAGGCGCTGCGCACCCGGGAACAGCCGGGTCCGGAAGTCCGTGCGCAGCCCGTAGCAGATCACGGGGACGCCCGGATCGACCGTGATCCGGCGCAGGTCCTCGATCACCGTGGGCGGCAGGAACTGCGCCTCGTCGACCAGCACGCAATCCAGCCCGACGAAGTCCCGCGAGTCGAGCACGGTGTCGTGCTCGATCAGTAGATCGGCCTCGGCCTCGAGCCCGCTGCGCGACGAGATCACGCCCGTGCCGAACCGTGTATCCAGCCGCGGCTTGACGAGCAGCACGCGCTTGCCCTGCTTGCGGTAGTTGTGAGCGACCGCGAGCAGGTTCATCGACTTCGCGGAGTCCATCGTGCCGTATCGAAAGTAGAGCTTGGCCACGGCCAGACCCTAGATCCGGGGGCTGACATCGCGCGCAGCTCAGGCAGGAGAGAGGCGCTTCAGCTTGCGCACGACCTGCAGCGCCGGGATGCCGGTGACGCCGCCGCCGCCGTGGGTCGCCGACGACGCCTGGTACAGCCCGCGGATCGGAGTCGTGAAGTCGGCGTAGCCGGGAGCAGGTCGCATGTGGAACAGCTGGTTCGCCGAAAGCTCGCCGTGGAAGATGTTGCCGCCGACCAGGCCGTACGTGGTCTCCATCTCGTGCGGTCCGATCACCTGGCGGTGCAGGATCGACGACGAGAACCCCGGCGCCAGCGCGTCCAGCCGCGCGATCAGCCGATCGGCGTAGGCGTCCAGCTCGGCGGCGTGCGGCGCGTCGGCGTACGCATGAGGCACCCACTGCGTGAACATCGACATCACGTGATGGCCTTCGGGAGCGAGCGTCTTGTCGAACACGCTCGGGATGCAGATGTCCGCGAACGGGCGCCGTGCCGGCTGACCGGCAACCGCATCCTGGAATGCGCCCTCGAGGTCGTCGAGCGAATCCGCAAGCACGATCGTGCCACCGTGGACCTCGGGACCTCCGCCGGGCTTGCAGCGGAACTCGGGCAGCCGGTCGAGCGCGAGGTTGACCTTGACGGTGCCGCTGCGTGTCTTCCAGCGCTCGATTGCGGTCACGAACTCGGGCGGCAGCTCGGCGCGGTCGAGGTGATGGAGGAACGTCAGCTTCGGGTGCGTCGTCGTGACGATGGTGTCGGCGGCGATCTCGTCGCCGTTCGCGAGCACGACGCCGGTCGCGCGGCCATCAACCACCGTGATCTTCACGACCTCGGCCTCGGTCCGGATGATCGCCCCGAAGTGGAGCGCCGCGGCGCGCATCGCCTGCGTCACGCCGCCCATGCCGCCCTCGGGGAAGCCCCACGCGCCGAGCGAGCTCCCGCTGCCGTCGCCGATGTCGCCCATCTTGTGGTGCGCCATCACGTAGGCGGTGCCGGGCGAGCGCGGCCCGGCCCACGTCCCGATCACGCCCGAGACCGCGAGCACGGCGCGCACCGCGTCGGGCTCGAAGTGATCCTCGAGCAGGTCGGCGACGCTCATCGTCATCAACCGCGTGACATCGGCGACCCCCTGCTGGTCGAGCTTGCGAAATTTCCACGCCAGCCCGAGCGCGGCGAACAGATCGCGCGGATGCTTGCTGCCCAGCTTCGGCGGGACCTGCGTCAGCATCGGGCCGAGCACGGCCGCCAGCTTGCCAAGCCAGGCGTCCCATTCGACGATCGCGTCGGCATCGCGGACCGAGAACTTCGCGATCTGCTCGCGCTTGCGCGCGACGTCGTCGCACATCATCAGGTAGCGACCGTCGGCGTGCGGTACGAAGTACGGATGCTGCGGGAAGATCTTGTAACCGAAGCGCGCGAGCTCGAGCTCGTTCAGCACGGTCGGCGACATCAGGCTGACGACGTACGACAGCGCCGTCATCTTGTAGTTCGGGCCCCACGGCGTCTCGGTGATCGCCGCGCCGCCGACGACGTCGCGCCGTTCGAGCACGGTGACCGCGAGGCCGCGACGCGCGAGCAGGCCGGCGGTGACGAGACCGTTGTGGCCGCCACCGATCACGATGACGTCGGGCATGCCCGAAGGTTTACCAGGCCCCGAGCGCGTGTGCCGCGTAGACGCAGCCCGCACCGACCGCACCCGCCGCCGGGATCGTGAAGATCCAGGCGTAGATGATGCGCGCCGCGACCCCCCACCGGATGCCGCGTGCATTTGCGACCGAGCCGACACCGACGATCGCGCCGGTGATCGTATGCGTGGTCGAGACCGGGATCTTGAGATAGGTCGCGACGAACAGCGTGACCGCGCCCGCGACCTCGGCGCAGAACCCGCCGACCGGCTTCAGGTGGGTGAGCCCCATGCCCATGGTCTTGACGATCCGCCAGCCGCCGATCGCGGTGCCGAACGCCATCGCGCTGTACGACGCGACGAACACCCAGTACGGCGGCGCCGGAGCGTCCTTGGACAGCATGCCGCCCGCGATCATGACCGCCCAGATCACGCCGGCGGTCTTCTGTGCGTCGTTGCCGCCGTGACCGATCGAGTACAGCCCGGCGGAGATCAGCTGCCCGACGCGGAACACGCGATCCACCTTCTGGGGGCGGAACTTGCGGAACAGCCAGTACACGATGAACATGAACAGGCTGCCGAGCACGAGCCCGATCAGCGGCGCGAGCGGGATGAAGTAGAGCGTCTTGGCAATTTTCGGGAGCTGCAGGGTCTTGGTGCCGCCGAACGCGAGGCCGGCACCGGACAGCCCGCCGATCAGCGCGTGGGAGCTCGACGACGGCAAGGCCCACAACCAGGTCAACAGGTTCCACACGATCGCGCCGGCGAGCCCGCAGGCGACGACCCAGACGTAGGCGTCCTTGGAGGCGTGAACGTGCTCGAGGTGGATCGTCTTCGCGATCGTGTCGGCGACCCCCTGATGGAACACGAACAGGGCGATGAAGTTCGCGAGCGCCGCCCAGATCACCGCGACCCGTGGTGACAGCACGCGGGTCGAGACCACGGTCGCGATCGAGTTGGCCGCGTCGTGAAAGCCGTTGATGACGTCGAACAGGATCGCGGCTGCGATCGTGAGGAAGACGATGAGGGAGACGTCCATCTACGTCACGCGTGCTCGAGGATCACGCCCTCGATGATGTTCGCGACGTCTTCGCAACGGTCGGTGCCCATCTCGAGGTTCTCGTAGACCTCTTTCCACTTGATGACGAAGATCGGATCCTTCTCCTCCTTGAACAGGCGGGCCACCGAGCGGCGGAGGATGGCGTCGGCTTCGTTCTCGAGCCGGTTGATGTCGATGCACAGCTTGAGCGTGTTCTGCGGATCCTTGAGCTTGCGCAGCCCGCGGACCGCCAGCTCGACCTGTTGCGCGGAGCGGTGGAGCACGTCGGCGAGGTCCCGCACGTCGCTCGTCATCACCACCAGCTCGTAGAGCTCGATGCGTTCGGCGGCGGCCTCCACGAAGTCCATCACGTCGTCCATCTTGGTGATCAGGCGATGGATCGAGTCGCGATCGATCGGCGTGATGAACGTCTTGTGCAGCGCCTCGACGCAGCGGTGCGTGATGGTGTCGGTCTCGTGCTCGATGTCCGAGATCCGCCGGCACTTCGCGGCGATGTTGGCGCCGGTGGTGACCATCGACAGGAACTCCTTGGTTCCCTCGATCGTCAGCGCAGCGTGCTGTTCGAAGAAGTCAAAGAAGCTGGTCTCGCGGGGTAGGAACCGACCGAACATGCAGCCTCCTGTTCAGGCTCGTAACACGCCTGCGTTCAAACCGTCACAAACTAGGCCCCCGAAAACGTGCCCGCTGCCAGGTACCTGAGCACGAGCGCATGGACGCGCGGATCGTTCATGATCCACGTGTGGGTGGCATCGACCTCGGCGAAGGCGGTCATCTCTGGCAACCGGGTCTCCTCGACCGACACCGTGCCATCGTGCCGGGTGGCGGCACCGAACCTGCGCCCCATCGTCCAGCTCGTCGGGTTGGTCAGCGCGAGGCCCCGCGTGCCCGCGATCACCGCGCAGGGTGCTGGCGGCGGGGGCCAGCGCGCACCATCGGCGAGCTCCGTAGCAGCAGGACCGTAGTACCAGCGAAACACCGGGTTCCGGATCAGCGCGGCGGCGAGCTGGCTGCCCCGGTTGGGCGGTGCGAGCATCACGATGCGCTCCCACCGGATCCGAGGATCATGGAGGTGGCGGACGATCACGCCGCCCATCGAGTGGGTGACCGCGCTGACCGGGCGCCCGGCCGCGGCTTCCACGATCCAGTGCGTCACCTCCTCCGCGAGGTACGCGAGCGAGTGCCGGCGCGACGGATAGGTGCGGCGAACGGTGTCGAAGCCGTGCTCGCGCAACCGACGATCGAGCCGCGCCATCGAGCCATGGCCGCGGGCGAGCCCGTGAAGGAGGAGCACGAGCGGCTTCATGCGTCGGCGCGTTCTTGCGCGTCGTCCTTGTCGAGCTCGGCATCGAGGTCGGCGTCGCGGCGCGCCTCCGAGCTCTCCTCGCGCTTCGCGTGATCGGTCGGAAACAACAGTGCCAGGTCGCGCGGCTTGACCTCGTTGACGACGCGGATCACCGCCTCGGCGAGCGTGACGCGCTCGGCGCGCAACAGGCGGACCTCGGTGCGAAACCTGAGCCGGCGGACCAGCACGCCGAACGTGCGCCGGACCAGACGCAGGCGATCGAGCACGCGCAGCGTCGCCCAGCCGGAGACCGGCAGCAGCGCCCCGGCAAGCACCGCCCACCACAAGCCGAACTTCCACCACAAGACGGTCACCGCGATGGCGTACGACAGCACGACCAGCATCATGCCAATCAGCATCTTCGTCGTCGCGATGACGTCCTTGCGCGGCGTCAGGCGCGGCCCGACGATCCGCGCGAACGCGACCGCGGGGACGTGGAGCGGCGCACCCGGCACGCTGAGCGGCAACCACCATGCGACGAGGATCAGGTGGCGCATCATCCGCCCCGTGACCTCGAGCTTCGACAGATCTCGCGCCAGCTCGCGGTCGGTGATGCCGAGCTCGTCGAGCTTCTGCTGGTACGCCTGCACGCTCGCCATGATCTCGATCACGCGCGGATCTTTCGCGACCGCGCTGTAGTAGGTGTTGAATCTGCGCGACAGCTCGATCCGCTCCTCGATCGAGATCTCCTGCGGCTGGTAGAGCCGGCGCACGGTGTCGAGCGCGCGCACGGTCTCCCAGTCGGGCGCATTGATCGTGAGTCGCCGGAGCGCGAGGTCGATCTCGCCGGTCACCGCCTTCACCGCATCGGGTGCGACCGACGCCGCGATGTGGACCGGCGTACCGTACTGCACCAGCACGCGGCTGCGGAACCGCTTGGGGTGGATGAACGTCAGCCCGCACGGCACGATCGTGAGCGGCTCGTGCGTGCGTGCACTCGCACCGAGCGCGAGCCGGGCAGCGCCGGTCTTCAACTTCGAGAGGTGGGATTCGTCGTGAGACAGGCCCTCGGGGAAGATGCCGATCGTGCCGCCGTGCTCGAGCACGCCAAACATGTGCTCGAACGCGGCGTCGTTGACCTTCCCCATCTCCGAAGGATCGCGCGTGGCACCGGCGGCCACCCCTTTGCCGTCATGCTCGACCTTGCGCGCGAGTGGCACCGCACCGAGACCGCGCAACAGGACGCGCATGATGCGGCCCTTGAACAGCGAGTCCTTGGCCGCGAAGTGCACCTTGCGGCCGCACGTCGTGATGATCAGGATCGGATCGATCAGCGAGTTCGGGTGATTCCCCGCGAACAGCACGGCTCCCGTGGGCGGCACGTTCTCGAGCCCGACCACCTCGACCTGGCGGAAGAACACGCGCGTGACGACGCGGAGGAACCACGTCAGGACCCGGTACGCCACGGGCCCATCGTAGCCGATCGCGCGCTCAGGTCGCGGGACCGAAGTTGAACCCGGCCGCGAGCAGTCGGGCGAGCAGCGTGCCACCCATCGCGACCGCCGGCGTCTGGACGCCACCCGGGGAGGTCAGGCGGTCGAGCGCGAGGCACAGGGCGGATTCGCCGAGCATCTTCGCCGTCGAGCCGTAGCCCGGATCGGCGCGGTCGGACGCGACGTAGATCAGGCGGTGGCTGCCCGCCTCGCCGATGAACCGGGTCTTCCAGTGGCCGGCCTCGCGGCGCGCCTGCGATGGACCCTCACCCGGCTGAGGGGCCCGCCGGGCCAGCACGTCGCGCAGCGTCGGTCGCTTCATCGCGAACGCCAGCCCGGCCAGCGCACCGGTGACCCCGACGGCCATCGCGAGTCCGCGAGCCGAGCCCGGGGTCGACATCACCTCGCGGTAGCGAAAGTTCGCGCCCCACGGGAAGCCGGCGAGCGCGTGGCCGCGGCGGACGACGCGCGTGTTGACCTGCGCCATCACGAACGGGATCGTGAACATCCCGAGCCGGGCGTCCCAGCCGATCGAGCGCTCATCGGGGGCAGGGGCCGCGCCGCGTCGGGATCCGGATCGAGCGCATACGGATTGCCGAGGATGCGACGGACCTCGCGATCGGCCGCGGCCTCGTTCGCCGTCTGCATCGCGCTCGCGACCGTGCCCCCCGAGAACCCGCCGCTGGTCTCGCCAAACAGCGCGGTCACGGCGGTCGCGTAGCAGCCGAACCGGGCGAAGAATTCCTGCTGCAGGGCCCACGTGCCGAGGTCGCTCGGGATCGAGTCGAAGCCGCACGAGTGCACGATCCGGGCGCCGGTCTCCTTCGCGCGGTCATGATGCGCGTCGATCATCCGCCGCATCCACTGCACCTCCCCGGTCAGATCGCAGTAGTGCGTCCCGGCGTCGGCGCACGCGGCGACCAGCTCGCTGCCGTACTTCGCGAACGGGCCGGCCGTCGTGCACACGACCTTGCTCGCGCGCGCGACGTCGGCGACCGCCTTGGGATCGAGTGCGTCCGCGACGAGGATCGGGACGCCCATCCCGAGCTGCTCGAGCTTCTGCTTGTTGCGGCCCGCGATCGCCCAGCGCACCGCCGAGCCGGACTTCGCGATGTAGTCCGCGACCAGCTTGCCCGTGAAACCCGTCGCACCGAACACCACCAGATCGAAGTCACGCATGGTTCCTCACAGCATCGGCAGGCCGCGCCATGCGGCGAGCGGAAACGCAGCATCGAGCTCGGCGATCACCGCGTCGTCAAGCTCGACATCCACCGCGAGCTCCTCGACGTGCGCCGGTTGCGCGGTCTTCGGGATCGCAAACGAGCCGGGCAGGCGGGTCAGGAACGCGAGCGCGAGCTGGCGCGGCGTGGCACCGAGTCGCTTCGCGATCGCGTCGAGCGCGGGCGAGCGCGGGAACCCGCGCCGGCTACCGAGCGGGCTGTACGCGACGATCGGGACGCCGTGCTGCTCGCACCACGGGAGGACCCGGTGCTCGATCGTGCGATCGCCCAGGTGATACAGCACCTGGTTGCACGCCAGCTTGCCGGGGACGATCGCCTCGGCCTCGGCGAGGTCCTCGTGGTCGAAGTTAGACACGCCGAACGCGCGGATCTTGCCCGCGTCGCGCAGCGCCTCGAACGCGCGAAACGTCTCGGCCAGCGGAACGTCGCCACGCCAGTGCAGCAGGTAGACGTCGAGGTGGTCGGTCCCGAGCCGGCGCAGGCTGGCCTCGCAAGCGCGCTGGGCGTCGGCGTACCCGGCGTGGCTTGGAAGCACCTTCGAGACCAGGAACACGCGGTCGCGCTGGCCGGCGATCGCCTCGGCGACCAGCTCCTCGCAGCGGCCATCGCCGTACATCTCCGCCGTGTCGACGTGCGTGAGGCCGAGCTCGACCGCGCGCCGGATCGCGGCGACGGCCTGGCGCGGATCGTCCCGCTCCATGTTCCAGGTTCCGATCCCGACGACCGGCACGAGACCGAGCGTGCCGAACGGTCGCCTGCGCATGCCGCATCCTAGCGCGCGGGACGGTAGAGTGAAGGCGTGTCGGCCTTTGTCGATCGGCTCGCGACGCGACTCGCGCTCACCACGGGCGCCCCACCCCAGGACGGCCAGCGGCGTGCCGCGGTCGCGGTCGTGCTGCACGACGAGCCCGGCGGCGCGCGCGTCTTGCTGATGAAGCGCGCCGAGCGCAAGGGCGATCCGTGGTCGGGGCATATCTCGCTCCCGGGTGGCGGCTACGAGGCGAACGACCCCGATCTGCTCGCGACCGCGATCAGAGAAACCCAGGAGGAGCTGACGATCGACGTCAGCGGCGCGCGGCTGCTCGGCAACTTCCCGCCGCTCGCACCGCGGAGCGCGGGACCGACCCTGATCGAGGTCACGCCGTTCGTGTTCGTCACCGAGTCGGCGCTCGAGCCGATCTGTGGCCCCGAGGCGCTGGCCGCGTTCTGGTTGCCGCTCGAGCTCGCGATGTCCGGCACGCTCGACGGCACGTTCGCGTACGAGGGCTCGCCGATGACGTTCCCGAGCTGGAACTTCGAGGGTCACGTGATCTGGGGCATGACCTGGCGCATCCTCGGCGACCTGATCACGCTCGCCGGCTGATCACAGCGTCGGCGCAATAAAGCCGCGCGCGGCGTGCGCGAACAACCAGCCCTGCAGCAGATCGATGCCGGCGTCGAGCAGCGCGTCGCGTTCGCCCGCGGTCTCGACGCCCTCGGCGACGACGCGCCCCCCAAGCTCGCGGACCAGCGTCGTGATCGCACCGACGACACGCCGCTTGGTCGGGTGGCGATCGAGGTTGTGGACCAGCGAGATGTCGAGCTTGACGACCTCGGGCTCCAGCGTGGCCAGCGCCCCGAGTGCGGCATAGCCGGCACCGAGGTCGTCGACCGCGATCCGGTAACCGAGCCGCCGCAGCATCGCGACCCGGGAGGGCGCGGCGATCGGATCGATGCCGATTCGCTCGGTGATCTCGAGGACGATCCGATGAGCGAGCGCGGCAAACGGGCCGGTCGGCAAGTACAGCTCCTCGTCGGTCAGCTCGAGGCCATGTACGTTGACGAACAGCAGGACGTCCGGCGGGAGGTCGTGGGCCGCGCGCGCGACG
>JBBJLY010000066.1:0-33112 GCA_037720695.1 Kofleriaceae bacterium | reverse complement strand
CCGAGCGGCGACGTCGCGGCGAGCGCCCGGTCGGTGCCCGTGCTTGTCGAGATGGTTGGCGTTCTACACGCTCGAGGTCAAGGTGCTGCCGGCGGTGAAGCTCGAGGCGGTGACCGCCGAGGTCACGTCGCGGACCCAGCGCGGCAACCTGCAGCTGCTCGCGGGTGATGTCCTCAAGTGGCTGACGCAGCGCGTGCCCGACGACGCGTTCGGCGTGGTCGGCATCACGATGGTGGATCTGTATCCAGATCCGAAGTGGAACTTCGTGTTCGGGATGGCGTCGTTTCGCGAACGCGTGGCGATCTAGAGCTTCGCGCGCCACGACCCGGCGTTGTTCGGCGATCGGCGCGAACCCGGCTGGGCGCAGCTCGCGCTCCGTCGCGCGAGCTGGACGCTGGTGCACGAGACCGCGCACATGTTCTCGCTGATGCACTGCGTGCACTTCCAGTGCGTGGTCGCGGGATCGAATCACCAGGAGGAGGCCGACCGGGCGCCGCTCCATCCGTGCCCGGTGTGCCTGCGCAAGCTGCACCACGCGATCGGGTTCGATCCGGAGGTGCGCGAGGTCACGCTCGCCAACGTGCTGCGCAAGCACGGGATCGCCGACGAAGCGGCCTGGGCCGAGCGACGCGCGAGCTGGATCCGCGACGGACGGCGCTAGGTGATCTAAGCTGCGAGCGTGTTACGCGGCCTGGCGATCCTGTGTGTGGTCACGGCTTGCGAGGATTCGCCCGCCTTCTGCGATGCTCCCGAGGTCGGCCCGGCGTGGCGGGATGGCCCGACGCTGCCGGGTCGGCGACTCGAGCCCGGGGTCGCCGCGTTCGGCACCCGGCTCATCCTCGCCGGCGGGATCTCGACCAGCGCGCAGGAGGGCCTCGCGATCACGCCCGAGGTGCTCCAGCTCGACACGCTCACCGGCGCGTGGTCGCAGCTGCCCGACGCACCGGTCGCGTGGACGCATAGCGCGATCGCCGGGATCGGGACCACGCTGTACCTGCTCGGCGGGCTCGAGGGACCGAGCTTCCTCCCACGCGGCGATGTCTACGCACTCGACCTCAACGCGGAGCAGTGGCGCCCGCTGGCGCCGATGCCGCCGGGCTCGAGCGCGGTGCCGCCGGGGTGGTGGTCTCGCCGCCGACATCTACCTGCTCGGCGGTGCGTCGGCGACCGGCGCGGTCGCGACCTGCCTCGAATACGATCTCCGGGTCGGATACCTGGACGCAGCTTCCCGATCTGCCGGCACCGACCTCACATCCCGCCGCGATGCGCGACGGTGACGGCACGTTGATCGTCGCCGGTGGGCTGCGCGGGCTCGGCTCGAACGAGCCGCTCGCCGAGGTCCACATGTTGCCGGTCCTCGGCACGAGCTGGCAACCGCGTGCGCCGATGCCCACCGCGCGCGGCGGCTGCGCGTACGGGGTATCGTACGGCCAGCTCGTGTGTGCGGGGGGCGAAGCGGGGAGCTCGGCGCTCGCGGTCGTCGAGAGCTACGATCCGCGACTCGATACGTGGAGCACGCGACCGCCGCTTCCGGTCCCGCGCGCGGGCACGCCGGGCGCGGTGGTCGGCCAGCAGCTCTACGTGCCCGGTGGGGCGGCGGCGCTCGTGTTCGAGCCGACCGACACGTTGTTCGTGTTCGGGCTCGGTCCGCTTTAACCACGGCGCCACGCCCGAGGTCAGCGCGGAACACAAAGGAGCTGTCATGCGCAACCCGTGGAAAGTCACCTCGTTCGCTCTCGCTGGATTGCTCGCGTTCGCCGTCGGACGCGAGGCGCTCGTGCCGTCGGTCTCTGCCGATGTGCAGCCCAAGATGCGGTCCGCGCTCGGCTCGCTGAAGTCGGCCGAGCAGTCGCTCACCGAGGCCACGGTCGACAAGGGAGGTCACCGCGCCGCGGCGCTCAAGCTGACGCGCGACGCGATCGAGCAGGTCCAGCGGGGCATCAAGTTCGACAACCGGCACTGACCGGTCCGCGATCGCGTATACACGCGACATGAAGCTCGTCGTCGTCGCGTGCCTGCTGTTCGGATGCAGGTCCCGCGCACCCTCCGAGCTCCCTGTCGCGCCCGCGCCAGATCCGCACTCGCAGGCAAACCCCGCGCAGGTCGCGGTGCGCCATCTCGCGCTCGACCTTCGGGTCGATTTCGAGGCCCGCGTGCTCCGCGGCATCGCGGCGCTGCACCTCGAGCGCCGCGATCCCAAGGCGACCGAGCTCCGGCTCGATAGCGATGACCTCGTGATCGAGCGGGCGACCCGATGCGGAGACACCCGCGATCTGCTCACGCGCCTCGAACCGAAGCAGGCGACGCTCGGCCAGGCGCTGGTCGTCGCGTTGCCGGCAGGTGGTGACTGCGTTGCGATCCACTACACGACCCGGCCGGAGGCGCGCGCGCTGCTGTGGGTCGAGCCGGGCGGCACGTCCGGCGGCAAGCACCCGATGCTGTTCACCCAGTCGCAGGCGATCAACGCCCGCACGTGGATCCCGTTGCAGGACACGCCGGGCGTGCGGTTCACGTACGAGGCGACGATCCGCGTCCCCGCTGGCCTGCGCGCGGTGATGAGCGCGGAGAACCCGGTGCGTGCGATCGACGGCGCATGGCGGTTTCGCATGCGCCAACCGATCCCGTCGTACCTGATGGCGCTCGCCGTCGGGGATCTGGCATTCCAGGCGATCGGGCCCCGCACCGGGGTCTACGCCGAGCCGTCGCGTGTCGCCGCAGCCGCGAGCGAGTTCGCGGAGGTCGAGGCGATGATGACCGCCGCCGAGCGGCTGTACGGTCCGTACCGCTGGGACCGCTACGACATCCTGGTGTTGCCGCCGAGCTTTCCGTATGGCGGGATGGAGAATCCGCGGCTGACCTTCCTGACCCCGACCGTGGTCACCGGTGATCGCTCGCTGGTGTCGCTGATCGCGCACGAGCTCGCGCATTCGTGGTCGGGGAACCTGGTCACCAACTCGACGTGGCAGGACTTCTGGCTCAACGAGGGCTTCACCACGTACGTCGAGCGCCGGATCATGGAGGAGCTACGCGGTGTCCCGGCCGCCGAGCTGCAGTGGTATCTCGGGCGCCGCGATCTCGAGCGCTCGTTCGCGAAGACCGGCCGTGACAACCCGGACACCCGGCTCGCGCTCGACTTCGGACCCGATCGCTCGCCAGACGACGTGCCGTCGGACGCCGCCTACGAGAAGGGCGCGATGCTGTTGCGCGCGCTCGAGCGCGCCGCCGGTCGCGCGAAGTTCGATGCGGTCCTGCGCGAGTGGTTCGATCGCAACGCGTTTCGCTCGACCAGCACCCGCGCGTTCGAGGCGTTCGCGACCGCGAAGTTGCCGGCATTTCCGCTCGCGAGCTGGATCCACGAGCCGGGTTTGCCGGCGGACGTCGCGCCGCAGACCTCGGCGGAGGCCGAGGCGATCGAGCAGGCGGCGCGGGCGTTCGTGAAGAACGGCACCTCGCCTGCCACCGATCGTTGGACGACGCTCGAGTGGGTCGTGTTCCTGCGCGCGTTGCCCGCGCTCGAGCTCGCTCGCCTGCAACAGCTCGACGCGCAGTTCAAGCTGACCGCGTCGTCCAACGCCGAGATCGGCATGCACTGGCTGCCGCTCGTCATCCGCGCGAACGGCACCTTCGCGACGTCCGCGATCGAGCACTTCCTGATCACGGTCGGCCGCCGCCGCATGGTTCGCCCGGTCTACGAGGCGTTGATCGATCAGGGCGGGACGTGGCGCGAGCTCGCGGCGTCGATCTTCGCGCGCGCGAAGGCGGGCTACCACCCGGTGACGCGAGACACCATCGCCGAGATGCTCGTGCGATGAGCGGTTCTGCTGGATCTCGATCGTGTCGAGCACGACTTGAAGATCCGCACGCCTGCCCGGATCGCCCGCGCTCGATGCGACCCCGCGACGTGCACACGAGGTAGCCCGCGCAACTCCGCGCGATGCGGTCGCCGCCTGCGCCGGCGCGGAGCAGCTGCGCCGGACTAGAACACGAGGAACGACTTCCACCCGGCCGTGACCTCGAGGTGGAAGTGGTTCTTGTGCCCGCGATTGTAGTTGGGTGTCAGGTACGAGTTGAAGATCCGCGCGTCGACGGCCTCGCACAGGATCGCGCGTAGCTTCCGCGCATCCGCGGTCGAGGGGCGCGGACCGGCATCCTTGCCGCACGTCTGCGCACCGCGGCGCCCGTTCCAGTGCTGGTCGACGTCGAGCACCTTGCCATCCTTGGTGACGAACCTGCCCGCGTCGAGCGCGAGTGCGCCAGCATGCCGGATCCCGTCCGTGCCCTCGGGGTGCGACTTCTCGGGCGGCCGGTACATCGAGTAGTGGATGACCTGCGTGCAGTCGTGGGTCTCGAGCAGCTTCGCGAAGTCGTCGAGCGCGAGCACGAGCCGGCAGTCGGCGACCTCCCACTTCGTGGTCGCGCGCTCGTCCTCCGACAGCTGGGTCCGGTAGGTCACGCCGTGCAGCGGGCCCGTCATCCGCACCGGCGCGCGAACGCCGCGCCAGTCTTCGGTCTCGCGCTCGAATGGCACACCGCGCGTCACCAGCTCGGCTTCGCACTCGTCGCGCGTCATCAAGCCGTAGCGGTAGGCCGGCGACTGCATGCCGTCGGCGGGACGTGCGATCCGCCGTTCGAACTTGTTGCCGCCCCGTCGCTTGTGCCGCTTGCTGCTCTTGCTCGAGCGCTTGCCGCTCGGCGCCGCCTGCGCAGCGGTCGTGCCGAGCGCGAACACGAGCGCGAGCGTGAGGCTACCGAGCCGGGTCACGGCGGCGAATCTAGCCGAAATCCGAACTTGCACTGGGCCGCGCGGGTCCCTGTTCGAACCCGTCGCGAGGCGCTACGGTTCAGCCATGGCGTGCGCCCGCTGCGGCCAGGATCGCGAGACCAATGCCGCCGGCTGGTGTGCCGACTGTGATCGCGCGTTCGACGGTTGGTCGCGCCAGTACGCCAGCGACATCCTCTACGCCGTGTTCGCGGCCGGCTTGATCGTGATGTTCGCCGGCGTCGGGTTGCCGTTGCTCGGCGTGCCGTGGCTGGTGTCGGCGACCGGGATCTTCGCGGGATTCGGTACCATCATTGGATTCCATCGCTGGAACCGAAACCGCCGCCGCCGCCAGTTCCTCGCCGGCGCCGCGATGCCACGTGCATACCTGCCCGAGAAGCCTTGAGTCGCGGCTTCACGCGCTCGGCGCGCGGACGAGTGGACGCCGGTCGTCATCGAGGGCGTCACGGACCTTCTTGAGTAGTGCGTTCGGGGTGAAGGGTTTCTGGAGAAATGAGATCCCGGAGTCGAGCACGCCGTGGTGGATGACCGTGTCGTCGGTGTATCCGGAGATGAAGAGGACCTTCATCTCCGGTCGCTGGGTCGCGAGTTGCTCTGCCACCTTCCGCCCGCTCATCCGCGGCATCACAACATCGGTCAGCAGGAGATCGATCCGGGCCGCGAACTCGCTCGACACCAGGTATGCCTCGCCGCCGTTGGAGGCCTCTAGCACGGTGTACCCACGTCGCCGCAAGATCGCGCACGCCACGGTCCGGACCTGGTCCTCGTCCTCGACGATCAGGATGGTCTCCGTGCCATCAAGCACGACCGCGATCGAGGCACTGACGGGCGCCGGGGCGCGCTCGGTGCGGGGGAAGTAGATCTTGAACGCCGTCCCGTGCTCGAGCTCGCTGTAGACGCGGAGGAACCCGCCACTCTGCTGCACGATGCCGAACACGGTCGCCAGGCCGAGCCCCGTTCCCTTCCCTTGCTCCTTTGTCGTGAAGAACGGCTCGAAGATGTGTGCCCGGGTCGCTTCATCCATGCCAGTGCCGCTATCCGTCACCGCGAGCAGCACGAACTGCCCGGGCGGGTGCTCGGGGCCGCCGACGCTGGGCTCCTCGAAGCTGGCGTTGGCGAGCTCGATGGTGAGGTTGCCGCCGCGAGGCATCGCGTCCCGCGCGTTGACGGCGAGGTTCATCACGACCTGTTCGATCTGGGTTGGATCTGCGAGCACGCGCCCGATCGGTCCGATCGCTAGCAGCGTCAAGTTGACATCGGCGCCGAGCAATCGACCTAGCATCGGCTTCATCGCGGCGATGACCGACTGGAGATCGAGCACCTGCGGCGCGAGCACATGCTGCTTGCTGAACGCCAGGAGCTGACGCGTCAAGGCGGTCCCCCGTTCGCCGGCCTGACGGATCTCCTCGAAGTCCACGCGCAGCGGGTCCCCGGGTCGCAGCTCCTCGAGCGCCAGCTCGGAGTAGCTGAGCACCACGGACAGCAGGTTGTTGAAATCGTGGGCGACTCCGCCGGCGAGCCGGCCGACGGCCTCCATCTTCACGGCCTGGCGAAGCTGGTCTTCGAGCTTTCGTCTGCCGTCGATGTCCTGGAATGCGCCGAGGACACCCGTGACTGTTCCGTCGGCGCTCCTCTCCGCGTTTCCGATCGCACGCACCCACACCCGCCGCCGGGTCGCAGTGAGAATCTGCGCCTCGAGATCAAACGGTGAGCCGTCGGTGATGCAGGCGGTGAGCTTGTCGCTGAGGATCTGCCGGTACTCCGGCGCGTAGAAGTCGAGCGCCTGGGTGAGCGTGGGCACCGTGCCGAGCGCGACCTCGTGGATCGCGCACACCTGATCCGACCAGGTCAAGACACGACTGGGCAGCGCCAGCGTCCAGCCACCGAGCCGGGCGACCTTTCCGGCCATGCGAATCATGGCGGACTTGTAACTAAGCCTTGCGTCGAGCGCGGTCTTCTCGATCGTCGCCCAGCATCGGTCGGCTACCTCGCGGACCAGTGAGATCTCTCCCGGCGTCCAGTCCCGGGGCACTACCTGATGGACGGCCATCAGCGCGCACAGCTTGCCATCCGTCAACAGCGAGCAACAGATGACCGCCTTGATGCCCGCAGGGCCAAGCTCCGTACCTTGATCTTCGACCTCCGCGTCCAGATCACGCACCACCACTGGCTCGGCACCGCGGTGGAGCGCGGCCAGCAGCTGACTGCCGAGGTCCGCGAGCAGGTAACGCCCCTCGCTGCTGGCACAGCCATCCGCAAAATCGGCAGTGACGTCGTAGTGTTCGTGGTCGGCATCGACGATGGCGTAGGTGCAGCGCGACACGCCGAGGTGCTGTCCGAGGATCCGCATCGCCTGGCGGAGCGCGTGCTCCGGCGCGGTCCGGAGCACCTCGCCGATCTGGTGGAGCACGCGCAGGCGCTCCTCGCCCTGCTTGAGCGAGTCGACGTCCGTGCAGGTGCCGAACCACTTGAACACGGTCCCGTTCGCATCCATGACGGGGACCCCGCGGACCAACCACCAGTGGTAGACACCGTCCCGCCGGCGCAAGCGACACTCCACCGTGTAGCTGCCGACGCCGGCCGTTGCCGCGGCGCGCGCGGCCGCCGCCCGTTGCTGGTCGCCGGGATGAACCGCCGTGGTCCATCCAGCGGAAGCGCTCTGCTCGAGCGTCAGCCCGGTATACAGCGTCCATTGCTGATTGAAGTAGACGGTGTGCCCGTCAGGTCCACTGATCCACACGATCTGTGGCATCGCCTCGGCCAGCAGCCGGAGCTCTGCCTCGCTCGTCCGCACGGCCTCGTCTGCGAGGTGCCGATCCGTGACGTCCTGGATCGTGCCAACCATCCGCGTCGCTCGACCTGCGCCATCGCGCTCCACGTTCGCTCGCTGGCGCACCCATCGCACCCCGCCATCCGGACGAGTCACGCGATGTGCGACGTCGTACGGCGCGATCCCTTCCAATGCATCGCGGCTCGCGCGTTTCACGTGCTCCCGATCATCCGCATGCACCAGTTGCAAGAACGACGACACCTTGGTCGCGGTTCCCGGTGCGAGACCAAGAATGCGGTAGCACTCGTGCGACCACGCGATCTCGTCGTCGGGTCCCGCCCCCGAGCTCCAGCTGCCGACGTGGGCGATCGCCTGCGCTTCTTCTAGCAGATCGCGATTCGCGCGGAGCTCGGCGCCCGCCGCCACCTGTTCGGTGATGTCACGCAACGCCGCGAGATGAACCCCCGGTGCAACGTTTGCGATCGCGGTGTAGTCGAGGACGCGGCGGGAACCATCACTCCGCAACATCGGAAAGATGCCTCGCGTCCGGCCTTGCTCCAGGAAGCTGCGATATCCAGCCGCAGCGTCGAAATCGGCCGGCGCAAAATCGATCAACGATCGACCGATGAACTGCTCGCGTGGGAAGCCGAACATGCCGCACGCGGCGGGGTTGGCGTCGATGTAGTGACCGTGATCGTCCGCGAGCAGGATCGCGTCGAGCGAGCCCTCGAACAGGGCGTGCAGGATGCCTTCGCGATCTCGCAGCGCCGCGAGCCCGGTCGTCAGTTGAACTGCCGCGTCCGGTGTGTCTGCCATCGTCCCTCCTCGCCCGCAACCACGATAGGACCGTGGACGAAGCTCGGCAAGGGTTCACGCCGTACCGCATCCTGTGGAGACCAGCGCCGAGCAGCAGCTAAGGTCGGAACGGCTCGGCGATCGTCGGGCCGATCGCGTCGTCCGAGGTCGCGGCCAGCGGTCGCTGCTCCGTGCGGCCCGGCATGATCACCTGCACCTGATCCGTCGCGACCGACGGCGTCGGCTCGGGAGGCTGATAGGCGACCCACCACGCGCGCGCACGATCCGTCGTCCACCGATGCTCGGGCGGGATCGGGATCTCGCGCAACATGCGCGACAGCTCGCGCGCATCACGCGGGCGGTCCTCCAGATCCTTTGCGAGGCACGCGGAGATCACGGCCTCGAGCTCCGGCGGGCACCAGCCGGTCATCCGCTCGCGCAACCGCGGCACCTGCTCGTAGATGTGCTTGTGCAGCAGCTTGGCCTCGTTGCCCTCGCGCTGGAAGATCTCGCCACCGCACAGCAGCCACCACGCGCAGCAACCGAGCGCGTACAGATCCGCGCGCCCGTCGAGCTGCATCCCGAGGATCTGCTCGGGCGCCATGAAGCCGGGCGTGCCGAGCATCGCGCCGAGCTGGGTCAGCTTGTCGGAGGCCGGGAACGCCCCGAGGTCGATCGTGCTGCGAGCGCGCTGCTGTTCCGGCTCGTTGACCGACTGGACGATGCCGAAGTCGAGCAGCTTGACGATGTCGACCTCGTCGGCGGCGCGGCACACGTAGAGGTTCGGCGGCTTGATGTCGCGGTGCAGCAGGCCGGCATCGTGCGCCTCGGCGAGTGACGAGCACGAGTGCACCATGAAGTCGATCACGCGCGCGGCGGGCTGGGCGCCGTACCGCACGACCACGGACTCGAGGTCGAGCCCGTCGAGCAGCTCCATCACGTAGTAGAAGACGCCGGCCTCGGTGACGCCGTAGTCGAAGATCTCGATCGTGTGGCGAGACTTCATCGACGCCAGGGTCTGCGCCTCGCGCCGGAATCGTTCGCGGATCTCGCCGACCGCGCCGGGATCGTGGAGTGCCTCGGGACGGATCAGCTTGATCGCGGCCTGCCGGGCGAGCAGCCGGTGCTCGGCCCGCCACACCTCGCCCATGCCACCCGTGCCCAGCTTGCCAACGAGCCGGTAGCTACCGAGCTCGCGCGCGCGCGCCTCCGCGGAGCGTGCCTCGGCGCGCGAGGCCGCGACCTGACGGCGCATCCGGACGAGGTTCCACGCCAGCACGAGCGCCAGGCCGACCGCGATCGCGAGCGCACCGGCACTCGCGATGATGCTCGACCGCTCGAGCGCCTTGGTCGGACCGAGCAGCGTGCGCTCGGGGACGATCGTCGCGACGTACCAGTCGAGCGGCACCGCGACGCCCGCACGCCGGCCACCGATCGGAGACACCGACGCGAGGTAGCCGCCGGCGCGCGTGTCGAGCTGGAGGAACTGCAGCTGGGTCGCCGAGGGCGCGCGAAACAGCGCATCGAGCGCCGGATCCTTGAAGTCGGTGTAGCGCAGCACCTCGTCGGTCTTTGGCAACGCCTGCTTGTTCGCGGTGGGATACGCGAGGATCACGCCGTCACCGGTGAACACCAACGAGCGCGCCTGATCGAGCGCGGGTCGCGCGACGTACGACGACAGCGCATCGATGTCGAAGTCGACGGTGACCACCGCGCGCAGCTGGCCGTTCGCCGACACCGGCTCCGTGCACGTGATGCCGGTCTCGTGGCTGAGGAAGAACGTGTACGGCGGGGTCCAGGCACGCGCGCCGGACTTCACCGCGAGCTGGTAGAACGCCCGCTTGCGCGGATCGTAGTCCGTGGTCTTCACCCGCAGCGGCACGAGCGTGCTCGCCTCGACCGAGAACCACCGCACGGCGGTGCCCTTGCCCGCGGGATCGAGCCGGCTCTCCTGGACCTCGATCGGGCCCTCGCGCGTCGCGTTCGCGCCGTAGAACGTGCCGTCGGGGAAGCTGATGCTGACGAACGACACGCCGGGTCGGCCGATGATGAGATCATGTAGCCGGAGCAGCACATCCTCGACCGGGCGCGCTGGATCGGCGAGCACGCGCAGGCGTGCGATCAGTGGATCTGCCTGATCGAGCGCGAACGCGACGTCGGTCTGCACGCTCATCGCCTGCTCCTGAAGCTGGCGACGCGCGAGCTGCTGGGTCGAGGTCCGCGTGACGTCGCGCCCGAGCAGCAGGATGCCGAGACCGACCGCGATCACGAGCAGCGGGATCGTGATGAGGACACCGCGCGGAGAGGCGAGGGCGCGGCCGATCTGCGCTGGCCGCCCGGTCAACGAATCTTTGGTCCCCCGCCCGGATCGCACGACCGCATCCTATCCGCGGGATTCGTAGACCGTGCGCGCCGGGAGCTCGAACGCGGTCAAGAACCCGCCTTTGCCACATGCGGTGTCGAGTCCGACGCACGACGGGCCGGCCCACAGATCCTCCGGATCCTCGGGCGTGTGCGACGACAGCTCGCCAGGCAGCATGCGCGTGGTCGTGTGACCGAACACGACCAGCTTGCCGCGATAGTTCTCGAAGAAGTCGCGATCGCGCAGCCACAGCAGCGCGCGCGGCGGCGTGACCTCCGACGGATGCGGGAACACGTCGTTGGTGCGCTTGATCCCGGCGTGGACGTAGATCGCATGCTCGTCCTCGTAGAAGAACCGCAGCCCTTCCATCCACGTCACGACGTCGGGTGGGAAGAACGACCCGGTCAGCATCGCCTGCATCTCCTCCGCGGTCGGGAGCTCGTCGTCGGTTGGCGGCGGCTTGCCCTCGAATGATCGCAGCGACTCGAGGCAGCCATTCTGGCGCGGGAACACGAACTCGGGCCAGCCCTTCTCGATCACCTGCAGCCACGCATCCTCGTGGTTGCCGCGCAGGGTGATGATCCGGGCCGGGGTTCGCTCGGTGAGCTCGCGGATATACGCGACGACGCCGCCCGACTCGGGACCGCGGTCGATGTAGTCACCGAGGAACACGACGGTGTCGTCGCCGGTCAGCGCGGGAAGCCGCTCGAACAGCGTCTGCAACGCGGTGAGATCGCCGTGGATGTCGCCGATGGCAAAGGTCCGACCGGGCACGGCGTTATCATAGTGTAGGAACTGCCGACGATCCGGCGTTCCGGGTGTCGGATCGCGAGACGCAGTGAATCGATCACGCGTGTGTCGTTTCCCTGACTTGCCGTGGCACGGGTTGTGGAATCATCATGGCCATGTCGCCACGGCTGCTCGTCCTCGCGCTGTCCCCCCTGGTCGCCACCGCGACGGCTCGTGCGCAGGCACCCGGAGAGGTCGCGGTGGATCCGGGCTACGCGCAACCGCCGCCCGCGGTGGTGGTCGCGAGTCCCGCGGTGTCTCCGCTCGCGCAGCGCTGGGCGATCGGCCTGTCGGTCGGTGGCATGGGGATCCATCCCGACGACGGCGAGTACGACAACAACTACGACAGCAGCGAGTCGAGCTTCCGGATCGCCGAGCTCGCCGTCCGCTATCGCGCGAGTCGTCGGATCGAGCTCGAGCTATCGCTCGGTGGTGGCCGCGAGGTGGTCGAAGGTTCGGATGGCAGTGAAGATGGCGAGCTCGCGATGGGCAGCGTCACGTTCGCCGCGCGCTATCGATTCTGCCCCGAGCAGCGCTGGAACTGGTGGCTGATGGCCGGCCTCGGCGGCACGGTCGTCGCGCCGCATGTCTCCACCGAGGACGAACGCGATGCCGCGACGCGCCCGCACGGCACGTTCGGCGTTGGCCTCGAGCGCCGCTTCCGCCGGTTCGCGATCCAGGCCGAGCTCCGCGGCGTCGCGATGGGACCGAGCAACGGCAGTGACGACTACGCGTCGCCGCCCGACCGGCCGCTACCCCTGCCGTCGCCCGCCCCTTCTCCCGAACTGACCGCGGGTCAGGCCACGCAATCCGAAGAGCTCGGTGGCGGCGCGTTCACGATCGGCGCGTCCTACTACTTCTAGCGCAGGCGCACGACGTCGATCGTCGCCGGAGCCTGCTCGGACAGCGGCTCGATCACGAGTCGCGGATGCCCCATGTGGATCACGAGGTCGAAGCCATCGAGCCGGCCATCGGGTCGCCCGTGGTCGCGACCGTTTGGATCGCTCCTGTCCTCCCACAGCGCCGCGACGTGATCCCAGCCGCGCGGGGTGTGACCGCGAAGCTGGCCGCCGTAGTCGATCCGGATCAGATCGCCGGCGCGGACCTTCGTGATCGCGCGCGCCGGCATGCCGCGCTCGTCGAGCTCGGTCGCCGGTGCGATCTGCTTGCCCACCGCGGGGAGCCCGGCGACGTTGGTGTATGGGACCCGGCGTCCCATCCGGCGCGCGGCGCCGATCATGACGTCCGCGCAATCGGCGCCGGTGAACCGCTCGGTCTGATGATTGCGACCCGGCCCGGCGGAGCCGAACACCTCGGGTACGAGCAGGTACGCGGATAACTGGCCGATGAAGTCGTCGCTCTTGCGCACCGACACCCGGTGCACCTCAGGCCGCAGCCCGAACAGATCGCGCGCTTCGGCGCCGGGACTCGCGAGCTTCGTGCCTGTTAGCTCGACCTCGACCTTGTAGCGGATCGTACCGAGGCCGGGCACCTGTTGCGCACCGACCTCGCCCGCGGTGACGGTGGCCGGGATCGTGGCGACCTCGCTCCAGGGCATCACGACGCGCTCGAAGTAGTCGATGTGGTCGTACCCGAGCCCGTTGCCGAACGTCCCCGCATCCTGCGAGACGTTGGAATAGAACTCGGTGGTCACGCCGTTACTGGCGGGCTGGCTGCGGAAGCCATGCGGCTCGACGGTCGACCACTGCACGCGGCCGGCGAGCGGCTCGGTCTTCCACGCCGTGCCGGCGAGCTTCACCTTCGTGATCAGCGACGGTGCGAGCACGACCCGCTGCTTGCCACGCCGCGCGATCACGACGGCCGCGAGCTCGGCCTGCTGATCGAGGCGCGCCGCGGTCGGCGCATCGGTCCACGCGCCGGTGCCGACGCGCCCGACGACGATCACGCGCTCGGGAACCACGTCGGCGAGCGCGAGCTGGGGAACGAGGAGCAGCACCCAGGCAAACCGCATCGTCAAGGGATGCGGCATGCGAGCGAGCGCTTCAAGGTCAATCTCGAGCGTCGGCGGTGGCCTGCACCGCGGCGCGCACGACATCGCCGAACCGGGCGCGCGTCGCGTCGTCGAACGAGGTCGTATACGGCAGGTGGATGAAGCCGCCGCGCCCACCGCGCGTCGTCATGATGCCGATGTTCTGGAACATGACGTTGTTGCAGATGTAGCGGCCCGGATCGGTGCTGGGCTCGGGCGCCTCGCCGAGCGCCTCGAGCGCCTCGCCGATCGCCGCGAGCGGCAACAGCGTCGCGCGCTCGGCGGTGGCACCGGGATCGATCGGGGTCGCCGCGCGAATCACCCCGCGGTTATCGGGGACGCCACCAGCGATCTCGCCGGTGTCCTGGAGGTTGTAGGCGGTCTGCTCGAGCGCGATCGCGCCACCGCCCTGGCCGAAGCTGATCACCGACTCGGGTGCGCAGCGCGCGATCACGTCGGCGATCGCGGAGGCCGCGCGGTCGTACTCGACGGGCAGCACGAGGCGCATCACCTGGGCGCCGCGCAGTGCGGCCGGATCCATCGCCATGACGCCGACCGCGGAAACATTTTCATGCCAGCCGTCGGCAGGGAATGGCTGAAATCCCGTGACGAGGATCTGGTCCCCGCCGGATCGCCCTCGAACCGGCAGGGTGCGGGTGTGCGACGCAGCTGGACGCGCGCGGCATCGCTGCCGGCCTGGACGCGGAGCTCGGCGATGTCGGCGCGCTCGGGTGCGAGCGCGCGAATCGGGACCTCGATCAAGGTGCGGAACTCGGTGGTCGTCTTGCTCGCGGTGCCGGCGGCGAGCAGCGCGTCGAGCCGCGGCAGCAGGTCGAGCCCGTCGAGCTCGAGCTGCTCGAGCTTGCGCGCGAGCGGCAGCTCGAACGTCAGGACGTCGGCATCGCCGGCGACGCCGGAGCCGGGCTCGACGACCAGCCCGAACCGCCGGGGAAACACCTCGATGTAGTCGACGTCCACCGTCGCGCCGGGCGCCGGGGTGATCCGGACCTGGGTCGCCGTGCCACCGGCGAGGCCGAGCGCGAGATCGATCCAGCTGCCGCGTTCGCGTAGCCGCGCGACGGTCAGCGTCTGGCTGGCGAGTGTGCGGCCGGTCGCGTCGACGAGGCTCGCCGTCACGATCGCGCCCTGTGCCGGATGTCCGGTCACGCGGAGGCGGATGTTCGCGAGCAGCTGGCCGGTTCGTGCGCCCTCGGGAAGCTCACCGGTGCAGGTCGCGGTCAGCGCGATCGCGTCACCCGCGGCGAGCGCCGGGCACAGGGTCTCGGCCTCGAGGACCCTGGCATTCGTCGGATGACCTGCGGCGTCGAACTTGCCGTCGAGGAAGTCCCGCAGCAGGCCGTCGTTGGGCCTTGCGTTCGGAGCCTCGGGCGCCGCAGCACACGCACCGAGCAGGGACAGGACAGCGATCGCACGCACGGCCTGGTCACGAGCAGGTGGCGTGCCACGTCCCGGTCACGCGGACACTGCAACTTGCCGCGTGCACCACCGGCAACTCGAGTTGCCACGGCAACCGCGAGCCAGCCTGCCAGTTGGAGTGATGCTATGACACGGGGATGTCGGTCGAAGCGCTCGGCAAGCTGTCCGTGCTCGACGAGCATGGCGCGTCGACGGAGGTCAGCTCGCTGTGGCGCGATCGGACCGTGGTGCTCGCGTTCGTCCGCCACTTCGGTTGACTGCACTGTCGCGACCACGTGGTGCAGTTGCACTGCTCGATCGAAGACATCCATCGCGCCGGCGCCGAGCTGGTCGTGATCGGCAACGGAACGCCCAGCTTCATCGCCGGATTTCGCGAGACCACCGGCTTTGAGGGCCCGCTCTACACCGACCCGACGCTCGCCGCGTACCAGGCCGCCGAGCTCGAGCGCGGAATGCTGCGCACGTTCTCGCCGCGCGGTCTCGGCAAGGCGGTCTCGGCATTTCGCCGCGGTGCGCGCCAGGGCCGGACCCAGGGCGATGCATTCCAGCAAGGCGGCGTGCTGGTGATCGCGCCGGGCGGAAAGCTGCGCTGGCGCCACGCCTCGAAGTTCGCTGGTGACAACGCGCCAGCCGAACGCGTCGTCGCGGCGCTGGCCTGAGCGAGCTTACGCCTCGAGCGTCATGACGTGGAGCTGCGACAGCTCCTGACCGTAGCTGTACGCGTAGCGCGCGCCGTCGGGATGGATCACGAACGCATCGACCGCCTTGAGCCCGACGGCGGGAGGCTCGATGGAGAACAGCGGCTCGCGCCCGCCGGTCGCCGGGTCGAGCTGCGTCAGCTGGATCGGGGTGGTCGCTGTACGCAGGACGATCCTCCCGCTCGCGAGCCAGCCGCAGATCGCGTGGCCCGTGAACATGCCGGGCAACGTGGTGGCGGCCCCGGTCGCGAGCTCGATCACGCGGACGCGACCCGCTGCGTCGACGAACGCGCAGCGTTGGCGTGCAGGATCGATCGCGAGCTCACCGGCTCCTGCCGCGGCGGTCAGCGCAACGGGAGGTCGATCGAGTGCGAGTCGCCACAGCTGACCCTTGCTGCGCGCGACCAGCGTGGCGTCGTCGATCCAGCGTGCGGCCGAGATCAAGCCCGGCGCCGCGACGGTCGGCCGCTCTCCGCCGTCGGTCGAGTAGATCACGAGGCGTGGCGCGCCGGCCTCGAGCAGGCTGACCGCGACGCGGTGGCCAGACGGTGCGATCGCGAGCGGGAACCCGTCGCCGAGCCTCAGCGCGCGGCCTCCGGCGAACGGCACCAGGTACGCACCGCTGCTGGTCTCGGCGCTACCGAGCTCCGCGGCCAGGATCATCGAACCGTCGGCCGCGACGTCGGTGACGAACGAGGCCTCGGACAGCGAGGCATCGCGCTCGGAGTGTCCGCGCTCGCCGATCATCGCGCGCAACCGCCAGGTATCGACGGTGACGGCGGCGCGACGATCCGGTGCCAGATCATGGAGTCGGAGCCGGCCTGTGGTCTGCGCGATCGTGCGTTGCGTGCCGTCGAGCGCGACCGTGTGGACCTCGTTCTGACCGTGGTCGTGCGCGGCCGTGAACCATACCGATCTGCCGTCGGGATCCCACGCGAGGCCGGCGATGCTGGCCCAGCCGGTCGCCAGCACGCGTACTCGCCGGGTCGAGATCTCGACCAGCTTCAGGTCTCCCGCGTCGTCGTTGGTGTGCGGGTGCTCGAGGAACGCGACGTGGGTTCCGCTCGGTGACACCCGCGCGTGGGTCAACCAGCCGGCGCTCTCGACCAGCACGGTGCCGAGCGGCAGCTCGATGCGAAAACCTGTCGCTCCGCGGCGCACGATCGCGAGCGAGCCATCGGGTGCGAAGTCGGCGTCCTGGACGTCGGGCGCGATCACGCGCGGCATGCCACCGGCGAGCGCGGCGATCGCGAGCGTGCCGGTGGCGCTCTGGTGATCGGTGAACCGGAGCTGCTGGGCCGACGCGAGCTGGCCGCGGGTCGAGATCGAGAGCACGTCACCCGCGACCTCGAGTGGGGTCGCGCTGCGCGCCGCGAGATCGAACACGTAGGCGCGCAACGGCTCGCCGTCCCACGCGGCCCCGAACGCGAGCCGGCTCCCGTCGCGGGTGAAGCGCGCCGTGTACACCCGGCCGGTCCGGAACGTCAGCTGGCGGAATACCGGCCGACGGGGCTGGACCGCGGCGCCGCGCCGACCGAGGAGGAATCCCCCCAGCCCGGCGATCCCCGCGAGCGCGGCCGCTCCGCCAACCAGGAGCGCCCGCCGTGATGGCGCGACCGGGATAGCTGCAGCGGAAGCTCCGCGCAGCACCCACGCGAGATCCGCGGCCGACTGAAAACGCTCGCGGGGCTCCTTGTGCAGGCAGCGCGCGACGACCGGCGCGAGCTCGCCGAGCTCGTCGAGTGGAGGCGAATCGCGAAGCGTTGCGCTCAGACGATCGGCGTGGGTCGCGCCAGGAAACGCCCGGCGACCGGTCGCGAGCTCGTACAGGATCGCGCCGGTCGCGAACAGATCCGCGCGCGCATCGGCGGGCTCGCCACGGGCCTGCTCGGGCGCGAGGTAGCCGGCTGTGCCCTGGACGGTGCCGGGCTCGGTCGCATCGAGCGGTGTGCCGTCGAGCAGCTTCGCGAGCCCGAAGTCGAGGATCCGCAGCCGGCCATCGCGCGCGACGATCAGGTTCTCGGGCTTGAGATCGCGATGGATCACACCACGGGCGTGCGCCGCCGCGAGACCGTCGAGCAACTCGAGCGCGAGCTCTCGCGTGCGTTTGGGTGGCAGCGCGCCGCGCTCGATCACGCTGCGCAGGGACTCGCCGTCGACCAGCTCCATCGCGACGTACGCGGTGCCGTCGACGACGCCGACATCGTGGATGCCGACGATCGCGGGATGATCGACCGCGGCGGCGGCGCGGGCTTCGCTGTTGAGGCGGGTCGCCGTGGCCTCTCGGTGCAAGACCTTGATCGCGATCGTCCGGTCGAGCCTGTGGTCCCACGCGCGATACACCGCACCCATCCCCCCCGCGCCGATCTGCGCGTCGAGCCGGTACGGCCCGAGCGCGGTGCCGGCGAGCGCGTCCCAGGCCGGCGGCTCGCGCACGATCGCGGCGAGCAACGCGCTGCATGTCGCACAGTCGGCGAGGTGCCGCTCGGCCTCGGGTGACTCCGCGAGCGAGCGCCCGTGACCGAGCGCGAGCAGCTCATCCTCGGCCAGGCAAGCGGTGTTGGCGTGGGGCTGCACGGGTTGTTAATGATGCAGCAACCAGCTGGCGATCGGCTGCCACGCGAGCGCCTGCGCGTCGTTCCCGAACAGCAGGTCCGTGTGCCCGAAGTCCTCGGCCACCCGGTCGGGGCCAAACCGCTGGACGATCAGCGTGGTGACATCGGTCGACGACACGCGGGTCGTCGCGTCCAGGCCGAGCGCGCCGATCCCACCCGCGGCGCCGACGTAGAACACGGGCACCCGGATCTGCGACAGCGGCGCGTTGACCGGCTGCGTGCCCTCGCCGCACAGCAAGCGGTCGAGGTCGGCGGCCTCGAGCAGTGGCTGGTGCACGGTGGCGTCCGCGAGCCAGGTCGCCATCGCGGTCTCCGAGGACTCGCGTAGGCCGACCACCGCCCCGCCCTCGAGGATCGGCGCGCCGAGGTGATACAGCGGCGTGAACGGGGCGATCCGGTAGGTCTGGCCGATGAAGCGGAGCATGAACGTGCGGTTGGTGAAGCTCGGGTTGATCGGCGACACCTCGTCGGGCGCGGTGAGTGCGAGCGTGCCGACATCGATCTGGAACTGGTTCGGGAAGTCGATCTCGCCAGCCGCGACGAGGTCGTAGACGAACGCGCTGCTCTCGCAGAACGTCTGGCGGAACGCGTCTTCCTCGGGCGGCAGGCTGGCGTAGAAGTCGAGCGGCACGATCGCGTCGACGTGGCGTTGCGCCGCCGGACGCCCGGCTTCGACCGCGGCATACGCGTACGCAAGCTGGGCACCGTGCGAGAAGCCGACGAGCGCGAGCTTGTCCGCACCTGCGCCCGACACGCCGCGCACGGCGCGCGCGAATGCGAGCGCGGCACGCGTATCGTCGATCTCCTGGGCAACGCCCATCGTGGCGAGATCCGAGATGTCGTCGTCGGCACCTGGGATCGTCCACCGGCGATCGAGGCCCCAGACGTCGAGCTCGCGCGAGGCGAGATACGACGCGAGGCCGGGCAGGAAGCTACTCTCGAACGTCGAGAAGTCACCATGCAGCAACATCGCGCCGCCGCGGGTCGCGCGCGGGATGTACGGCGCGATCTCGCGGACCACGCGATGGATCCTGAGTGCTGCGTTCGGCCCGTCGCCGACCGGCAGCACGAGCTCGTAGTGATAGATGTCGCCGGTCACGTGCGCGCGACTGAACGCGGCGGTGGCAGCGAGCTCGCGGGTCGCGGTCTCGGGATCGGGGGCGGGCGTGGGATCGGTGATGCAGGCTGCAAGCAGCGCGAACGGGGCGAAACGGAACATGGTCGATGACCTCCTGCTGGCTCGACACGCCACCTCCGTCCGCTTGCAAACAATCGTGCAGGAGGCCGGAACTATTCGAGCAGCCGCGCGATGCTGAGGTCGAGCTGGCTTGCCACCATGCGCGCCACGCTGTCCGCGGTGGCCGGGGTCACGGAGAGCCGGCTGACCAGCCGGTTGCGGGCATCGGTCGCGAGCGTCTCGACGGCACGCGCGAGCCAGCGCGACGCGGTCGACTCGTGCACGGCGTAGAGCTTGCCGATCTGCGCGAGCTCGAGCGCCGCCACGAAGCGCAGCCGCAACAGCGCGCGATCTCGATCCGGCAGCGCGCCGATCGCGGCCACCAGCGCCTCGCGAAACTCGGCACGATACAGCGTCTTCAGGTGCCGCAGCTCGATCCGGCTCGCGATCGACGACCTCAGCCAGCACGTCGTCACTCGCACGCGGCGGCCCACGCTTCGCGTTGATCGCGACGCGGAGCGCGGTGATCGCGACCCACGCGCGCAGGGGGCCGGTCGCGCGATACGCCGCGATCCGCGGTGGTTGCTCGCCGTCGCCGACTAGGAGCCTGACGCGGACCACCTGCCGGACCTCGTCCACGAACGCGGGCGCGCGATCGATCTTGCGGGCGGCCATCGCGATCTCGTCCGCGACCTCGCGCTCGAACCGCTTCACCGCGCCCGGATCGCCCGTGCTGACCGCCCACGCGAGCACGAGATCCGCGGCATGGTTGGCGCGCGCGCCGCCGGCGACCGCGGCCTCGACGACGGCGATCAGCGCGGGCTCGTCGAGCGGCCGCGTGCAGATCTTCGCGAGCTCGCGGATCGCGTCGCGCCACGGCTCGTCGAGCTCGCTCACACCTCCACGATGCCACGTCCGAGCTCGATCACTGAACCGGTCACGAAGATCCCGCCAGCCGCATCCACCACCAGCCCCAGTCGCGAGGGCCGCCCGATCGCATCGCCCTGCCGCAGCGTCGCGGTCATCGGCGCGCGTATCCCGATCATCCAGCCGCCGAAGTTCGCGCACGCCGAGCCGGTCGCGGATCCTCGATCACCGAACCGTTCGACGTGAAGAAGAACCGCACGGTGAGCTCCGGCTCGTCGGCAGCCCACAGATAGGCCATCGCCTCCTGCCGGGTCTTCGAGAATCCCCAGCGCGTGATCAGCTCGGGCACCGGTCGCGCGGCGCGAACCAGCGCGCTGGTCGTGATCGGGATCACCAGCTGCTCGACGCCGACCGACACCCAGCGCGGCTCGTCACTCACCGCGTCATCGGGGAGGCCCACCATGCGCGCAAGCTCCGCGCGACTTGCCTCGACCGGCCGGAAGCGCGGGGGCTGGGCGGCACGCAGGGTCCAGGCATCGCGGTCGCGGGTGACCTCGACCGTGCCGGCGATCATCTCGAGGCTGACCCGCGCCCGGTCGCCACCGATCACGCTCGCCGTGCCGAGCGTCGGATGGCCGGCGAACGGCATCTCGAACCCCGGCGTGAAGATCCGCACGCGTGCATCGGCCGCGGTGCTCGGCAGCACGAACGTGGTCTCGGACAGGTTCATCTGCCGCGCGAGCGCCTGCATCTGCTGGTCGGTCAGCCCGCGCGCGTCCTCGAACACGCACAGTGGATTTCCCGAGAACTGGTCATCGCCCACGGTGAACACGTTCACGATCCGGAATGCGTGAGACATGCGTCATCATCGCCGAGGTCAGGCGTGTCGCAGCGTGTCGCACGCGATCGCGACGACTTACCGTCGAAGATGCGAGCTAGGATGCGCGGATGTTGCGCCTCGTGATCGTCGCCGTTGGTGTCGTCATCGTTGTCTCCTGTGGTGCACCGAAGCCGGAGGTGACGGTGCCCGCGCCGGTCGCGGTCGTGTCCGCGGAGCCGCCGACCGCGGGAACAGGTGGCCTCGTGCCGCCACAGCCAACGCTGCGACTGCCGCGCAACTTCGTACCGACCGGCTACACCGCGCGGCTCGCGATCGATCCGCAGCGCGAAGACTTCGACGGCTCGATGCAGATCGCCGGAACGATCAGCGAATTGACGTCCGTGATCTGGCTGCACGGCAAGGAGCTTCAGGTCAGCAAGGCGATCGCACGGCGCGATGGCGTCGACGTCCCGCTGACGGTCACCGCGGTCGGCGAGGATCTGCTGCGGGTCGCCGCACAGTCCCCGCTCGACGCCGGCGCGTGGACGCTGACCTTCGACTACAAGGGGAAGTTCGACGTGCTGTCGACCGTCGGCGCGTTCAAGCAGACGGTCGCCGACCACTCCTACGTGTTCACCCAGCTCGAGGCGATCTACGCGCGCCGCGTGTTTCCGTGCCTCGACGAGCCCGACAACAAGGTGCCGTGGCAGCTGACGCTCGACGTTCCCAAGGCGCTGATCGCGGTGTCGAACACGCCTGAGAAGACGGTGACCCCGCTCGACCCGAAGACCAAGCGCGTCGAGTTCGCGATCAGCAAGCCGCTGCCGACCTACCTGCTCGCGTTCGGCGTCGGCCCGTTCGAGGTCATCGACGCCGGGAAGTCCCGCCACGGCGTCCCGCTGCGCGTGCTCACGCTCGCGAAGCGCGCTGCCGATGGTGCATGGGCGGCCAAGACCACGCCGATCATCCTGAACGCCCTCGAGGACTGGTTCGGGATCCCGTATCCCTACGAGAAGCTCGACCAGCTCTCGATCCCGATGACGGTCGGGTTCGGCGCGATGGAGAACGCCGGGCTCATCACCTACACCGAGACGCTGATGCTGCTCGATCCGCAGCGCCAGTCGAAGCAGCGGCAGCACGTCTGGGTGAGAGTCGCGGCGCACGAGATGGGCCACCAGTGGTTCGGCAACCTGGTGACGATGGCGTTCTGGGACGACATCTGGCTGAACGAAGGGTTCGCGAACTGGGTCGAGACCAAGGTCACCAACAAGGTCGACGCCAGCTATCGCGATGACCAGAGCGGCGTCGGGCTTCGCAACGAGGCGCTGTCCGAGGATGGCCTCGTCAGCGCGCGCCAGATCCGTCAGCCGATCGAGAGCGTCAACGACATCTTCACCGCGTTCGATGGCATCACCTACAACAAGGGCGCGAGCGTGCTCGCGATGTTCGAGGCCTACCTCGGACCGGCGAAGTTCCAGCAAGGCGTGCGCGACTATCTCGCCGCGAAGAGCTGGGGTAACGCGACGTCGAAGGACTTCGCGGCGGCGATGACCAAGGCGTCGGGCAAGGAGGTCGAGGCGGCGTTCGCGTCGTTCCTCGAGCAGCCTGGCGCGCCGGAGATCACGGCCACCCTCGAGTGCAAGGGCGGCAAGTCACAGCTCGCGCTGTCCCAGCGCCGCTACGTCCCGCCGGGTGCGCCCGCGGCCGAATCGGCGACCCCATGGATCCTCCCGATCTGCGTCGCGTACGACAAGGGCGGCAAGCGCGCCGAGGCGTGCACGCTGCTCTCGCAGCCGACCGGCGCGCTCGAGCTCGAGACCAAGACGTGCCCGCGCTGGGTGATGCCCAACAAGCAAGGCGCGGGCTACAACCGCAACCGCTACACCCCCCCGCAGGTCACCGCCCTCCGCGACGAGGCGTGGGCCAAGCTGACCTGGACCGAGCGACGCGTGCTGTACTTCGACGTCGCCGACGCCGCGACCATCGGCAAGCTGCCGCTCCAGCTCGCGTTCTCGATGGTGCCGAAGCTGCTCGCCGGGAACGATCGATTCACCGCCGGGCCCGCGCTCGAGCTGGTCACCGGGCTCGAGAACTTCGTGCCCGCTGACCTGCGCGGCAAGTACGATCAATGGATCCGCAGCACGTTCGGTCCAGGCGCGACGAAGATCGGGTTCGTGCCCAAGGCGACGGACACCCTCGACACCGAGACCCTGCGTGCCCAGCTGGTCGGTACGGTCGCGTGGCTCGGTCGCGAGCCGAAGCTCGTGGCCGAGGCCGTGAAGCTGTCCGACAACTGGCGCGACCTGCCGCAATCGATCCGCGGGCTCGTCCTCGTGATCGCGGTCGATGCCAAGCAACAGGTATTCGACACGGTGATGAAGGACGTCGTCCACGAGGGCGATCGCACGCGCCGCCAGGAGATGCTGCAGGCGCTCGCACAGGTCCGCGATCCGGTGCGCCAGAAGGCGGCGCTTGGCCTGATGCTCGACACCAAGCTCGATATTCGCGAGACCCGCTACATGGTGTTCGGCGGTTCGACCGAGCCCAACCGCGCCGTCGCGCGAGAATTCTTCAAGACCAACATGGACACCATCATGGCCCGCCTGCCGAAGGACGAGACGGCGAGCCCGCTGGCGATCGTATCCGCGGTGTTCACCAGCTCGTGCGATGCCAAGCTGCGCGACGCGACCGCCGCCTACGTCACGAAGACGTTCGCGAAGCTGTCCGGCGGCGAGCGCATCGTCAAGCAGCAGATCGAGGGCATGGACCAGTGCATCGCGCGCCGCAAGCTGATCGAGCCCGAGCTCCGCGCGTGGCTCGGTGGGCTCCGCGTGCCGAAACCGTAGGCTCACGTCAGTTGACGGTCATCCGAAAGTCGCTGCTCGCGAGGCAGGTCTGGTTCGGCGTATCGATCTCCTGATAGACGGTATCGGACCAGCCGTAGAAACCGGAACCGTCGAGGATCTTGTAGTGAACGCGCCAGCTACTGAGGAGGTCGTTCTCGGCGTGGGCGAGGTCCTGGTTCCAGATCGTCGCGGTCAGGCCGTAGTCGATCCGGGTGACCGGCAGCGACTCGCTGTACCAACGGCCTTCCGAGGACGAGTAGTACTCGACGCTGTAGACGAGGATCGTGGTCTGCCCGAGGTCGTCGCGATACCGCGAGTTCTCGATGATGATCTCGGTATCGCGGCACGTGTTGCCGAAGGCCGCCGGATCCGCTGGCGCCGAATCGTCGTCGGCCGCGACGACCTCGGTCGACGGAAGTTCCTCGGTCAACTCTTCCTGTTCGGAGGTCACGCATCCGCCCGCGGTAGTCGTGAGGAGGAGCGACAAGGACAGCATCAAGGACGTTCGATTCAGCATGTCGATCCGTTGTTCACGCCCCGTGCCGTAGCGCCGGGCGCTCGGCTGATGCCGTGCGCGATCTCGCCGCGCCGGCGTGCGCCGATTCAGCGTGGTCGCGCCGAACCGGCGTGCTGCGCGAGGAAGCGAGCGAGCCGCGTGCACAGCTCGACAAACGTCTCTTTGGCCTCGATCCCGTGGCCCTCGTCCGCGGCGACCATGTACTCGACCGGGATCCGGCGGTCGCGGAGCGCCGCGGCGATCGCGTCCGATTGCGAGCGCGGCACGCGCGGGTCGTTCGCGCCGGCGTAGACGAACAGTGGGTCGGCGATCTGCGCCACCTGCGCGAGCGGCGAGATCGACTGGAGGAACGCCGCATCGCGCGCGGGATCCCCGAGCTCGACCAGGTAGTTCGCGCGCACACGGCCGGTGGTCGTGCCGAGGAACGTCGACAGGTCCGTCACGCCGAACAGATCGACGCCCGCCCGCCACAGCGCGCCGTGCTTGATCAACGTCATCAGGACGGCGTAGCCGCCGTAGCTCTCGCCGAGCACGATCATGCGTTCGCGATCGGCCCATGGCTGCGCCGCCACCCACTGCGCCGTGGTCTCGAGATCGTGGAACGCATCGAGCCGGCGCTCGCCATTGTCGGCCTGCTCGAACGCGCGGCCGAAACCGCCGGAGCCACGCACGTTGGGCTCGACCCACGCATAGCCCTGATCGAGGAAGAACCGCGCCAGCCGCTGCCAGCCCATCGTCGCCGAGCCGGCCGGCCCGCCGTGGTAGCGCACGATCACGGGCAGGCGCGCGCCCGCCGGATGACGCGGCAGGTGGACGTTGGTCGGCAGCGCGAGGCCGTCGAATGCCGGGATGTCGACGATCTGGCTGGCGATCGGAACCAGCTCGGCGAGCGAGGGCCGGACCTCCCTGCGCAGCGGCGTCGCCTTGCAGGTCGCGACCTCGATCACGAAGATGTCGTTCGGCACGGCTGGCGTCGACCACGTCACCGTCAGCTGCTTGCCATCGTGCGAGAGCTCGCCCAGGCTGCCCGCGCCGAGGGGCAACGCGGCCCGACAGCGAGGCTCGAGCGTCGCTTGCTCGACGAGCTCGATCACGGTGTGGTTGCCGGCGTCGAGGGTCAGCGCGATCACGTCGCCGCGTGGCGCGATCACCATCCCGTCGATCCGTGCCGTCGCCGGCTTGGCCGCGTACTGTGCGAGCTCGCGGCCGGTCGCGGGATCGAGTGCGAGCACCAGGGCCTGCTCGGCGCCACCGTCGGTCGCGACGATCACGCGACCGTCTGCCGCGAACCCCGCCGCATAGATCGAAGTCTCGCGGTCGGTCGGCGGGTACAGGCGCTTGGTGCTGCGACGCTCGAGATCGACCGACAGCAGCATGCGATCCGACCACGTGCGAAAGTGCTGGATCAGCCCGACCTTGCCGTCGCGGCGAACGTCGAGGAGGAGGCCGTTGCTCGGCTCGCGGTAGAGCTCGTGTGGCGGCTGGCTCGCATCGAGGCGCGCCTCGTAGATCGCCCACGCCGTGGCCGCGGGATCGCGTGCGCTGTAGTAGACCGAGCCGGGTCGCTCCGCCGGCAAGATCACGCCATCGCGTGCGAGCTGCTGTCCGCCGGTGAGCTCGACCGGCGCACCGCCGGCGAGCGCCATCCGATAGAGGAGCGGCAGCTCGTTGCCGCCCGCGTCTGCGGTGAACACGAGCGCCTTGCCATCGCCGGTCAGACTCGCGCCCTCGATCGGCTGTGGCCACGCGAGCAGCTTGCGTGCCGGGGATGCCGGATCGGCGACGTCCGCGACATACAGCGCGTACGAGCCCTCGCGGTTCGACGCGAACACGACCTGCGAGCCATCGCGCGTGAGCGTCGCGTTGACGTTCGAGAATGCATCGGCGATCCCGGCTGCCTGCGCGGCGAGGTCCGGCTGCGGAGGCGCGGGATCGCGAGCCAGCACGACCGGGCTCGCCGCGCGACAGGCCGCGAGCACGAGGACGACAACGGGCAACCCACGCTTCATGGACGCGTGTGCCTGCACGCGCCGCCGACCTGACAACAATTGTGACCTCCGCTGCCCCGGCAAAACCAGGCAGTTCTTGCAGGTAACGCCGGTTGTCGCTAGTCGAGCTCGAGCAGCTCGGCCAGCGAGGGCTCGGGAGGCGCCGGCTCGTCGAGCTGCTCGGGCAACGCCGCGAGTCGGGCGGCCAGCGGTGCGGTGGCCAGGTGCGCTGGATCGGCAGCGATCGCCTCGAGGTCGCGGCGCATCGCGCTCCACCGTCGCCGCTCGGCATCGTTGCGCATGCGATCGCGCGCGTGCTGGTCGGCGAGCGGGATCGCGACCCGCGCCTGCTCGCGGGCAAGCTCGAGCACGCCGTCGCGAATCGCCTCGCGCAGGGCCAGCACCTGGCGGGCGGCCTCGACGACCTGCATGGCGACCGCGTCCGGAAGCGCCGACCCGCCACGCGCGGCGACGTCACGTGCGCGCTGGGCGAGGAGGGGAGCCGGTGCTGGTAGCTGGTGACCGTGGCCGCGAACACGCCGCGCGTCGGGGCGGCGATCGAGGTGTCCGTGGCGAGCGCGTGATCGAGCCGGAGCCGCATCGCGCGGGTGACCAGCGCATCGAGCCTTGCGAGGACGCTCGTGATCGAGGTGTCGCGGGCCTCGAGCGAGGCGAGCGAATCGGCGCCCGGTAGCTCGCCGGCGAGCGCATCCGCGACGCCGGCGGGATCGGCCGCGAGCGCGTCAAGGCTCGCGAGCGCGTGCACCCGGTCGAGCAGGTGGGTGGCGTTCACGCAGGCAGCGTAGCGCGGTTCCCGTCCCGAGCGGCGACGCTCACCCGCCGCGAGGCCGTACGGCGGCTCGCGGCCCGTGGTTTGCTCCGGGTTCGGCATCCCGGATGAGCTTCCTCGAATGGACAGCACTCGCGAGCGGCACGTTGTTACTGATGGCGCTCGCGTCGTCGTACCTGCGAGACCTCGATCACGACGTCGGCGGTGTATCTCGGCCTCGGCCTGGCGATCGGTCCAACAGGCCTCGCGGTCGCGTCTCTCGATCTGGTCGCGAGCGCTCCGGTCATCGAGCGAATCACCGAGATCGCGGTGATCGTCGCGCTGTTCGTCGGTGGGCTGAAACTGCGCCTGCACTGGCGGAACCCGGCCTGGTATGCGGCCTTCGTGCTCGCCGGGCCAGTGATGCTGCTGAGCATCGCGGGCATCGCGGCGATCGCGCACATCCTTCTCGGGCTCTCGGGACCGGCCGCGTTGCTCCTCGGCGCGGTGCTGGCGCCAACAGATCCCGTGCTCGCCAGCGCGGTGTCGGTCAACGACGCCGACGATCACGATCGCATGCGCTACGGGATCAGCGGCGAGGCCGGGCTCAACGACGGGATGGCATTTCCGTTCGTCGTGCTCGCGCTTGGCTGGGCCGCGCATGACGGTGCCGGTGGGTGGCTGGTCGAGTGGGCGGTGTTTCGCCTCCTGTGGGCGGTGCCGGCGGCGCTCGTGCTCGGCATGGTGCTCGGCAAGCTCGTCGGTCGGATCGCGATCTCCTTGCGCGCTCACCAGCGCGACGCGACGGCGCCGAGTGACTTGCTCGCGCTCGCGTTGATCGGGCTGTCCTATGTCTGTGCCGAGCTGATCGGCGCGTGGGGGTTTCTCGCCGTGTTCGCCGCCGGGCTCGGGCTGCGCGCCGCCGAGGTCCAGGTCGTGGTCGAGACCCCGCACCCCGCTGCGGATAACGCCGCGGACCATCCACCGGCCGAGGCGGTGGTCGCTGCACAACCGGCCGGCGAGCAACTCGAGCAGCCCGCCGTGGCCGCTGGCATGCTGGTCTCGGAGACGCTGTCGTTCGGCGACACGGTCGAGCGGATCGTCGAGGTCGGCCTGCTGGTCGCGGTTGGCATCGCGCTTGGCACCCACTGGGACGTGCGCGCGATCCCGCTGGCTGCGGCGCTGTTCTTCGTGATCCGGCCGCTGGCCACGCGCGCGGCGCTGACGCTGACCCCGACGACGGCGCCGCAGCGCTGGCTGATGGGCTGGTTCGGTATCCGGGGGATCGGCAGCCTGTACTACCTCGCGTACGTGCTCTCGCACGGCGGCGGTGGTGTGGAGACCAGCGATCTGATCGGGCTCGTGATCTCGGTGATCGCGCTCAGCGTCGTGGTGCATGGCGTCACCGCGCAGCCGCTGCTTGCCCGGTACGCACGGACGCTCAGCTGAAGCAACCCACGGCCTGCGACGCCGGTCACACCCGGGTGCGCGGCTCGAAGCTCGCAGGCTCACTGGTCGTGCACGCGGTGGCGCTCGTCGCGATCACGCGGACCTGCGCGCGCGACGAACCGGCACCACGCGAACGAGCTATCGCACCGGTGATCGAGCTGCTGCCCGTCGAGATCGTGCCGCTCGAGGTCGCGGTCGGCAGCGGTGGGGACGCCGCGAAGCCCGCCTCGCAACCCCTGGAGCGCAGCGCCGGTAGTGCGCCACGCAAACGCGCCGCGATCTCGAGCGATGTCACGCCGGGCCCCGAGCTCGCGCCGCCGGCGCAGCCGCCGTCGCGGCAACTCGCGATGCGCGGGCTGCGCCACGACCTCGCGCTGCCGCCGGGTTTCGCGGAGCGAGCGCCGGCGACGTCGGCACCCGAGCCGATGATCGAGCCGCGGTGGACGCACGATCCGAAGATCAAGCTGGCACCATCGGGTGGCGGCACGCACGTGATTCGCGATCGTGTCGCCACGGTCCGGGTCGCCCCCGATGGCACCGTCGCGGTCACCGACGTCCCGGACGTCGATCTCCGGTTCCGGCCGCCGACGCCCGGCAAGCTCAAGCGCCGGATCGCGCGCGGCATCAGCGAGTGGTACGCGGATCCGCTTCGTGATTCGCGCCACGGGCCGGTCCAGGATCTCCCGCCGCACCTGCGCGCGACACCCAACGCGTGCGGATCGTTCAACGATCCGTTCTGCGAGACCGTCGAGGTGCTGAACGAGCAGCAGCGCAACGAGGACATGGACGACTACGCGCACTGGATCGTTGGTGGCAACAAGTTCAAGACCGACCTCACCGGCTGGCTGCACCGCAAGTACATCGGCGATCCGTACGCATCGCGAAAGCTCAAGGTCCTCGATCAGACCCGCGCCGAGCGCGTGCGCATCGGCGCCGTGCATCGCGCCTCGCAGCTCGCCCGGAGTGCCGAGCACGTGCAGCGCAACCTCGAGGCGATGTGGCGGACCACGACCGATCCTGCGGCGCGGCGCAGCGCGCTGTTCACGCTGTGGGACGAATGCGCGGAGGGTGACGATGCGGCAGGGGCTGCTGGCGATCGCGCGCGCGCGATGGTGATCGGCTGGATCCGCAGCCACCTCCCGAGCGGGGGCGCGGCGGCCTACAGCGCCGGCGAGCTGGCGCGGCTCAATGCGAGCCGGACGTCTCGCGTGCCGTTCGCGCCGTACCCCAAGGGCACTGGCTCGCCTGGCGGCTCGCTGGCGTACTGAGGCCGGTCGTGTAACCAGATCGCGGCGGGCGTGCACTGTCTGCGCGAACCCCAACTTTCGGCCGCCCTGGTGGAGGCCGCGCGCGAGAGGACCGTATGCCACGCCTGGCTGCTGGGCTCGTTTTGCTTTGCACGAGTGTCTCGCCCGCACTCGCCCAACCCGCCGGTGACATCCCGATCGACACGTTTCGACCGGCGATCGATTCGCGCGGCATGCTCACGATCAACGCGTCGCAGACCCTGGGTCACGGCGAGCTGTCGTTCGGACTCGGCTCGCTGGCGTGGGGCCACGACATGCTCGCGTTCGAGGAGGGCAAGAACCGCTACTCCGTCGACGACGTGATCACCGCGACGCTGATCGCCGCGGTCGGCATCAAGCTCGGTCCCCTCCGGTTCCAGCTCGGCGCATCGGTCCCACTGACCGTGCTGTCGGGCGATCGCGGGCCCGACAACCTCGGCGAGCTCGCCGATGCGAATGACGACATCAACTACGGGCTCGAAGGGCAGGGCGTCGGCAACATCGGGCTCCACCTGAAGACCCGCTTGGTTTCGCCCGGCCGGCACGGCGTCGGGGTCGGCGCGATCGCGAGCCTGTTTCTGCCGACGGTGAGCCCGACGGAGCGCTTCCTCGGTGACAAGCAGCTGTCACCGCAGCTGATCGGCATCATCGACACGGAGCTCGGCCGCCGCGGTCGGTTCCGGGTCGCGCTCAACGGCGGGATCCGGCTGCGCTCGACGACGACGTTCGTCGATACCGGCGACATGGGCGCGCCGCCGACCAACAAGGCGATCACCGCGTCGGCGGAGCTCCCGGTCGGCCTCGGGCTCGCCTACGCGGTGTCGCCGCACAAGTTCGATGTCGTGGCCGAGGTGTTCGGCTCGATCCCGCTCGGCGATCATCAGAACTACCAGCCGCTCGAGGCGATCGGCGGGATCAAACTGTACCTGGCGCGCAACTCGTTCCTGTCGGTCGGCGCCGGGCGCGGGCTGGTCCCCGCGAAGGGCTCCAATCCCTCAGCGCGCGCGTTCATCGGGATCGTGTTCGAGCCCAACCTCGGCGATCGCGACGGCGATGGCCTCAAGGACGACGTCGATCGCTGCCCCGACGAGCCGGAGGACCGCGACAACTTCGAGGACGAGGACGGCTGCCCCGAGCCCGACAACGATCGCGACACCATCGACGACGACGATGACAAGTGCCCCAACATCCCCGAGGACAAGGACGGATTTCAGGACGAGGACGGGTGTCCCGACGGCAACAAGCACGACCTCGACCACGACAACATCACGGACGACCTCGACAGGTGCCCGGAGGACCCGGAGGACTTCGATCAATTCCAGGACCAGGACGGCTGTCCCGATCCCGACAACGATGGGGACCAGATCCTCGATGTCGACGACCTGTGCCCGAACGACCCCGAGGATCGAGACGGGGACGAGGACGGCTGCCCCGATCTCGACAACGACAAGGATCGCATCCTCGACAAGGACGACCGCTGCCCGAACGAGCCCGAGGCCTACAACAACTACCAGGACGAGGACGGCTGCGACGACAAGGGCGTCATCATCAAGACCGTGACCGGCATCGTGATCTTGAAGCCCATCAACTTCAAGTTCAACAGCGACGTCATCGACGACAAGTCGTTCTACATCCTCGACGCCGTCGCCGCCTCACTCGTCGGCAATCCGCAGATCAAGTTGCTCGAGGTCGCCGGCCACGCCGACGAGCGTGGCAACGATGCCTACAACCTCGATCTCACGAACCGGCGTGCGGTCTCGGTTGTCAAGTACCTGGTTGGCAAGGGAATCGATCCGAAACGGCTGGAGGCCCAGGGCTACGGCGAGACCGTCCCGATCATCCGCGAGAGCACCGAGCGCGCGTGGTCGAAGAATCGCCGCGTCGAGTTCCTCATCCTGAAGGACGAGCGGAACTGACCTGATAGGATGCCCGGCTGTGCGCCGGTGCGTTCGCTGATTCCACTCGTGTTCGCGCTGGCCGTGGCCGACGCTGCGCCCGCGCGCGAGCTCGCTGCCACACTCGACAACACGTGCCTCGACAAGGGGTGCACCCGGCACGCGCTGGATCACTTCGATGCTGCGCTCGCCGCCCAGCGGTCCGGCAAGGCGACGCACACGCTCCGCGTGTCGTACTTCGGCGACTCGCTGACCGCCGACGATCACATCACCCACGCGCTACGCGAGAAGCTCGGCGCGCTAGTCGGTGAGGGTGGGCCGGGCTTCGTGTTCGCCGCGCCGCCCCATCCGTATTGCCAGCATCGCGCCGTGTCTCGCATCGTCGGAGGCGACTGGCAGATCCACGGCGTCTCGATGTCGCCGCCGCTCGATCACCTGATCGGGCTCGGTGGGAGCGCCGAGGGCACCGGCTCGATCCGGCTCGCGTCGACCGCACCCGTGACGTCGGTCGACATCCACTTCCTTGCTCAGCCGCGCGGCGGCACGCTCGCGGTCCTCGCAGGCGGCAAGCTGATCGAACAAGTCGCGACGCTCGGCGACAGGAAGCGGGCCGGGTTCGCGAAGGTCGGGCTGCCCGAGGGCACCACGAAGATCGAGCTCCGCGCCGCAGGTCGCGTCCGGCTGTTCGGCGCCGCGCTCGAGGCGACGCGTGGTGCCGTGGTCGACAACCTCGGCGTGGTCAACGCGACCGCGAAGGCGTTCAACAAGAACAACCTCAAGGCGCACTGGCGGCACCAGCTCGCGCATCGCGACTCGGACCTCGTGATCGTGATGCTCGGGACCAACGAGGCCGGCTGGCTGCAAGCGGGTGGCGCGGGCATGGCCGAGCACGAGCACGTGTTCAGCGAGCTGCTCGCGAGCGTCCGCGCCGGCAACCAGAACGCGTCGTGCCTCGTGGTGTCGCCGCTCGATCAGATGGACTACGGCGTGGGCAAGCTGGTGCCGCGCGCCTCGATCCCGGCGATGGTCGACGCGCAGCGCCGCGCCGCGGCCGCGAACGGCGGCGCGTTCTGGGACGTCTACCAGTGGATGGGCGGCAAGGGTGCGTCGCTCGGGTGGTTCAAGCGCGGCCTCGTGATCAAGGACTTCCAGCACCCGACCTGGAAGGGCGCCGCGCGGCTCGCCGACGCGCTGTATCGCGGCCTCGTGCGCTAGCCGCCACCGAAAAACCACGAGCCGGTGCACGCGAAGCGCTGCAAGTG
>JBBJLY010000508.1:0-2586 GCA_037720695.1 Kofleriaceae bacterium | reverse complement strand
CGAGTACGTCGAGCCGGTCGATCTCGCGGAGATCGACGAGGCCAGCGAGGCCCATGCGGCAATCCCGGCGCCCCCGCGCCAGCCCCCGCCGCATGCGCGATCGGTTCCGCCGCCGCTGCCGATCCCGCGCCCGGTGGTCGTGGTGCCGCCACGGATGACGATGCGCGTCCCGGTCGTCGGTTTGCGGCCGCCGGACCATCCGCGCGTCACGCCGCCGACCCCGATGCCGATCGTCCAGCCGTCGCGGCGGACCGGCCCGGTCGTCGCGATCCCGGCGCACTCGGTGACCATGCCAATGGCGCGCATCGCGATGCCGCCCGGCGTCAGCGACACGGACTCCAGTGACACGCGCGACACGCGCGACACGCGCGACACGCGCGAACCGAGCGAGCCCCACGTGACGCCCGAGGCGACGATGCCGCGCTCGCGCCGGCCGTCGACCCCGCTGCCGATCCAGACACGCGCGAAGCGAACGTCGGTCCCTCCGCTGCCCGTCAACGCCGAGGTGTTCGGCAGTCACACCGCGAACGTCCAGCTCGGGCCGCCGCCGGAGGTCGTCGCCGTGATCCGGCGCGAGCTCGAGGTCGGTACGGAGACCCCGAACATCGTGATCGACCAGCCGCTCGAGGCGCACCTCGAGTCGCCGACTGTTGTCGATCGTGCGCTGGGCGAGCTCGGTGATGTCGGCAGCGAGAAGCGCGCCGAGGCGATGACGCGCGAGCTCGACGCGACCACCGATTCAGCCGCCGCTGCATTTCTCGCCTACGAGCTCGGCGAGCTCTACGAACGCCGGCTCGCCGACGAGGCGCGCGCGGTCAAGGCATACGGGCGGTCGCTCGCACTCGATTCGTCGCTGCGTCCGAACCTGTGGGCGATCCGCCGCGTGTTCTATCGCCGCGGGCTGTGGCCAAACCTGGTCAAGCTGATCGGCGCGGAGGTCTCGTACGCACGCGACGATCTGGAGCGCGCCGATCTGCTGCTCGAGAAGGCGCGCGTCGCCGGCCATCACCTCGGCGACACCGATGAGGCGCGCACCGCACTCGACGAGGCGATGCGGATCGCGCCCCAGCACCAGGGTGCGCTGCTCGAGCTCGAGCGGATCGTCGCGCGGCGAACGATCCCCGCCTGCTCGATGTCTGGAGCGGCTCGCCGACGCGGTCGAGCAGCCGGTGCGCAAGGTCAGCTACTGGCTCGAGGTCGCCGCGCCGCGGCACCTCGCGAGTACGCGCGCGCGCAGACCGCGCTCGAGCAGGCTGCCGCACACACCGGCGGCGACCTGATCGTCGCGGAGCGCGTGGCGCGCGAGCGGCTGCGGATCGCCGAGGAGCACGGCGCCGCGATCGACGTCACCGCCGCGATCGACGACCTCGCCACGCTGCTGCTCGGCACGTTCGGTCCCGGCGGAGATGCCGGCACGTCGAGCACCAGCGTGCCGGCCGAGGCCGCCGACGACCGGCCCGATCGCGCGACCGCGATCCGCCGCGAGCTGGTCGCGCTGCGCCGGCGCCAGGCCCAGCTCGCGCGCAGCGAGACCCCCGAGCGGGCGTGGGAGGTGCTGCAGCAGGCGATCGCGATGTCGCCCGGCGAGCCGGTCGTGCTCGCCGATCTGACCGAGCTGGCCGAGGAGCTCGGGCGCTATGACGACCTCGCCGAGCTCGTGCAGAGCTGGCAGGCCGTCGAGGGCGACCCGGGTCGCGCGAGGCGCTGTCGATCCGGCGCGCCGATGCCCTGCTGCGCGGTGGCCAGCACGATCAGGCCCGCGCGCTGCTCGCGTCGCTCGAGGCCGCCGCGCCTGGCTTCATCGTGCTGACCTCGGCCGCGGAGCGCGACGCGCTCGGGCGTGGGGACCCCGGTGATCTCGCGCGAACGTACCTGACCGCCGCCAACGCGGCGTTGCTCGGCAGCTGGCTCGGCCCCGGACAACCGCCGACGCCCGATCCCGGATCCGCCGCAGCACTCTACGTCCAGGCCGCGGAGCTGCTGACCTACGAGGTCGGCGGTCCCGATGCGATCGAGGAGGCGCGCGGCGCACTCGGCAAGGCGCTCGAGGCCATCCCGGGCTATCCCCCGGCGCTCGAGGCGCTGACCGAGCTTGACGACACCACGGGCAATGTCGCCGAGGGCCTCGCGCGCCTGAAGACTGCGGCCGAGGCGAGTCGCGGTGAGGTCCAGCGCGCGCTCCACGATCGCGCGATCCGGCTGGCGCGCGCCCACGGCGACCTCGAGTCGGTGCTCGAGCTCGAGCGGATCGTCGCCGACCTCGCGCCGGGGGACCTCGCACTGCGCTGGCGGCTCGAGTCGACGCTCGCCCAGCTCGGGCGCGACGAGGATCGCGCGCAGCTGCTTACCGAGCTCGCCAGCGTCGAGACCGATGCCACGCGTCGCGGCACGGCCTTGCTCGCCGCGGCACGCTTGCGCGAGCGCGCGGGTGCGGTCGAGGTCGCGACCGAGCTGTATCGCCAGGTACTCGCGCTGTGGCCCGACGACACGTTCGCGCGCGAGTCGCTCGTCGATCTGCTGCGCGCACAGGAGCGCTGGACCGATCTGGTCAGCGAGCGCCGCGCCGAGGCGCGGGGGCTCCCGGAT
>JBBJLY010000507.1:0-2590 GCA_037720695.1 Kofleriaceae bacterium | reverse complement strand
CGCGATCGAGGCCTGGCTCCGCGCGCGCATGCCCGGCCAGGACATCCGCACGATCCGCTACGCGCACCTCGTCAGCTCCGCGCCGCTGCCCGCACTCGCGCGGCTGACCGGCATCGCGCACGACGCGGCGGCGTTCACCTCGAACAAGGTCCTGGTGTGGAACCTCGGGTTCGATCGCAAGGGTCCGGCGGGCGTGCACTGGATGTACTTCCCGGATCGCGCGCGGTCGTTCTACCGGGTCGGCTGGTACGACAACATCTTCGAGGGCGATCGGATGTCGCTCTATGTCGAGGTCGGCGCAGCGCACGACGAGCAGGCCGACGTGCCCGCGCTCCGCGAGCGGGTGCTCGCCGATCTCGCGGCGGAGGGCATCGTCGCCGGGCATCAGCTGGTCGCCGAGCATCACGTCGTCCTCGATCCGGCGTACTGCCACATCACGCAGCGATCGCTCGGGGAGACCGTGCGGCTGCGCGCGGAGCTGGCACGCGCCGAGATCCACGCCGTGGGTCGCTACGGCGGCTGGACGTATTGCTCGATCGAGGACAATTTGATCGAGACGCGCGCGCTCGCGGCGCAGCTCGCGCCATAGTGCCGGCATGAGCGAATTCGTCCGCGATGCGTTCATCAGCGGCCGCTGGGCCACGGGGGCGCGCCGGTTCCCGGTCCGCGACCCGTTCGACAACACGGTGATCACCGAGGTCGCCGATTGCGACGACCAGATGGTCGACAACGCGATCCTCGCCGCCCACCGCGCGTTCGCGGGCTGGCGTGAACGGCCCGCGGGCGAGCGCGGCAAGCTGCTCGGGCAGCTTGCCCAGCGGATGCTCGCCGACGAGCGCCGGCTCGCCATGCTGTGCACCCGCGAGAACGGCAAGCCGCTCAAGGAGTCGATCGCCGAGGTCCGCTACGCCGCGAGCTTCTTCACGTGGTTTGGCGGCGAGGCCGAGCGCGCCTATGGCGAGACCATCCCGTCCAGTCATCCGAACCAGCGGCTGACCGTCACCCGCGAGCCGGTCGGTCCATGTGCACTGATCACGCCGTGGAACTTTCCGTACGCGATGATCGCCCGCAAGCTCGCGGCCGCGCTCGCCGCCGGATGCACGGTGGTCGCAAAACCCGCCGAGCTGACGCCGCTCGGCACCCTCGCGCTGGCCCGCCTGTGCGAGCAGGTCGGGATCCCGGACGGGGTGGTCAACGTGATCACGACGGACGAGTCCAAGCGCGTCGGCGCCCGGTTGTTCGCCTCGCCACGGATCAAGAAGGTGAGCTTCACCGGCTCGACCGAGGTCGGGCGCTCGATCCTCGAGGCGTGCGCCCACGATCTCAAGCGGGTGTCGCTCGAGCTCGGTGGCAACGCGCCGTTCGTGGTGCTCGCCGATGCCGACCTCGACGCGGCGGTCGCCGGCGCGATGGTCGCGAAGTTTCGCAACACCGGCCAGAGCTGCGTCGCAGCGAACCGGTTCATCCTCGAGGCGCCGATCGCAAAGGCGTTCACCCAGAAGATCATCGCCGCGACCGGCAAGCTCGTGGTCGGGCGCGGCAGCGATGCCAACGTCGACCTCGGACCGCTGATCGACGACCGCGCGGTCGACAAGGTGCGCCGGCTGGTCGACGACGCGATCGACAAGGGCGCGCGCATGTTGCGAGGCGCCCCGCCGGAGAGCGGGTCGCGGCTCGTCGGGCCAATCGTGCTCGATGGCATCACCACGAAGATGGCGCTGTGGCGCGAGGAGATCTTCGGACCGGTGATCGCGCTGCGCACCGCGGAGGACGAAGCCGACGCCCTCGCCCAGGCCAACGACACCGAGTACGGGCTCGTCGGCTACGTGTTCACGCGCGACGGCGCGCGCCAGGCGAGGTTCGCGGAGGGCCTCGAGACCGGCATGGTCGGCGTCAACGAGGGGCTGGTGTCGACCGCGCAGGCGCCGTTCGGTGGCATCAAGCACTCGGGCCTCGGCCGCGAAGGCTCGCGCCACGGGCTCGAGGACTACACGAACCTCAAGTACGTCGCGAAGCGCGTCTAGCGCCTATGCCGGTCGGATATGCCGCACCGGGCAACGGCGACGGCATCAGAAGCCGCGTCCGGCATGGGCTACATCGTCGACGACGATCCGCTCGCGTCACGCTCGATCGCCTGCTCGGCTTGTGCTGGGAACTGACGCACTCCAAGCACGCGCGTCCTGCCAGGCGCATCGCCTCGCCCACGGGTGGATGACGTCAGCTCGCCGGTGGCTTCGCGTCGTTGCGCCTGACCACAGGTTGCAGCTTGGGTGAGCGGGTTAGCCTCCACAGCAGGGCGAGCAGGCGGTCCAGGAGCGCGCGCTCCTTGGTCGCCTGCGTGAGATAGCCCCACGCCTCCGCCACGTCGAGCGCGGCCTTGACCTCGTGCGCGCTGCCCTGCGCGATCTTGTAGTGACGGAGCTTGTTGCCGTTGTCGAACCGCTGTCCCTCGGCGAGGTTCAGCACCACGCTCGAGGCAGCCCGTCGCAGCTGATCGGCGAGATCGTGATCCACGCGCTGAATCACGGGGACAACATCGCGTAGACGGACCACGAGCTGCTTCGCGACTTCGTAGGTATCAAACATGTTC
>JBBJLY010000506.1:0-2595 GCA_037720695.1 Kofleriaceae bacterium | reverse complement strand
TGCGCGATCGGTGAAGTACACGCGCTGGGCACTGCTCAAGCGACCCGAGCGGCTCTCAGCGCAGCAGCGCGAGGACGCTGGCCCTGGTGCGGCGGCACAACGCCCGCCTGTGGCGCGGCTACGAGATCAAGGAGATGGTCCGCGCGGTGTACGAGCGACCGGCCGAGACGTGGAGCTGGCTCGAGGGCGCGATCAGACGCGCCGCTCGCAGCCGCCTCAAACCCTTTCGCTCGCTGGCCAAGACGCTGCGGCAGTACCGCGCGATGATCCTCGCGGCGGTCGAGCACGGGCTCTCGAACAGTCCGCTCGAGGCGCTCAACAGCCGGCTCGCGCTCATCAACCGCGCCGCCGCTTCCTCGGCGGCCGCGTTCTCGCCCTCGCGATGCTCTGCGTCGGGGGATTCAAGCCGGTCCTGCCCCACCGGTGACATCCACTGATGCGTCAGAATAACCACTTTTCGGCCATGTTGACAAGAACGTAAGAAGGTAAGGGCCTTTAGAGGCAAGTTCTTCCGCTTTGATCCAGTGTCATAGATCCAATCGAACTCCGGGCCCATGGCCGAAGGCCTAGCTGAATCGATCCCTTTGCGATCCGGAACCTTCTCGATCTCCCCCACGCCGGGCATGGCGCCGACGGGCGATGTTCCAGGCCGCTTCATCCAGATCAAGCGTGAGCGGAGCACGGCACCTCTAGGGCGGGGTCGCCCTCGTTTCCGCTTGCGCAACCTCACAAGTCGGCGCAGAGTTCGCCTAAACATCCTGCCGCGTTGGGGATCGGGCGTGTGCAAGCTTCCCGATCCCGAGGCATACCTACGGAGTCGGTCCGGACGACTGGCAAAGTCGCGCGATATCGGCCGCATCCAGCGTGTGTCCGCTTGATCGGGTTCACGTCCAGCGATGTGGTGTACGACGGGGGTCTGAGCTGACGCCCGCCGCATAGAGAGAACCACCGTGCCATCCTCCGCGGAACCGATCAAAGAACCGCTGAGGAGGACGACAACGGTGGCACGCGACACGATGGAGCCGATCGCGTTCATTCGCAAGCAGCTCGAGGAGGTCGAGCCCGACGTCCTGCGCGAGCTGCTGCACGAGGTCGTCGACCGCGTCATGGCCGCCGAGGTCGACGGCCTCACCGGCGCCGCGCACGGCGAACGGACCCTCGCGCGCACCAACCGCCGCAACGGCTACCGCGAGCGGCGCTTCGACACCCGACTGGGCACGATCGATCTGCGCATCCCCAAGCTGCGCGCCGGCACGTACTTCCCGGACTGGCTGCTCGAGCCGCGCCGACGCTCCGAGCGCGCGCTGGTGGCCGTGGTGGCCGAGGCGTACGTGCTGGGAGTCTCGACCCGCCGGGTCGATGAGCTGGTGCAGGCGCTCGGCATCAGCGGCATGTCGAAGTCGCAGGTCAGCGAGCTCGCAAAGTCGCTCGACGCGGACGTCGCGGCCTTCCGCGGTCGCCCGCTCGACCGCGCGCCGTACCGGCACCTCATGGCCGACGCGCTCGCGCTCAAGGTGCGCGAGACCGGGCGCATCGTGCAGGCCGCGGCGCTGGTCGCGACCGGCGTGAATGCCGACGGCCGGCGCGAGATCCTGGGCCTGGAGGTCGTGACCCAGGAAGACGGCGCCGCGTGGCTGGCGTTCCTGCGCGGCCTGGTGGCACGCGGGCTCAGCGGTGTCGCGCTCGTCACCAGCGACGCCCACCTCGGCCTGCGTGAGGCGATCGCCGCGACCCTGCCGGGGGCGGCCTGGCAGCGCTGCCGGACGCACTTCATGCGCAACCTGCTGACGCGGGTCCCGAAGTCCGCGCAGCCGCTGGTCGCGACGATGGTGCGCACGATCTTCACCCAGGTCGATGCGCGCGCGACGCGCCATCAGCACGCGGTCGCCGTCGCCGAGCTCGAGCCGCGCTTTCCGCAGGCCGCGGCGCTGCTCGGCGAGGTCCGCGAGGAGCTGCTGGCCTTCACCCACTTCGACCCGGAGCACTGGCGCCAGATCTGGTCGACCAACCCGCAGGAGCGCCTCAACCGCGAGCTGCGCCGCAGATCGGATGTCGTCGGGATCTTTCCCAACCGCAGCGCGATCATCCGGCTCATCGGTGCGGTCCTCGCGGAGCAGCACGACGAGTGGCAGGTCACCCACCGCTACATGAGCCTCGAGTACCTCGCGAAGCCCATCGTCGAGATCGAACCGGAGGAGGCGATGAAGACGCTCGCCGCTGCGAGTTAGAGTGCGCGATCAGAGGATCGCGCGGTGGTTCTCATACACCACGCGCTTGGACGTGGCCATTCCGTTTCATGGCTATCAATCACGAATGACGCGCGTGCAGCGTGTTGGGAGCGAACAAACTCGGCAATCAGATACCGTGTCTGAAGGTCAGCCAGGTAATTGCGAATCGCATCGTGGGGTAGTCGTTCGTCGCCTGCGCGCAGGTCGCGAATCGCGGTCCAACGTGCTGACGCGCCGCCGCCGGCAACCCAAGCGTTCCACTCGGGCGACCCCAAGATGGCGATCTTCTCGCGCTCAGCTACGACCATTCCGCTGTCGTGAAGGAACGCAGCCGCGACGATGACGTAGGCCTCGCCCGCTGAAAGCC
>JBBJLY010000065.1:0-33332 GCA_037720695.1 Kofleriaceae bacterium | reverse complement strand
CGACCGCCGCGCCGGTCGCCGAGGCACCGACGGCGGCTGCCGCGAAGCTGGCCTGTCCGGATGCCCTGATCGTCGTCGAGCAAGGCCGCGAGCGCATGGCATGCGAGTCGACGCTGCGTGCGCCAACAATGGTCGTGGATCTGCGGGATGCCTGGACGCCGCGCCCGTTCGCCCCGACCGCCGGTGGGGTGGAGCCGGCATTTCGGGCGACCTATCTCGCGCTCGCGCTCGAGCGGGACAAGGCCGGCGAGCAGCTGCCACCCCGGCTCGGCCTGGCCGAGCTGTACGGCGTGGTGCCGTCGTTCGCGATCGTACGCGAGCGGTTCGCGCAAGCGGCCCGGCATGCCTGCCATGCGAACATCGATTCGGCACCGATCGCGAAGCTCGCGCGCCCCTACGGCCAGGAGCACGAGGGCGCCGTGCGGATGGCACTCCAGACCCGCGCCGTCCTCGGTGCGAGGCTCGAGCGCGAGCGGGTTGCCAAGCAGCTGCCCGACTACACGGCATTCGCCAGCCATCGCGAGCTCGGTCCGACCTACGCGCGGTGGAAGGCGGCCGACGACATCCATGCCGGGATCGCCGCGGCGCAGCGGCACCTGGTGTGCGAGGGCTACCTCGCCGACAAGGACGTCGACGGCACCTTCGCCTGGAAGACCGGCATGGCGATCGAGATGTTCCAGCGCCGTAACTTCCTGCTGCCGAACAACCGGCTCGATCCCGAGACCCGCGGCCTGCTCGCGGTCGATCCGCGCGAGCTCGACTTCGGTTCGCTCTCCGGATCCTGCGCGAGCGCGTCGTCGACGCGACCGGGCTGCTCGAGGACGGCACGGCCGGCGCCGGCCCGCAGACCATCCTCGGCCGTCGCCTCGACCCCGAGGCGATGCGCGCGGCACGCGGGCACCAGAAGCCGCTGCCGGGCGCCGCCCCCGACCTCGTCTCCGCCGCGACCGACGCTGCCGCCCGCCAGCTCGGCTGGACGGATCCGGCGGCTGCGGCCGCGTTCCTCGTGCGCCACCCCGGTGGAGTACGGGTCGCGCTCGTGCTGCCAGCGTTGCCCGCGTACCACGGCAAGCACATGCAGCTCTCGGCGGAGATCGATCGGGGCGACGTCTGGTACGACAACGTCCCGACCCCGCGGTTTGCGTGGCGGCGCCCGATGCTCGTGGTCTACGCCGAGGATCACGGGAGCCGCCGCCCGCTGGTGCGCTGGCCGACGACGATCGGCGGCTGGTCGGACGTCCGGATCGGCGGCCGCGTGGTGCAGCGCTGGAAGGAGTCCGATGTCGGGCCGCGGATGTGGCGCGAGCTCTATGCCGCGCCGACCTGGTTGCCACCGTCATCGACCCCCGACAAGGATCTGGTGAAGTGGGTGTCGGCAGGGCGGTGGGAGCTCAAGCGCTCGATCATGGGACCCGGTCCGCAGGCCGCGTTCGGCATGGTGTTGCTGAAGCACCAGCGTCAGGTCAGGAGCACGTGGGTCGACAACGGCATCGGCACCCACGGCTCCGCGGTCGTGACCTCGATCGTGAACGGCACCAGCCACGGCTGCCACCGGCTCTACAACCAGCTCGCGGTGCGGCTCGCGTCGTTCTTGCTGCAGCATCGCAACCACGTGGTGAAGGGCCAGCAGAAGGAGCTCTATCGCCGCACGATCCAGTTGATGGGCACACATCACGCGCGCGTCGACACCCGCGGCTTCCTCTACGAGCTCACGCCGCCCGTGCCGATCGAGGTGTTGCCGGGCACGATCCGATCGCAGCGCAAGATTCCGCCGCTCGGCTCGGCGCCGGCTGCCGCCGACTGATCGCTTGCGACAAAGGTGTTATCACCGGGTCGCCATGAGAACGATCCAGCTGCTCGTCCTGGTCGCCGCGCTTGGTTGCGGCGGCGCCGCGAAGCCTGCCGCGACGCCCGCGGGTCCGATCGAACCCGCCGCCCGCACCCTGGTCAACGTCGACGAACGCGGGGTCGGCCTCGGCGGCCACGATCCCGTCGCCTACGTCACCGACAACGCACCGGTCGCGGGCGTGACGGAACACGCGTCGCAGCACGCCGGCGCGAGCTACCAGTTCGCGACGGCGGAGCACAAGGCCACGTTCGAGGCCGCGCGCAACAAGCATGCGCCGCAGTACGGCGGCTACTGCGCATTCGCCGCGTCCCAGAACCGGCTGTCCCCGAGTGATCCGAAGGTGTTCCTGGTGATGGATGGCCAGCTGCTGGTGTTCACGAACCAGGACTTCCTCGATCAGTTCAACAAGGATCCGGCCGGCAACAAGGCGAAGGCAGATCAGCACTGGCCCGGGCTGGTCGCCGAGCACGGCAAGTAGTCAGTCGACGTGCGCGGCGGGCGACGCGCGAAACGTCGTCGGCTGCACGCCGCCGGCGGCGCGGACCCGGATCCGACCAGCGCCACCACCACCGCCACCGCCGCCATCGTCCTGGCGCGAGCCCGACTGACCGGCCCCCGCGACGGTCGTCGCGAACGCACCCGGCCCGCCGATGCCGTTGTTCCCGCTACCGCCTGGCGCGGGCGAGAGTGCACACACGCCGTTGTCACCGTCGGCGATCGGGCCGTCGTTGTTGTGCGTGCCGCCGCCACCGCCGCCGCCGTTCGCGCACAGGATCGCGGCGGGGTCGAGCTGGAGCTGGTCGCCCTCGATCAGGATCGCGCCGCCGCTACCGCCACCGCCACCGCCGACCCCCACGTGGCCGCCGGTGCCGTCGCTGTACGCCGCGTTGACGCCCTTGCCACCACCGCCACCGTTCGCCGCGATCTGCGCGCTGGCATGGAGCGTGAGGCGGCCGCGTACGCTGATCTGGATCGCACCGCCGCCACCCCCACCGGCGCCGGGTGTGCCCTCGCGGGTGCAGCTCGGATCCTCTTGTCCGCCTGCGCCGCCCCGGCAACCGCCGCGCAACGGCACCAGCAGCACCTCGCCGACCGCTGCCATCTCGCTGCCGCCGGGTGTCTTCGTGAATCCGGGCTCGACATCGCCCGTGCCACCCGCCGCGCCGAGACTGCCAAACGCACCGCCGGCACCACCGCCACCGGCGCTCCACCGCTGGGGCGCCGCGAGCGCGTCTCCCCGGGGCCGGCCGCGCAGCTATCGCCGCCCGGTCCGGGCTGGGCGAGCGCGGCCGAGGCATCGAGCGCGCCATCGATCGTGGCGTCGCCATGGACGCTGATGATGAGTGGCACGGTGCCCGCGATCCGCACGGTCGCCGCGGCGTCGATCACGAGTCCTTCGAGCGACAGCACCGCCGGCGACGACCCGGTGGTCGCGAGCGTGGTGAGCAGGCTGCCGTCCTTGTCGAGCACGCCGGTCGCCGGGGTGAACACGTACGTGCCGGGGCCAAGCGTCAGCGCCGGGTGGATCACGACGCCGGCACACGGATCGAAGTTCGACGCCTGGTACGGCCACCGTGCCGCGCAGGCCGGGTCGGGCTTCGCGTCGGACGTTGGCCCGCCGTCGCCGTCACGATTGGGCGCCCCGGTCGGGGGCTGGAAGGAACAGGACGCCAGCACCACGAGCGTGACCATCCTGCGCATGGATCGAGGGTAGGTCAGTTCGAGGGCGAAATTCCAGCATCGCGTCACTCGCTGCGGAACGACACGAGCAGCTGGATCGATCGTCGGACACGCAGGGCGAAGGATTACGATTCGAGCGCGCTTCCCCGAACCGAGGTTCTCGATGATCGAACAAGCCGACACCGTGCCGTTCACCCTGCGAGTGAATGACACCGACCACCCGCTGATGCTGGAACCGCGCGTCTCGCTGCTCGACGCGCTTCGCGATCACCTCCACCTGACTGGGACGAAGAAAGGCTGTGACCAGGGCGCGTGTGGTGCCTGCACGGTGCTCGTCGATGGCGAGCGCGTGGTGTCCTGTCTCGCGTTCGCGATCCAGTACGAGGGCCGCTCGATCACCACGATCGAGGGCCTCGCGGGTGAGCCCGGGGAGTTGCATCCACTGCAGCAGGCCTTCATCGAACACGATGGCCTGCAATGCGGCTACTGCACCCCGGGGCAGATCTGCTCCGCGGTCGGGATGCTCAGCGAGCTCCGGCGCGGTCGCCCGAGTGCGGTCACGCCGGACCTGTCGAAGCCACCGGTCCTGACCGAGCCCGAGCTCGCAGAACGGATGAGCGGCAACTTGCCGCTGCGGCGCCTACAACGGGATCGCGGCCGCGATCCGCGCCTACCACGATGTCACGACCGCGGAGGAATCGCGATGAACAACTTCCACTACAGGCGGGCCACCGATGCGCGTGATGCACTCGCACTCGCGAGCGCGGCCGGAGGCGCGAAGTTTCTCGGCGGCGGCACCAACCTGATCGATCTGATGCGCGAGGGAATCGAGACGCCATCCACGGTGGTCGATCTCGCGCGGGTCCCGCTCGACACGATCGACGAGTTGCCCGACGGCGGCGTGCGGATCGGTGCGCTCGTCCGCAACAGCGTGCTCGCCAGTGATCCGATCATTCGCGAGCGCTACCCCGTGGTGGCGGAGGCGATCCTGTCTGGTGCGTCGGCCCAGCTTCGCAACATGGCGACCACCGGTGGCAACCTGATGCAGCGCACGCGTTGCTACTACTTCTACGATCGCGCGGCGCGATGCAACAAGCGGTCGCCTGGAGCCGGCTGCGACGCGATCGACGGCTTCAACCGGATCCACGCGATCCTCGCGGTCTCCGGGGAGCCATCGTGTATCGCCACTCATCCCTCGGATCTGTGCGTCGCGCTCACGGCGGTCGAGGCCGTGGTCCGGATCGAAGGTGCCGCCGGTGCGAGGACGTTGCCGTTCGCGGAGTTTCACCGTCTGGCCGACACGCCCGAACGCGACACCAACCTCGAGCCCGGCGAGCTGATCACCGGCGTCGATCTGCCGCCGCTGCCGCTCGCCCGCCGATCGACGTATCGCAAGGTCCGCGACCGAGCCAGCTTTGCGTTCGCGCTGGTCTCGGTTGCCGCCGCGCTGGAGATCGCTGACGGGCGGATCGCTGGCGCGCGCGTGGCACTCGGCGGGGTGGCCCACAAGCCGTGGCGAGCGCTGGTCGTCGAGCAACACCTCATCGGCAAGCCGCCTGGTCGCGAGCTGTTCGAACAGGCAGCGTCTCGCGAGCTCGCGGAGGCCCGCGCGTTTCGTCACAACGGGTTCAAGATCGAGCTCGCCCGGCGCACGATCACGAGCGTCCTCCTCTCACTCTCGGGCGTGACGGGAGCGTCGTCGTGACGTTGCTCGTCAGGGTCGCGACGTTGCTGTCGAAGATCGTGCCGAGCCGGCCACCCGACGAGCTGCGCGAGACGCACGATCAGGTCGGCAAGTCCCACGATCGGCGCGATGGTCGAGTCAAGGTCACCGGCGAGGCGACGTTCACGGCCGAGGTCAAGCTCGACGGCCTCGTTCATGCGGCGCTGGTCCACAGCACGATCGCGAAGGGCGCGATCGCCTCGATCGATGACGCACTCGCCCGGAGTGCGCCGGGGGTGATCGCGGTGATCACGCACACCAACGCGCCGAGGATGAAGCCCGCCCCGCCGTTCGACCCGTCCGGCGGCACCGATGCGGGAGGGAGCACCGCGCAGGTCCTGCAGGGTCCAGACATCGTCTACTGCGGTCAGCCGATCGCGGTGGTCGTCGCCGACACCCAGGACCGAGCCGAGCACGCAGCCTCGCTCGTGCGCGTCAGCTATCGCGAGGACGTCGCGTCGCTGTCGTTCGAGGCCGCGAAGGCAACAGCCAGGCAGCCAAAGGATGTCGTGGGCGAGGATGCCAGGGTCGAGAAGGGCAGCGCCGAGTCCGCGCTGCGTGCGGCGCCGGTCAGCGTCGACCAGCTGTACACGACGCCGCGCTACAACCAGAACGCGATCGAGCCGCACGCCACGATCGCTCACTGGACCGATGGTGGGCTCACGCTCTACGACAGCAGCCAGTTCGTGCGCGGGGTCGCCGACACCCTCGCGAAGATCTTCGCGCTCGACAAAGGTGCGGTGCGCGTGCTCGCTCCGTACGTCGGCGGTGGGTTCGGCGGCAAGGGCGCCGTGTGGTGTCACATCCAGCTGTGCGCGGCCGCTGCCCGGGTCGTCGAACGCCCGGTGCGACTCGCGCTGTCGCGAGCGAGTGTGTTCCGGATCGTTGGGGGTCGAACGCTCTCGGAACAGCGCGTCGCGCTGGGGGCGCGCGCCGACGGCGCGCTGTCGGCGCTGATCCACACCGGGGTCACCGCGAACTCGACGACCAACGAGTGGCCGGAGCAGTTCACGTTCCCGGCGCGCAGGCTCTACGAGGCCGAGCACATCCTGGTTCGCCAGCTGGTGGCGCGTCTTCACATGACCGCTAACTTCGCGATGCGCGCGCCGGGTGAATCGATCGGCACGTTCGCGCTGGAATCCGCGATCGACGAGCTTGCCGTGAAGCTCGGGATCGATCCGATCCAGCTGCGCGCTCGCAACGAGCCGAAGCGAGATCCACTCAAGCGCAGCGCGTTCTCGAGCCGCAACCTGACCGAAGCGTTCCGGGTCGGCGCGGAGCGCTTTGGCTGGACGAGTCACCCGCGCGCGCCCGGTACGCTACGCGATGGGGACTGGCGCGTCGGTCACGGCGTCGCGACCGCCTTCTATCCGATGTACCGACTGCCCTCCGCTGCGCGCGTGCGCATCACTGCGGATGGTACCGCACTCGTCCAGACGTCGGCCCACGAGATGGGGATGGGAACATCGACCGCGCAGAGCCAGCATGCAGCCCAGCGATTCGGGTTGCCGTTCCACACGGTGACGTTCGAGTACGGCGATACCCGGCTTCCCGCCGCGAACCAGGCGGGTGGCTCGTCCCAGACGGTGAGCATCGCGCTCGCCGTGCAGCAGGCGTTCGAGAAGGTCGTCGGCAAGCTGCTCGCGCTGGCGAGGAAGAGCGGAACGTCACCGCTCGCGCGGGCCAAGCCAGCCGGCGTGATCGCCCGCGACGGCGGGCTGTATCTCCGAGATCAGCCGACCGTGGGCGAGAGCTATGCGGAGCTGGTCGGCAGATCCGGCACCGGCTTCGTCGAGGCCGAGTGCAAGACCGGCCAACCCTTCGAGATGTTCAAGTACTCGATGCATTCCTATGGCGCGCAGTTCTGCGAGGTGCGTGTGCACCAGCACACCGGCGAGCTCCGCGTTTCGCGATGGGTCGGGTGCTTCGACACCGGCCGGATCGTCAACCCCAAGCTCGCGACCTCGCAGCTGCGCGGCGGCATCATCATGGGGATCGGGATGGCACTCACCGAGGAGACCCTGTTCGACGAACGGACCGGCCGGATCGCGAATCCGAGCCTCGCGGAGTACCACATCCCGGTGCACGCAGACGTGCCGACGATCGACGTGCACTTCCTCGACATCCCGGATCCTCACACCCCGATGGGCGCCCACGGCATCGGTGAGATCGGGATCACGGGCGTCGCGGCTGCGATCGCGAACGCGGTGTTCGATGCGACCGGCAAGCGCATCCGCGATCTTCCCATCACGCTCGACAAGTTATTGTAGGCCGTGAGCCCCGCGCATCCCGCACGTCGAGAAGTGGTTGCAGGAGGTCGAGGACGAGTGACCTCGTGCTACATGGGCTCCATGAGCGACGACAAGCGCAATGCGCTGCGGATCCTCGAAGGGATCGAGAACGGCACGATGGATGCGTCGGATTCGGCGGCCTTGATCGAGAAGACCGACCCCGCGCTGGTCTATCTGATCTTGACCTGGGTGCGGCGGAAGTACGCGGGTCACGTCAATGCGGACACCGTGGTGGGTCGGCTGGTCGAGATCAACAACCGGTTCCCGGCCGTGGCGGAGCGCATGAAGGAGGGCCAGGCCGACTCGATCGTCGAGTGGTTCGAGGAGTCCTATTCGTATCGCGAGATGGAGCCGCCGGTGCTGGTCGACACCATCATCGACAAGCTCGAGAGCTGATCAGTGGACGGTCACCGGCTCGGTGATCGGTAGGTCCAGCACGAAGATACAGCCCTTGCCGGGCAGGTTCTGGACCCGGATCGTGCCGGCATGCGCGTCGACCGCCTGCTTCGCGATCGACAGGCCAAGGCCGAAGCCGTTGTCATCGCTGGCGAGCCGGACGAACGGCGCGAACGCTTCTTCCACCTTGCCCGGCTCGAGGCCGCCACACCGGTCCTCGATCTCCACGATCGCGCGCAAACCCTCGACCCGGCCGCGCACCTCGACAACGCCACCCCGGTGGGAGTACTTGACCGCGTTGCGCACGAGGTTGTTGAGCGCGGACCGGATCAGCCGCCGGTCCACGTACACCGCCGCATTCTGTTCGACATGGATCGACAGCTTGATGTCCTTGTCCTCGGCCTCGCACGCGGCCACCAGCTCGGCTTCGTCGAGCAGGTCGCGGGTCTGGGTCAGCTCGCGCTTGAGCTCGACACCCGACGCGGTGCGCGCCATCTGCAGCGAGTGATCGACCAGCTCCTTCATCCGGGTGAGCGCGCGGGCGGCGGCCTGGGTCGGCCGAAGATTGCGCTCCAGCTTGTTGGTGGCCTGCAGGACCTCGAGTGCGACGGTGGCGGTGCTGAGCGGGTTGCGGAGCTCGTGCGCGAGGAACGCGACGTGCTCGTTGTGCTGGCGCTGGAGCTCGGCGTCGCGCTGGCGGGCGTACTCCGACACCGCGCGGGCGATGCCGGTGATGATGCACTCGAACACGCGCTGGAGCTCGTCGAACGTGACCGTGCCACCATCGCGGCGAGCGACGTCGACGATCGCGTCGCGGAGGGCGCCGTACTCGCGGACCACGGTGTCGAGGCTGAACCCGAGCCGCAGCCGCTGCTCGCCATGGTGGGCGGCGGTCGCGGTGTCCTCGGGCGGCTGTGCGAGGCTGCTGAGCCCGGCGTCGGCCCGGAGCGCGGCGATGATCTCGTCGACGAAGCCGGGGAGGTGATCGATCAGCTCCGCGGTCGGCATCGACTCGGGCGCGATCGATCCCTGGACGAGGACCATCCAGCGGGCCATGATGTCGTTCCGACCCGCGTGCAGCACCTCGTGGAGCATGTGCATGTGTCGCACGTGGGGGGTCCAGTGACGATGGAATCCTGCTGAGGATTTCTCGTATTAGCGCGCGAACCGGCGCGCGAGCGCGCGGATGGTGTGCGGGTCGAACGGTTTCTCGAGGCGCTCGTTCGGGACCTGCGCGAGGAACGTGGTCGCGTTCGCGGTGAACGCGCCCCCCGAGATGAACACCACTCGAGCTGCGGCATCGGGGAACCGGCGCGACAGCTCGTCGAACAGCTCCATGCCGGACATCTCGGGCATCATCAGGTCCGACAGGATCAGGTCGTAGCGCTGCCCGGTCTCCAGCAGGGACAGGGCATCCTTGGCCGCGGTCACCGCCGTGACATCGTGGGCGCGCAGGACGCGCGTCAAGGTGACGCCGATCGCGGCCTCGTCGTCGACGACCAGCACCTTCGCGCGGCTCGCCGAGTCGAGCGTCGCGACCACCGCCGGCCTGGCGATCGTCGCAGCCCGGGCGGGCGGCAGCAGGACCCGGAAGCTCGAACCCTCGCCCAGGGCTGTGGTGACGTCGATCGTGCCTCCGAGCCCGGTCACGATGTTGTGGCAGATCGAGAGCCCGAGCCCGGTGCCAACGCCGATCGCCTTGGTGGTGAAGAACGGATCGAAGATCCGTCCGAGTGAAGCGTGCGGGATGCCAACCCCGGTATCGCGGATCTCGATCACCGCGCGCCCGTCGTCCGTGCCAGTGACGATCCGCACCTCGTGCCGAGGGCTGTCGCCCTCGGGGATGGCCTGCATCGCATTGACCAGGAGGTTCACGATCACCTGCGCGAGTCTGGTCTCGTCGGCCTCGATCGGCGGCGTCGGACCAAACTCGGTCACGAGGCGGGCGCGGTGATGGATCTCGTTCGCCGTCAGGCCGATCGCCAGCTGAACGACGCGCTCGACCTCGAGCGAGACGCGTTGCTCGACCGTGGTGTGCGAGAACGTCGTGAGTCCGCGGACCACCTCGCGGATCGACTCGACGGCGGTCCGCGCCGTGATTCCCATCTGCTTCAGATCATCGAGCTGCACGGCAGAGATCGTTGGACCGACCGTCGCCAGCTCCTCGAGCATCAACGCCAGGTTCGCGGACACGCACGCGAGCGGGTTGTTGATCTGGTGCGCGGCACCGGCCGCGAGCGTGCCGACCGAGGCCATCCGGTCTGCACGCAGGAGCTGGCGCTCGAGCAGGTGCTCGTGCTCGCGCGACTCACGCAGCTGGTCCTCGACGTGCTTCTGGTCCGTGATATCGCGCGCCGCGGCGTAGACAACCTTGCGTTTGATCTCCGCGATCGATCGCCACTCGAACCAGCGGTACGTGCCGTCCTTGCAGGCATAGCGATTGACCAGCCGCGTGAGCACGCCACCGTCGTGCAGCTGCCGGCGGGCGCCGAGCGTCGCGGCCCGATCGTCGGGATGCACGAGCTCGATCGACGGCCGTGACATCAGCTCGTCGAGGCTCCAGCCGAGCGTCCGCTCCCACGCTGGGTTCACGCGCACGAAGTTGCCGTCGAACCCCGTGATGCACAGGTGGTCGAGCGACATCTCGAAGAAATCAATCGCGGTGGACGTGGGGTCTTGCCCGGTCGAGGACGCCATCCGTACCAGCCCAGCGTAGCATCACGTCGCAGCAGCGATGGCGCGCTGAATCGGCGTGCTTGTGCTCGCACCCAGGCATCTCCGCGATCTGACAGGGAGACGTGTCGGTGCCTGGCTTGCACGACAGCCGTGCATGAAGCTCCTGGCGGTCCTCGCACTCATTCCCGCGGCCTGTGGCACGGTCGACGCGCCGGCCGGACTCGACGCTCCGCTGGCCGCGGCCGACGTGGCGATCTCGACGCTCGACTGCGCGGACGATGTGACCCGCTGTCTGTATCAGCCGACACGCTATGGAGGCATCGAGGTCGGCTCCGAGGTCCTGATGGACATGACGCGTGCGGGCGGACCACGCCGGATCCCGATCGCGTATCGCTATGCCGTCGATGCGCCGCGCCCGATGCCGGTCGTGGTCCTGTCGCATGGCGGCGCGGGTGGATCGCTGGACCCGTTCAAGGCGCTCGATGGCTGGGCGATCGCGGCGGCCGAGGCCGGCTACTTCGCGATCGCGATCGCACACGAGCCTCGCGACACCACAGCGCGCCTCGCGCTGTGCGAGGCGCTGCACGTGCCGGCTGCCGAGTGCGACACGTTCAAGTACCTCAACTACGATCGCCCGCTCGATCTGTCGCGCGTGATCGATCGCACCTACGCGGTCGCCAACGAACCTGTCTGGATCGGCGTGTTCGATCCGACGAAGCTCGCGGTGATGGGACACTCGGCCGGCGCGGGCGGCGTGTTGATGCTCGCCGGAGCGCCGCGCGACGTCGCCGGCGCGGCGATCGATGGGACCGACCCGCGACCGACCGCGTTCCTCGCATTCTCTCCCCAGGCCCCAGGCTCCGAAGGCTTCACCGCGGCGGCCTACGGGCACATCGGACGGCCGACCCTGATCGCGACCGGGCGGGGTGACGAGAATCCGCCCGATACGGCGGATGGGCGCGCGAGTGTGTTCGACTTCGTACAGCCCGGGAACAAGGCCCGGATCTTCATCGAGGATCCCGCTTCCTTGCACACCGTGTTCGCGCACGAGACCACCAGTTGCACGAGGGTGGCGCCGCTCGAGCGCTGCGAGCAGATGGTGGCGTGGGTCACCTCCGCTGCGCTCGCGTTCCTCGACACTCATCTGCGCGGTGCGGCGGACGCCGCCGCCTGGATCGGCTCGACCAACCTCGGGACCGCGAGCGCGGGAGCTGCAGCATGGAGCACGCGGTGATCGATTCGTCGCCCCATCACGACCGGAGCCATGCGTTACTGGTGAGCGTGAGGATGTGGCTCGCGATCATGATGGTCACGGCGTGTGGCGCGCCTACCTTTAAGCTCGACAATAAATACACCGCCTTTGGGCGCGTCGCAGAAGGCATGGCGGCGGTCGACGGGATTGCGATCGGCGAGCCCCCGGCCAAGTCGACGAAAATCGTCCGGGCCACGATCGGCGGACCGCTCCCCGCGCCCCCCGCTGCCGTCGCATCGACACCGGTCTCGACCGCCGGAGCTTCCCCCGCGAAGCCATGAAAGTCGATCAGTTCGACTTCGACCTTCCGACCGACCGTATCGCTCTCCGCCCCGCGCGCCCGCGCGACGCCGCGCGGATGCTGGTCGTCGAGGGGGCGCTGCTGAGCGACGGACGGGTTACGGATCTGGCCAATCTTCTGCGTCCGGAGGACGTGCTGGTATTTAACGACGACACGCGGGTCATTCCGGCGCAGCTCGAAGGGATAAGGGGTAAGTCCAGGATCGGGGTGACACTCCACAAGCGAGCCGGACTACGTTCGTGGTGGGCATTCGTTCGCAACGCCAAAAGAGTGCGCAACAACGATGTCATCGACTTCGGACAAGGCGTGAGCGCGAATGCGATGGAGCGCGACGAAAGCGGCGCAATTCGCTTCGATTTTGCAGGCGACGAACCGGTCGAGATTTTGCTGAAACGCGCCGGTCACATGCCGCTCCCGCCCTACATCGCCTCAAAGCGCCCGACTGACGCCGACGACGCGATCGATTATCAGACGATTTTTGCGCGGGAAGCCGGCGCCGTCGCCGCGCCGACCGCCGCGCTACACTTTACCGACGCCATGATTGCGGCGGTCGATGCGCGGGGGATTGTGCGCGAAACGCTCACCCTTCACGTCGGGGCGGGACCTTTGTCCCGGTCAAGGTGGACGACACCGCCGACCACCGGATGCACGCAGGGGCGAGGCCAACGGACCTCCAAGGTTCAAGTGAGGCCGCTTCTACAGGAAAAGAAAGTATAGGCCTGAAAGTGATGCAAGCGACCTGACAACTCTATTCGAATTCGCAAGGTTTGCCTTCTTGCTCCCTACGCCCAATATATTATTGATGAATTCTGTAGCGCTTTCCCCGAAACCATCGCATCCGGCCGGCTCGTTCGAGCCGATCGAGCGCGTCGCAAACCGGCTGGTCGGGGCAGCGTTTTCGCCGCATCGGCACGATAGTTACACTGTCGCTTTGACTATGGCTGGGGTGCAAGCCTTCAAATATCGCGGGGCGATGAGACATTCGCTGCCAGGGCAGGTGCTAATCCTCCATCCCGAAGAAGTACACGATGGCCACTGCTACGATGAAGCGGGATTCAGCTATCGGGCGGCCTATGTTCCGCCAGCTCATGTCCAGGCAGTGCTTCGAGGCGCGGAACTGCCGTTTGTCGTTAATGGCGTCTCGACGAACCCCGCCTTGATTGCGGCAGCCTTCAACATAGTTATCGACTGCGCGGGCGTCGAGGATCCCGGTGCTTATGAAGACGCGCTTTACGATCTGGCCCATGCCATGAGCAATGTGGCTGGCAGGGCGGCAGCTGTGAGGATCGCCAACCGAACAGCCGTGATGCGGGCGCGCGAATTTCTCGAAACCGCCGTCGTTTTCGGTGCGCGACTCGATCAACTTGAGCAAGTGACTGGCTGTAACCGTTGGCAGCTTTCGCGTGACTTCCGGGCATTGCTTGGCACCAGCCCTTATCGCTATCTGCAGCACCGACGGGTCGATCTTGCCAAGCGGCTGTTGCGTGAAGGCGCGAAGCTGGCTGAGGCAGCCCATGGCGCTGGCTTTGCGGATCAGAGCCATTTGGGTCGCACATTTCGCAAGGCAGTTGGTCTCACGCCAAAAGAGTGGCTTCGTTCGGACTTGTTCCGCACGATCATTCTATAGCGGTGTTCGGCGGGCGGTTAGCCAATGCGACATGACACAGATCATCTTTTCCGATGAGACATCAAAGGGCTGGATACCGCCGAGCATCGCCGCCCCCTTTATCTGCATTTTCATTGTTGCGATCAGCAGCTTGCCGTTCGATTTCGGGCTCCAATATCTCGGCTTGACTGACGCGAAGGGTTCGCCGCGGGGACCTTTCGGCTTTTGCCTCCTCCTGGCTTCGTTCATCTTCATGGGGCTTGCGGTATTTGGCTGGGTGCGCTGGGTCGAAAAGAGAAGCCTCGCAAGTGTTGGACTTCGCGGAGCACAGCGGCTCAAAAAGTTCCTGATCGGACTGGCAGTGGGCATAGCCATGATGGGCGCGATCGTGACCGCGATAGCGCTCTTTGGCGGATACCGTGTCGCTGATCTGGCCCCAGCCTTTGCGAGCCCTGTTGCGCTCGGCTGGATCGCCCTGCTGCTCGTCTGCTTCACCGTGCAGTCGAGCGTTGAGGAATTCGTTTTTCGCGGCTGGTTGTTCTCGACTACCATGCGGCGCTGGAACACGAGTGCCGCCTTCATATTAACCGCCGCCGCGTTCACCTTTCTGCACTTTTCACCCAGAACACCGCTGTTGATGTTGGCCATGACCTTCGTCTACTCGATTTTCGCCTGCGCTTGGGTGCGTCATTCGAATTCGATCTGGGGGGTGATGGGCTGGCACACCGGCTGGAACTGGTTTGGGGGCACCGGCTTTGATGTGCCGATTACGGGTTTGGAGAGCGATCTACCCGCACTGGTAGTGAAATTGGTGCCTGTCGGACCGGCCTATCTCAATGGTGCTGGTGAGGGGCCGGAAGGGAGCATATTTACGTTCGCTCTGCTTACCGCAGCGAGTCTGAGCCTCCTGCTGCTTACATTGCGGCGCGGACGAAACGGGATCGGCCCACCACGTTCCGGGCACCAACTGTAGCCGCTTCGCTCCGCAAGGCCCGGGAGCGACGGGCCGGCAAAACCACCGTGAACCGGCAGGATGTGGCTCGCGATCATGATGGTCACGGCGTGTGGCGCGCCTGCGGGTGACGACGACTTCGAGCAGACCGATGGTCGCGAGCAGCTGTCGGGACCGAATGAAGGCATGGAGGCGCAAGGGCGCCACTTGCTCGGCAAGCACCTCGACCTGCCGGGGCCCAACCAGCCGACCTACCTCAGCGTCCTCGTCGACGACGTCCGGGATGCCGACGGCGATCGGGTCCCGCGTGGCATCCAGTTTCATGGCAGCGCGTCGCTCTCGTCTGGCAAGCACGTCGGCGCCGATCCGTGGTTCGACGGCGTCGTGCTGGGCGTGGCAGGTGGTGGCGAGATGCGCCTCCACGTCTCACGCGGTGGCTCGGACGTGACGTTCTACAACGTCGAGCTGCGAGAGACGGCTGCCGATCCGTGGGTCGATGCGTGCGCGTCCGACTATCCCGATGGCGTGCCCGCAGACGTTCACGCGGACGCGGTGCCGCTGGCCGGCGTCTGGCAGCGCGGCACCGCCCTGCACGTCGCCGATCCGACGCGTATCACGTTCGCGTGCGCGACCGGGGTCGCCTACAAGTGCACGAGCTGGACGTACCTCGCGGGATCCGACGACACGTCGCTGCTGTGGCGTGCGCATCAGGCGTGCACGCGGATGACGCGCGGCGATTACTGCGCGAACGATCGCTCGCACACGCGCGAGGGAACGCAGATCGGCTTCCGCGACTTCGCGGGCGTGACCGGTCCGCCGCCGTTGCGACTGGCCGGTGTGAAGGCGTGGCCGCCGGCACCGGATGACCTGTACTTCGAGGCCGCGTGGAACGATGGCGTCAAGCCGGCATCGTGCCTGAGCCGCGTCCGCTGGCAGAGCTTGCCGCTCGGCAGCGCGTGCGGTGGCGATCTGCTCACCGATCCCCGGCTGGATACACGGCTCCCGTTCTGCGAGGACGTCGACTTCCCGACGCCGGCAGGCGAGGTGACCGGTCCGATCCTGTTCAACCTGTCGCGCTACTCCGATCTGCGGATGCACGTGTGGCGCAACGGTGATGATCTGGTGTCGACCGTGCGCGGGTATCACGAGCCCGCGGGACCGGTCGGAACCTACGCGCCGTTCGCCGGCGTGATCGGCGAGTACACGCATGTCGTCGAGGACGGGATGTTGATCCGTTCGCTCCGCGAGGTCGTCGATCCGGCCGAGGTCGAGGAGGTTCGTCTGTATCGCAGCCCCGACGGGCTCGACCGCGTGATCGTGAATGCCGCGAACGCCCCGGCTGGCTACGAGACGCCAACGGGTGGACCGGTCGAAGGCTTCGAGGGCTACGTCTACAGGCTGCGACCGAACGACCAGTACGTCGAGCTCAAGCTGTACCGCCACGCGGTGACCGGCGACCACGTCTCGTCGACGCTCGTCCCGGCCGATCCGATGTACGCGTTCGTCGCGCGCATCGGGTTCACGCTCGCCGGCGAGGCCGGTCCGTAGTCAGGGCGACGCGCAGATCCGCAGGCCGCTCCACACGGTCTCGAGCGCGGGATCGTTGAGGTCGCGGTTCGAGCTCACCGCGCTCGCGGCGGTGTGGTACCAGCCGCCGCCGCGTAGCACGGCGGACCCCGCGGGACCGGCGACCCATTCCCAGGCGTTGCCGACGGTGTCGTGGAGTCCAAACGGGCTGGTCGAGCGTGGATGCGCTCCGACCTCGTCGGGCCCGAGCCCTCCGGGCTTGCGGCGGTAGGTGATGTCGATGTTCGCGTCGTCGGGTTCGAGCACGTCGCCGTGCGCCCACAGCCGGCCGTCGACGCCGCGGGCGGCGCGCTCCCATTCGCGATCGGTACGCGGCCGGGCGCCCCGGACCCGACCGGTCCGCGCGAGCCAGGCGGTGTATGCGCGGGCGTCCTCGAACGAGATGCCGGTGACCGGCAGGCGCTCCCACCGGACGAGTCGGCGAGCGCTACGGTCGGCGTAGGCGAGCAGCTCGCCCGCCCGCGCGACATAACGATTCGTCGCTGGCTGGAGCGTGAGGGTGTAGGGCTTGCCGCGACCGCCCTCGAGCATCACGGTCGGGATCTTGGGGCGCCGTTGCTCGCGCTCGTCACGGTCGAGTGCGTCGAGGTAGCTGATCCAGTCGCCGAACGTGACCTCGTTCGTCCCGATCAGGTACGCGGCGGTCGTCACCTGGTGGAGTGGCGCCGCGAGCAGGAAGTCGCGGCGATAGACCTGGTCGTCGGTCGTGCGTCCGATCAGGAACCGCCCGGCGGGCACATAGATCATCCCGGCCGGGATCGCCGGCGGCAGGTCGATCACGAGCGCGAGTTGCTCGGCGCGCGCGAGCAGCACCGGCGCGCGGACGACCACACCGACCGCGCCGTGCAGCACCACGACATAGGACCCTGGCGCGAGCGGCTGCTTGCTCCCGGGCTGCACGACGACTGCCGTACCTCGGCCCTGGATCTCGATCCGGCGCGCTTCCGGCGCGTTGACGACGAGACTTGCCGGCCGTCGCCAGGCAGCCATCAACGGCCCGGTGTCGAACGCAGCAAGGCGCGTCGCGAGGTCGCTCGCGGCCTCGTGATCGCCTTCGGACTCGACCAGGGTCGCGAGCTCGTACAGCGCATTCGCCATCGCGGTTCGCACGTCAACGCGTGAGCCGTCGATCAACACCGCCGCGTCGAGCTCCGCAAGTGCGGACGCATACGCTGCGCGGGCGGAGACACTCGCGATCCGCGCGCGCGACCACGCGGCCTCCGCGGCGTCGACATCGTCGCGATCGAAATACGCGAACGCTTCGGCGCGACCCCGGCTCGACGACGCGCCGGTCTGGGCGGCGGTCGCGAGCTGATGGGTCGCCTGCGTGAGGTGTACCCCGACCGCGTGGTCGCGATCGGCGCGATCGGCGCGCTGGATCACGGTCCACGTCACGAGCGCCACGGCGGGTAGGCTCGCTGCGAGCACGAGCAGCCCGAGTCGGCGCCGGCGCACGCGTGCACGGCTGGCGTCGAGGAAGCTGCGATCACCAGCAGAGATCTCGTCGAGCGTGCGGACCTCGGCGAGCTGCGCCTGGTTCCACAACGCGTCGGCCGGTCGATCGAGCCGGCGCCACTCGTCCGCTGCCGCGGCGAGTCGGGTCCGCAATCCGCGTTGCCCGGCGACGTCGTCCCGCCAGCCACCGAGGGTTGACCACGCGCCGATCAACGAGTCGTGGGCGAGCTCGTAGACCGAGTCGCCTCCAGGTGTATTGCGTGCGACCACGAGGCGGCCCCGCACCATCGCCTCGAGCGCCGCGATCGCAGCGGGATCGTCGTCGGCGCACAGCTCTCGGCGTTCGCGCTGCGCGCGGGTCCCGTCGGTGGTCACGAGCTGGAGGGCGATGCGCCGTGCCGCCGCTCGCTCCGGTTTGCCGAGTGCGGCGATCACGGCGTCGGCGTGACGCGCGAGGCCGCCGGCGACCCCACCGATCGCGTCGAGCGCCGCGGCGGGGATCACGCCTCGGGCGGCATCGCGGCGTTGCCACAGCTCCGCGAGCGCGAACGACAGCAGCGGCAGCGAGCCCGGCTGATCGGTGATCGATGCCGCCAACGCGTCCACCAGCGCGGCGGTCTCGAACACCGCTCCCTTCGCGCGCGCGGGCCCCTCGATCGCGTCGCGGACGTCGGCCGGCGACAGCTCGCGGACCAGGTGCAGGCTGCGCGTCATCAAGCCGCCGAGCTGCGGCAGGGTCGCGACGCGCGTCAGGAAGTCGCCGCGCACCGCGAGCAGGATCTTGACGCCCGGCACCGACGCGAGGCTCGCGATCAGCTCGGCTGCCTGCATCGCCTCCGCTGGGGTGTTGAGGGTCACCAGCTCCTCGAACTGGTCGATGAAGATGATCGCACCGGTGTTGGGGGTCGCGCCGACCGCACGTGCCAGCGCGGCGGCGGGTGCGCCGGGGGACAGGCCGAGCACGTCGTGCAGCGTCGCGACCGCGTGCCGCCCGACGACGATCACGTGAGCGCTCCACGTCCGGCGATCGCCGAGCGCGCCCGCGATCACGGCGGGCACCACGCCGGCGCGACACAGCGAGGACTTGCCGGTTCCAGAGTCTCCCGCGACCACGACCAGCGGATCGCTGCGCAATCGATCGATGACGGCGGTGATCTCCGTGCCACGGCCATAAAACACGGCGCGGTGGGCCTCCCCGAACGGCGCGAGCCCGGGATATGGATTGCCCTCCGGCAAGGCCGGCGCCCCGCTCAGGATGCGATCGATCCCGTAAGCGACCTCGTCGGCAGACGCGGGCCGCTGCGCCGGGTCACGCGACAGGCACGCCATGATGAGCGTCGCGAAGCCACCATCGAGCTGGGTTGCGAGCGAGCTCACCGCGGGGGTCGTCGATCCGTGCACGACCGCGTGCTGGAGCTCGGCAGGATCGGTCTCGGGATATGGCGGCACGCCGGTCACCAGCTCGTAGAGCAACGCGCCGAACGAGTACAGATCGCTGCGGACGGTCGCCGGCTCGCCGCGCCACACCTCCGGTGCCATGTAGCGGGGCGTTCCGACCAGCGCGCCGACCTGCGTCGGATCCGCCGGTGATGCGATGTTCGCCGGCTCGGCGCGGATCACCGGCGTGGGCGCATCGAGCGTCGCTGCGACGTCGATCGGGAGCTCGCGATCGCGAACCACGGGTGGGGTGATCGGCAGCGCGGGCGCGGCGTGCGTCAGCTTCGCGATCCCGAAGTCGAGCAGCTTCGGCACCCCAGCCTCGTCGAGCATGATGTTCGCGGGCTTGATGTCGCGGTGGAGGATCCCGCGCCGGTGGGCGGCGGCCAGGCCGCGCGCGACGCCGAGTGCGATCGCGATCGCGCGCGTCGGATCGATCGGGAGCTCCAGGCGATCGAGGCTGTGGCCACGGATCAGCTCCTGGACCAGATACGGCTGGCCATCGCGCGTCGTGCTGGCGCGAAAGATCGCGATCACGTTGGGGTGTGCGAGGCGCGCGATCGCGCGGGCCTCCGTGAGGAACCGCTGGCGCGCATCAGCGTCGTCGCCGCGCTCGCGGATCAACTTGATCGCGACATCGCGCTCGAGCACGGTGTCGTAGCCCAGATACACGGACCCCATCCCGCCGTGTCCGAGCACTCGTACCAGCCGGAACTCGTCGATGTCAGGCACCGACGAGCGGTTGCTCATGTCGCGCGCCACTCCTCGGGCGCGATCGCGTAGCGCTTGAGCTTGGTGACGAACGTCCGGAGCGGCATCTCGATCAGCTCGGCGGCCCGGTTCTGCATCCCTTCGCTCGCGCGCAACGCGGCGATCATGCGTGCCCGTTCGAGCTCGCGGACCTCGTCGGCGATCGGCCGGAAGCCGGCCGGTGCGGCGAGCTCGGGCGCGCTGCGACCGACCGGCCGTTCGGCCACCGCGACCTCGGCATCACGCTGCTTGCGGGCCGCCGCCGCGAGGCCCGGCGGAAGGTGCCACAGCTCGACCTCGGTCGCCGAGTCGTGGGCGGCCGCGGCCGCGTACTCGAGGACGTGCCGCAGCTCGCGCACGTTGCCCGGCCAGTCGTGGCGAAATAGCGCGAGCGCGGCCCCGATCGACAGCACCAGCGGGGGGCGCGCGAGCCGGCTGCAGGCATCAGCGAGCACGCGGTCGATCAGCCGCGCAAGATCGCGAGGCCGATCGCGCAGCGACGGGATCTCGAGTCGCGCCGCACCGAGCCGGAAGTAGAGGTCGCTCCGGAACCGCCCCGCGTCGACCTCCTTCTGAAGATCTCGGTTGGTCGCCGCGACGATCCGCAGATCGATCGTGCGCGGCGTGGTCTCGCCGACCCGCACGAGCTCCCCGCTCTCGAGCACGCGCAGCAGCCGGGCCTGCGTCGCGGCGGAGAGCTCGCCGATCTCGTCGAGGAACAGCGTGCCGCCGGAGGCCGCCTCGAGGTAGCCGGCCTTGGTCGCGACCGCACCCGAGAATGCGCCGCGCACGTATCCGAACAGCTCGCTCTCGGCCAGGGTCTCCGGGATCGCCGCGCAGTTGACCGAGATGAACGGACCGCCGGTGCGCGCCGAGCCGGCATGCACCGCCGCCGCCGCGAGCTCCTTGCCGACGCCGGTCTCGCCCTGGATCAGGACCGGAATGTTCGAGCGCGCGAGCCGGCGCGCCAGCTCGTACAGTCGCGACATCGCCGGATCCACGACGAGGATCCGCTGCGGGCCCGCGATGATCGTCTCTCCGCCGTCGCGTGCGTGCCCGATCGCCCCGGGCTTCGCCGCATCGCAGGCGGAGCGTGCCCCGCCCAGCAGCGCATCGGGATCGAGGCTGTCGTACGGCGCGGTCGCGATCCCGATCGCCAGCTGGTCGTCCAGCTCCAGCAGCTCGCGCGCGCGGGCCTCGGCCTCGTCGGGCCCGAGCTCGGGCGCCAGCACGACGACGTGGCGATTCCCGAGCGCCGCCACGGTGTCGATCACGCGCGAGCGATCCGCGATCACGGCCGCCTGGTTGGTGGCTCGCGTGCGCACGATCAGGACCGATAGCTCGCGCTCGTACTGTGTGGCTCGCGCCAGCTCCTCGGCGAGCCGGCGCACCAGCCCGGGCTGCTCGCTGACCGCGCTTGGCCGTGCCCGCGGCGATCGCCGCACCACCAGCAGCGTGCTGCCGACGCCGATGACATCTCCCGAGCGCACCAGCCGCGGCTCGGCGAGTGCCTCGCCATTGATCACGGTGCCATGCCGGCTACCGAGGTCCGACAGCCGGAGCCCGTCGGGGTCCACCCGGCGCTGCGCAAGCGCGCGGGACCCCCGCGGATCGTCGACCGCGAGACCGCACTCCGGCCCGCGGCCAACCACCAGCTCGCCCGACGCCGGGAGCTTCACGGTGAACGAGCGATCACCGGCGATGCAGAGCAGCTCGATCCCGCGGCTGGAGTCCGCGGCGCCGGCGGTCGAGGCTGGATCTGCAGTGTGGACGGGGCCCGAGGTCATCACCGGGAGTATCCGTCACCCCTCCGCCACGGCAAAGGCCCGCACGTTCAGTTACGGAGCGCCAGCCGCAGCTGGGCCTCGACGCTGCCCTTGAAGTTCGAGTACGTGTACTCCTCCCGGACCGCCGCGCGCTCGTGCTCGGGGATCGTCGCGAGCACCCGCTCGGCGTCGGTGACGCCCTCGTACTGGCGGACCGTCATCTGCTCCTTGATCGCGGACGGCGGAAACTCGGGGAGCTTGGTGAACACCTGGAAGATCTCGCTCGCGAGCCCGGTCGAGTAGCCGCCGATGTAGGCCGACTCGAGCGCCGGGTCGTGCCCGTTGGCGTTGACATACGCCTCGGCGATCAGCCGGACCACGATCGCCGCACCGACCGCGCCGACCGCGACCGGCGCCAGGCCGAGCCCGGCACCACCGACGACGCCCGCCGCTTCACCGCCCGCCGCGGCCCCGCCGGCCGCAGCCTCGGTCGCGGCGCCGGCGACCGCCTGCTTCGCGGTCTGGGCGAGCAGCGTGCGCGCGATCGCCCACCAGTTCGGCTCGAGCTTGAGCTCGATCGCGATCGAGCCGCCGACGTCATACTGCGGCGGCACGGCGAGCGTGCCGGTGAGCGTGAACGTCCCGAACTTGACCTCGGGGAGCTTGGTCAACGAGGTCGTGGCCTCGACGAGCTGGAACTGGAACTTCTGCGTCAGCGGGCCGAATCCCGGCAGCGCGACCTCGTTGAAGCCGAGCGCGTACTCGAGACTGCCCGTGCTCTTCAGCGTCAGCTTGTCGGCGACGATGCCGAGCTCGCGCCCGAGCGCCGCGGCGAGCACGCCGGTGGTCTCGGCCGCGACCTCGGTGGGATTCGCGCTGACGTTGGTCGGCAGCCCGGTCTCGCCCTCGGTCTTGGGTGCCAGGTCGACCGTCCCGCTCAGGTTCGCCTTGACCACCATGTTGCCGTAGGGCGTCGGGATCGTCGTCTCCTGCAGCAGCGGGAATCCGGTGCTCAGCTCGCCGAGCGTCGGCGTCATGCGGTCGTTCTGCGTCGGTGCGCTGGTTGCGGTGGTTGCGGTCGCGGTGCCTTCGCTCTTCTGGACCGGTGCGTCCGGGACGTACGACTCGCGCGGGCCATCCGGGACGTACGAACCGCCTTGTTCGACAGGCTGGCCGACGACGGGCGCACCCGGCTCGAACGGATCGAGCACCGGGAACGCGTTCGGTGGCCCGTTCTCGGGGTCTGCGGCCTTCGTGACCCGGAGCAGCAGCATGGCCGGCAAGCTGTGCGTTTCGTCGACCAGCGTGTCCATCACGTCCTCGATCGTCTCGCACATCGACTTGACGACCGCGGCGATGATCGCCTCGCTGTCCTGGGTGCCTGCTTCGATCGCATCCCGGATCGTCGCTCCTCCGGTAGCCGTCGGGATCGGGCAATGGTTGTCGAAGTGCGTGGTCGCGATGGTGTTCGCGCTCGCCTGGGGAGCCCCGGCCTCGAGCAAGCCGCGACCTTCGTGCAGCGCGGTCTGCAGCGCGATCAGCGCATCCGTTCCGCCTTCGCCATCGATGTCGTGATCTCCGAGGAGTGTGAACGGCATCGGGTGCGCCTTCGAGGTCACCTCGACACCCGTCTCGAGTCGCTCGTGGACGAAGCGCCGGACCGCATCGGCGACCCCGGCGTTACGTTTGTATGCCCCACCGATCGCTGCGATCTTCGCGAAATCGAGTGCCTCGATCGGGTGCCCGAACAGGTCATCACCGAACGCGACGTCGTAGCACCGGATCACGTGTGCCTTCGCGGCGTAGACGCCACCGGCGATCGAAAACGAGATCGACACCGCCTCGCCCATGAGATTCAAGACCTCGTCAACCTCTCGCTCGACATCACGGGCGGCGAGTTGATGGCCCGCGGAGAACGCGTCCTGCATGTAGTGCTCGGCGCCATAACCGAGCGCTCGACCGCTGGTGATGTCCCCGCTCGCGACCGCCGCGAGTCCACTCGCGAAGCCGGTGATGAACTGCGAGCGGAAGTTCGCACCGCCGTCTCCGACGGATGGGGCGAAGTGCTTCTCGTTGGCCTCGACCTCGTCGCCGTATTCGCCGTTGGTCGCGATGTTCCATGCGTTCGTGTCCTCGATCCCCGCGACCAGCAAGTCGTGCATGCGCGACACCTCGCAGATCGTGAATCGAGTCTCGAGCCCGTCGACCGAGGTGACGTAGTCGGCCAGCGCGGAGATCTGGCCCGCCGTGAACGGGACGCCGTGGATGTAGACCTTCTCGCCCTGCACCGAGTCACCGATCGCGATGTGGCTCGGCGAGTCGTGACGCTGCACCGCCTGCGAGCTGCCACCACCACCGGTCATCTCGTCGAGCAGTGACTCCGCGGAGCCGCCGGAGACCACGCGATCTGCGACCCGATCCGCATGCTGCTCGTAGCGATCGCCCGAGCTGCCGACGCCACCGGCGAGCTGCACGCCGCTGCGCTGCTGCACCACGTGCGCTGCCTCGTGGGCCGCGGTGTGAAGATCAGGCGCGCCGCCAAACGCGACGCGATCACCCGTCGCATAGGCCGTCGCGCCGATCGCGGCGGTCGCCGCGGTCGCCGCGCCGCCGACCGCGGCCTTGACGCCGCCGATCTCGTGACGGCCGAACGACTGCTGGATCATCGACGCGTACGGCAGCGCGCTCGACGCGTCGCGCACACCCGCCGCCGCCGTCGCGTGCACATCCTTGCCGCCCGCAGCTCCGCTCGCCTTGCGCTGCACCGCGGCGCCACCGGGCGCGGCGGGCTTCAGCGAGATTCGATCCGCTGCCACTCGTCGAGCTAGAGCGCGCGATCGATCACCGTATGGCGCATGTCCTGGCGCGCATACGGGGCCTTGATGCACTCGAACGCACCGTCGTTGCGCTGGATCCACGTGATCCCGTCGTCCTCGAACGGCTGCGCGCCCGGCGCTGCGTTGCCGGCTGCAGCCTCGGGCGCCTCGTCGTTGGCGGGGGTCGGCGTGCCTGGCTGCGATGGACCCGACAGTCCGGGGTCGGAACGGACGAGCGTCTGCTTGCCGGGCATCGGCAGCGCCGACGAGCGATCGTTGTCTGCCTTGCTACGATCGAGCGAACCCTGGTGAGACAGCATGTGACGGGAGCAAGAGCACCCGCCGCGCCACGCGGGACCGCCGTCAGATCAGGTACCTGCGGCGCACGCACGCCGAATCGGCGTGCCGGGCCGGCATCTGCGCCGAGCCCGCGTCGATTCCGTGCGACGGGTCAACGCGCGCTGGCTCCAGGGGCCAATGAAACGGGACGCTCGCGCCGAGGCCACCACCCGCACCCCTTCTACCGCCGAGCCGCTCGCGTCACCTGGCAAGCGGACCCGCACGGATGACTGGCACCAGCTGATCGCGACGCTCGGGATCGCGGTCGCCCCGCGCGCGCCCCTGTTTCAGGACGCGGCACCGTGGGAGCAGATCCAGCGCCAGGAGGACCCGGCCGCGGCGGCGGCGCGCTTGCTCGCCGTGTTGCAAGGGATCGCGGCCGATGCGATCGAGGCACGGTCGACCGTGGTTCCGCGAGATACCCGGCAGTTTCGCGCGCTCGCCAGCCACGTCGAGGCGCTGCAGCCGGAGATCGCCCTGGTGACCGATGCACCCGCGCGTGCCGCGCTCGACCTCCAGCTCCAGCGCACCCAGGACGAGATCGTGCTTGGCTTCCAGGCGCTCGCCGCCTATCACGCCGATCGCACGCTGCAGGCGTGGCACGCCGAGGGGACGACCAGCGACAACCGCGCGACGCAGCGTCAGGCCTTCGTCGCAGGCTCGGGCTATCCCGGCGCCGACAGTCCGGAGGAGGTCGTGGACTGGTGCGGGATGTTCGCGAACACGCAGCTCCGGGCGGCCGGGTTCGCCCCCGAGCTCAACAACGCGTTCAACCACTCCACGAACGTCGCCCCGTTCTTCAACTACACCTTCATCGAGTACCGATCACCGGAGCTGATCCAGCCGCACGGGACAGCGGGGGAGGTCTCGTTGCGCGAGTACCACACGCAACGTGGCTCGCTGCGCAGCTGGCTGTCCGGCGACGCGATCGGCGAGGACATCCGACCGGGCGACATCGTGGTGGTCGACTGGGATGGTGATGGCAACGCGAATCACGTCTGCATCGTCGCGTCGTACACACCCCGCGTGGGCGAAGAGCCGGGACAGCTGGTCACGATCGATGGCAACGCGTTCGGTGCGCGCAAGCCGAGCGACGCGCCCCCGGCATTCGACGGCAGCGACCCGATGACGACGTCGCCAGCCGTCATGTCGACCAGCGATGTCAGCACGAGCCAGTATCTGCGCACGGGCGAGGACTTCTTTGATCGCAGCGCGATGGTGCCGGCCACTCACGACAAACGAACGATGACCATGCTGGGGCGCGGCCGTCCGTCCGTCGTCGACTTCGAGCACGATCACATCTATCCGCGCTTCACCGACAGCACCGCGCGCGATCCCGACGGCCCGAGCGGACCGCTGCAAAGTCGCGGCATGATCCAGCGAGCCGAGTCTGGCGCGCCCGCGACTGGCGACCCTGCGGCGGCGTTCGACACCGCGACCGCGGGCGCCGCGGGAGAGATCCCGTTCCGCGACGAGATGCAGCACCGACTCGGTGCTGATTTCTCCGGCGTGAAGGCCTACACCGGCCGCGATCTCTCGACCCTCGGTGCGCGTGCGGCGACGCGCGGCGAGCAGGTCGCATTCTCGGCGGCGAGCCCCGACAAGGAGACAATCGCGCACGAGCTCACGCACGTCGTGCAGAGCCGGCAGGGGCGCGCGGGCGGGGCTGCCGTGAGCGATCCGGGCGATGCGTCGGAGCACGAAGCGCGCGCGGTTGCGTCGGCCGTCACCGCCGGCGAGGCCGTTGATGTCGGCGGCTCCCCGAGCGCGGCGATCCATCGTGACGAGGACACCACCGTGCCCGATCCGGTGCATCCCGACCGCGGAGGCAATCGCCAGGATGTCCCGGTCGATTGGGCCGACACCGACTACTTCGTCTCCGATAGCTACCGGCTGCCGGTCAACAACACCCAGCCGGGATCGATCGGCGAGGTCCGCGAGTTCTACCTGCTGCGCCACCTCGCGAGCGAGCTGCCGGCACTGACCGCGGAGTATGGTGCGATTCCCGACGAGTCGATTCCGACCCTGCCGGGACGTCACCTGCGCCACACCGCGGTCACCGAGCTGAACGCGCTGATCCAGACGCGGATGCAGGAGGCGATCACCGCTGGCGATGCCCCGGCCGCCGAGGCGATCCGGATCCACCTGTTCGCTGCCAACGAGCACGCGCTCGCCGACTCGCTGCTGATTCCGGGCTCGACCCGTCACACTCCGATCCCGACCGACAAGGACAAGGACACGTGGTGCAACATCTACGCGTTCGACGTCGTGACCGCGATGGGCGGCTACTTGCCACGCACGTGGTGGACGTCCGATGCGATCACCGAGATCGAGCACGACGGGCACCCGAGCACCGACCGCACCGGGCAGGTCGATGCCAACGACATGTACACGTGGATGCTGCAGTGGGGCGTCACGCACTACGGCTGGGAGGCGGTGCCGACGCCCGAGGACGCGCAGCGCGAAGCGGATCTCGGTCAGCTCGTCATCATCCTCGCGAGCACCGGCGACAAGGATGCCGCGGGCTCCGGCCACGTCAGCGTCGTGATGACCAGCACAGCTGCGCGGCAACACCCGAGCACGGCCGAGACCGCCAGCGTGGCGACCCCGGAGGTTCCTGGACCGTTCGTCCCGCTGCAGTCACAAGCGGGCGCCGAGAACTTCTCGACCAACGCGACGGGAGAACCCCGTGCGCTGGGATCGACGGGCCGCCGCGCGTGGTGGACCAACGGCGTGTTCGCCGACCTCGAGGGCTCGGGCTTCGGCTTCTTCGTGTATCGCGCCGACCGCGCGAACCCCGGCTTCGGCGCGCTCGCGCTGCCGACGCCCGAGGACATGGGCACGATCTTGCCCGCCGGAGGAGGCGCAAGCGGGGCATGAGCGGTCCGCTGCGTGCAGTCGTCGAGTTGATGAATCGATCGATCGCGATCCTGTGGGTTCTCGCCACAGCCTGCGGCGGAGGTGAGGCAGAACGCGACGCCGGTGTGGTGTTCGACGCCGGGCCGGTCGGCATCGACGTCGAGACCGACCGTGGCCCGGTTCGCGGCGTTGCCGACGACGATCTCCTCGTGTTCCGGGGGATCCCATTCGCGACCGCGCCGCGGTTCGCGCCGCCGGAGCTGCGTCCGGCCTGGACCGCACCGTTCCAGGCCACCACATTTGGACCGGCCTGCCCGCAGATCTCCGAGATCACCCCGCAAGCCGAGGACTGCCTCGCACTCAACGTGTGGGCGCATCCGGGCGTCGGCTCGCGACCGGTGAACGTCTGGATCCACGGCGGCGGGTACGTGTCGGGTGCGGCACGCGAGGCGCTCTACGATGCCGCCGCGCTCGCGCGTGCGACCGATGCCGTCGTGATCTCGATCGACTACCGCCTGGGCGTGCTCGGCTTCCTCGCGCTGCCCGAGCTGGTCGCGGCCGACGGCGGAACCGGAAACTGGGGGCTGCGCGATCAGATCGCGGCGCTCGGCTGGGTCAAGCGCAACGCGCGCGCATTCGGCGGCGATCCGGATCGCGTCACGATCACCGGAGAGTCCGCCGGCGGCGCGTCGATCTGCACCTTGCTCGCCGCGCCGCTCGCCCAGGGCCTGTATCGCGCCGCCGTGATGCAATCGGGCTCGTGCCGGTTGGTGATGGAGAAGACGGCAACGTTCGGCACGTTTCCGGGGGCATACACCGTAGGTGCGGAGCTCGCGACCCGGCTCGGCTGCACGACCGAGGTCGCATCGTGTCTGCGGGCGAAGCCCACCGCGGAGCTGGTCGCACTCGTGCCGCCTGTCGCGTTCGACATTGGCTTGCCGATCACACTGACCCTGCCCGTCGTCGACGGTGTCGTGCTCGAGCAACGGCCGATGGCGGCGATTCGCGGCGGACGCGGCAACGTGCCGATCCTCGCGGGCTCCAACAAGGAAGACACCAGCTACTTCGTGGTCAACGCGATGGGGGTCACCAACACGCCGGGCGCGTTCGATCGCTATCTCGATCGGCTGCCCGTGACCGCGGATCAGAAGACGGTGCTCCGCGCGATGTATCCGGCTGCGCTCGTTACCGAGATCGGCGCCGCGACCGCACTCTCGACCGACCTCGCGTTCGCCTGCCCGGCGCTCGCCCTCGCGAGCACGGGGACCGGCAACTTCCTGTACGAGCTCGACCGTCATGCCTCCGGCATCCTGACCGGCTACGGCGCGGTGCACGGCCTCGACTTCATCCACCTGTTCGGATCGTTCTCGCAGTGGCTGATCACGCCGACCGCGAGCGACCTCGTGGTGCGCGACGCGATCCAGGGAGCGTGGGGCAAGTTCGCGCGCGACCTGACGCCGGGCGCGGGCTGGCCGGCTGCGCCCGCCGCGTTCGTGCTCGACGACCCGACCTCGACCCGCGCGAGCTGGCGAGCGGGGCGCTGTGCCCAGCTGTCATCGCTCGGCCTGCTCCTCGAATGATGACGTTGTCACGTGACGTCACGTGACGTCACGCGTGATGACGTGACGACGTGACGGCGAGCATTCGTCGGGTTCGGCGCTGACGGCGCCCGGTACGGAACGTGTTACGAGCGCAAGGATGTCCGACGACCTGCGGTTGCCCCGGTCCTTTCCTTCGGCGGTCGAGTACATCGGCGTGGTCGCCGCGACCGTTCCGTTCGTGTTCTCCGCGTCTTCGGTATCGTCGCGGACGGAGAACGGGCGCGTCGTGGAGCTCGTCGTGCGCGACTGGCTCGCGATCGGAGGTGGCAGTATCGCGGTGCTGGCCGGCTTGATCTCGCTGGCGTTCGTGGCGCGCACCGAACGCACGAAGCGTGTGATCCGCGTGATCGCCGGGCTGGTCCTCGTGGCCGCGGGGACGTTTGCGATCCTGAAGGGCGTGGGTGTGGTGGGGCAGGGCGCGGCTTCCACCCGCACGGGGACCACCAAGCTCACGATCACACCCGTCGAGGTCGCGGACGCGCGGACCTCGATCGACGCCATGGCGATCAGCAAGCAGTTCTTTGCGCGCTGGAGAGCCGACCAGCTCGATCAGCTCGTGAAGGAGATGCAACTCGAGAGTACGCGCGGCATGGAGCGCGTGTTCGAGATATTCGATCCCGCGTTCGGCAGCTTCCAGTCGGTGAAGGATGCCGCGGTCGTCGAGACCACCGGCGACCCCCGGATCGATGGTCACGCCGTGTTCGAGCACGCCACCGTGGCGTTCCATCTCGAGGTCGTGACGTCGCCTAGCGGTGTGTCGCACGTCGGAGGTTTCAAGGTGACGCCACCCGACGATCTGATCGCGAAGCTCGAGAAGACCGCAACGCCCGCTTCCGCCGATCTGCTCGCGCGCACGGTGCTCGGGATCCTGCTCACCGGCAAGATCATCGACGCGTTCCCCCAGTTCGAGCATGCACTGATCGACAACCTGCCGAAGGACTTCGATTCGTCTCTCAGCGACATCCTCGCGGAGATCGGCCCCACGCCCAAGGTCACGCTCGCGAAGCAGGATGCGTGCGCCGGCAAGAAGCAGGAGGTGCCGATCATGCGGTGCTTCGAGTACAAGCTGGTCACCACGAAAGGCAAGAGCGTCGTCACGGTCGACCTCGGCTGGCGGCTCTCGCGCTGGTACGTGTTCGCGTTCAACCTGACGCCGCCGTAGAGACACCCCAGCGACCGAACGTAGCCGCCTCCTACCGGTTCGCCAGCCCGCATTCGCGCTACCGTGCACGCCATGCTCGGTACGACGCGGATCCTGCTCCTCATGCTCGCCACGGCTTGCGGTTCCTCCAGCACGGACGAGTGTGCCGAGGATCAAGTCGAGGTCGCGTACCTCGGCGGCGCTCGCGACGGCGAGTCGTTCTGCCTGGCGCGACCCGCCTCGTGCGCCAACCCGGCGACCTGCGATGATGCGTGCCGCGGCGCCATGTATGACCTGTGCGAGGCGCCCTACAACGGCGTTGCCTGCTCCGACACGTTCGCGCCACCGATCATCAGCTGCAATCCCTGAGCGCGGCGCGGACCGCGGACGGTGACTTGCCGGTCCAGCGCTTGAAGGCGCGCGCGAACGCACGAGGCTCGGAGTAGCCGAGTCGCTGCGAGACCTCGTCGATCGACAGATCGGCGAGCCACGCGAGCGCGGCGGCGCGGTGCTCGCGATCGAGGATGCGGACGACGGAGGTGTGCTCGGCTGCGAGCGCACGCTCGAGGCTGCGGCGGGACACGCCGAGGAGCTCGGCGAGCTCGGTCACGCTCCACCGGCGCGGCACGGGAGAGCCGGCGATCAGCCGTCGCACGCGCTCCGACATCGATCGGCGAGCTTCTTCGGCGGCGAGCAGCTGCGCGAGCGGGCGCTCGAGCTCGTTCGCGACATGCGGGCGCGCGCCGATCAGCGGCGCGGTGGCGACCGCGATCGGCCAGGTCAGCTCGTAGCGCGGCCGCGCGACCTCGGGGCAGATGCCGATCTGGTCGGTGATCTGCGCGGTCACGATCGGTGGCGGTGCATGTTGCAACCACAGGGCGCGCGGCCGGGCGGCGCCTTCGGTCAGGCGCGTCGCGACGCTCGCGATGTCGACCAGCTCGTGCTCGAGCTGGGCTTGCCAGCCGAGGTGCTCGATCGGTCCTGCGGGGGCGCACACCAGTCGCAGCTCGGTGTCGCTGCGCTCGAGCTGCCAGCCATAGGCGTTGGACGCCGTCGGGTAGAGCTGGACCAGCTTCACGAGCCCGGCCGCGAACGTCGGCTGGTTCGCGCCCACGAACGCGACGGTGCTGCGCTCGTCGCACGACGCATACCTGGCGGCACGAACTGGCAGATCGCGGCCGGTCGCGGCGATCGCGCGCTCCCAGATCTCGATCGCGTGCGAGACGGCGATGCGATCCTCGAATCGCACCGCGGCGAGCTCGAGCCCGAGGGTGCGAGCGACCTGTGGCCCGATCGTATCCGCGATGCGCGCGACGCTGATCGCGGTGATCCAGCTCGTCATGCTCCCGAGCATGCGCGTGCCGCGGCCGGCTGCCGACATCAGCCCGGCAACACGCGGCTGGCGGAAACTGCCCGGTTTCAGGCGGGCCCGGTCGTATCGATGATCGACCGCGAGCTGGTGAGGTGCGAGCTCGTAACCCAACCCTGGAGGTCCGCATGTTCGCACGCTCATCATTTGTAGTCCTGTTGGTGGTCGCCGCTGGCGCCGGCTGCGGCGTTGCCGCCGACGAGCCCGCCGAGGAGGCCGTCGTCGAGCAGTCGCTGTCGACGTTCCGTATCGCGCTGTTCTTCTCCGACCCCGAGCTCACCCAGATGGTCGGCGAGCGCAGCTCGCTCTGCACCTCGACCTCCAACTGGGGCGTGCGCACGCCGTGGGTCTACATGGAGTCCGGCAGCTGCGAGTGGGACTACAGCGTCGGCCCGGCCGAGTGGCCCGACGGCGAGGGCGCTTGCGTGTGCTGCAATGACAGCAACGGCGACGGCACGTGCGACGGGGATCCGTCGTTCCAGTTCTGTAGCAGCTCGTTCAACTGCTTCTGACTCGGGCAACCTCGCATGCCGGTCGCCGGTCAGTAGCAAACACGCTGCTCGCCGAGCCCGTCACCCAGCTCGCAGCGTCGGTCGGTGCGCGCGATCCTGAATGGACGCGGGCGCGGCCTTCGCTCACCGAAGGAGCTGCGTGGTGTCGTGTCCAGGTTCGCGCCTGATCATTGTCGCGTTTGTTGTCGTCCCCGTGTCGGTTGCCGCAACCGCGCTCGCGGATCCGCTGATCGAGCGCATCGGCATCGCCGGAAATCACCGGGTCGAAGCCGACGCGATCCAGCTGCAGATCAGCTCGCGGCCGGGCCAGCTCGTCGATCCGACACGGCTGCGCGCCGACGTCCACGCGATCTGGAAGCTCGGGCTGTTCGATGACGTCCGTGTCGTGACGGAGGATCTGCCGTCCGGCGCGGCACGTGTCACGTTCGAGGTCGAGGAGCGGCCATCGATCCGAAAGGTCCTGGTCGCCGGCAATCGCGAGCTCGGGCTCGACAAGATCAACGACGTGCTCGACCTCAAGCGTGGCGTCGTCGTCGACATCAAGGCAGTCCAGCGCGATCGCGACAGGATCGCGGCGCGTTATCTCGAGGAGGGATTCTCACTCGCGACCGTGGACTACTCGCTCGCGCCGGCCGGGCCGGGCGAGGTCGATGTCACGTTTCGGGTCGACGAGCACGCGAAGATCCTGGTCAGCGACGTCAAGCTGGTAGGCAATCGGGCGGTGTCGGATCGCACGCTGCGGGGCCTGCTCGCGACGCGGCCACCCAACGCGCTGGCGTTCCTCAACGACTCCGGCACGTACCGGCGTGACGCGCTGGAGCGCGACCTCGCGGTGGTGACGGCGCATTACTGGGATGCCGGGTACGCGACGATCAAGGTCGCGCCACCGGCCCTCGAGCTGTCGCGCGACAAGCGGCGCATGCACGTCACGATCTCGATCGAGGAGGGCCCACGCTTCGCGTTCGGCAAGGTCG